>DAOUCN010000332.1:0-1771 GCA_034431995.1 Chloroflexota bacterium | reverse complement strand
GTCTGTGACCGCTCATCTGATCAGCCCATCTTGCATAGTCGAGCCATTGCGCGCATTCCAGGTTTGGTGGCGGTGTATTGCCCCCGGTCTCTTGGACACATTTCTGCCTTATCAGGCGGCCTCCTGCACGGCCAGAAATGACTGTCTGACCTGGGCCGGGCTGCGGTAGCCCAGGCGCTGGATCAGCCACTGGCGGTTGTAGCGGGCGATGAACTCGCCGATCACCTGGCGGGCCTGCTCCAGGTTCCGGAACCGGTGGACCCAGAGCACCTGCTCCTTGAGGGTGCGAAAGAACCGCTCCACGATCCCGTTGCACTCCGGCTCCCCCACGTAGGCTTGGCTGATCTCGATCCCACAGAAGGTCAGTTCCCCCCGGAAGTCGTCCGAAGCATACTGCGGACCGTGATCACAGCGCACCACCAGACCCCGCGCCGCCTCCTTGCTCACCCCGCCAAAGTGCTCTCGCAGCCCCTGGCGAATGGGCTCCAGCGCCGCAAAGCGGTCTCCCCGCTTGACCGCCTGCCAGCCCACCACATCGTCGCAGCAGTGGTCCAGCGCCCCGAACACCCAACACCAGCCCTCTTCTTCGGTCCAGAAACGAGTCCCGTCCGTCCCCCAGGTGCGGTTGGGAGCGTCTTCCACGATGCGCCCGGCGTGGGCTTTGTCCCCATGCGCATGCACCCTTCTCGTGGGCGCCAACAGCCCGTGCTCCCGCATCAGCCGCAGCACCCGGTTGCGGCCCACACGCACCCCCTCCCGCCGCAGCCGCGCCCACACCTTGCGATGCCCCTCCCCATGAAAGGGACTGTTCCGGATCACGCGCCGCATCGCCTCGGTCAGCGCCTGGTCGCCCAGGCGGGTCTTCGGTCCTGGCTTCGCCCACTGCTCTCGCGGCTTGCGAGGCTGCCGGCTGGCATAGAGGCTGGACCGCGCTACTCCAAGCGCCCGGCAGATCAACCGCAAAGGATAGGCCCGGCCGGTGCTCTCAGCAAGCTCGGCTCTCATCTCCCACACCTCTGCTGGCGTGCCTGCAGCTCCCCCCTTTTTCGATGGATCTCCAACTCCATCGTCAACTCCCCGATCTTGCGCTGGGCGGTGCGCAGCTCCCGCTCCACCGGCGAGGCGGGCCGGCCCCGAAGCGATTCCTTCCCGCCCTCGATGAAGGCCTCTCGCCAGCGCACCAGTTCATGCACCGCCACCGCGACCTCCCGGCTCACCGTCTCCAGGTCTTCCCCCCGCAGCAGGCGGAGCACTACTGCGGCCTTCTTGGAGGCGCTCCAGCGCCCCTTCCCTCTGGTCTCCTCTTTCTCTCCTCTCATGCCTCTCTCTCCTTGGACGATTTGCTATCTTATCGCATGTCCAAAGAGATCGGTGGCAGTATACACCGTCGAAACCCGGCAAGACGCGTGTTCGGGTATGCGCACCGAACATGCCTCCATAATCGTTCGCTGCCACAACTTGAAATTGAGCAACTGCCACAGTTGATCGGCGTGATTGACGCGACCCTCCGTATGCTCACGGATCATGGTCTCCAGCCGCTTGCGATTGAAGAAGTCTCGCTGCCCCGATCTCTCGTCCAGGAGAATCTCACGACACCAAGACGCGAGTTCGCCGCGAAGCCATGTTGAGATGGGCACGGGGAAGCCCCTCTTCTTGCGGCCGATAATCGCCTCGGGCACCAGCCCGCGCATAGCCTTTTTCAGTATCCACTTTCCGGTGAGCCCCCGGAGTTTGGCTCGAGTCGCAAGCGACCATGCGAACTCCGCGAAGA
>DAOUCN010000331.1:0-2139 GCA_034431995.1 Chloroflexota bacterium | reverse complement strand
CGAGGCGCTGGAGGTCCATGCCGATGGCTGGGCCCTGGGCCACCGCGGTGTGCATCTGTCCGTCTCTTTCCAGGTCAACCTCAGCGCGGCCTGCGGTACCGCCGAGGGCGCGGACAGCGACAAGGCGGGCGCGGCCCTCGCCGTGTGCGGCGCGCTCTTCGTCCATTTGCACGAGGCTGATCCGGCGGTAGTCCACCCGGATGCCAAAGCTGACGAGAAGCATGCTCTCAATGTCTCGCACGACCTGCTTGGGCTTGCGCAAGGGCGAGGCGATCACATGGATCTCGTCAATGGAGTCCGTGGGGCCCAGTACCACCTGGGCGTCATAGACGCCACGTATTTGCCGGATGGCGCGCTCCATGGCGCGGGGGTCCAAAACCCTGTGCCTTCTCTCCATCGTCATGCCTCCTCACATCTCGGGTGGGGCGTACCGCTTCTCACGGGGATCTACAGGTGAGCGATGATGGCGTCAGCCATTTGGGACGTCCCCACGGCAGTTGGGTCATCACGGGATGGCTTCATGTCCTGGGTAACGTGCCTGCCCTCGGCGATGACCGCTGCCACAGCTTTCTCTACCTTCTCCGCAGCTTCTTTCTCTCCCAGATAGCGCAGCATGAGACAACCAGACAGGATTGTAGCCGTTGGATTGACCTTGTTTTGGCCGGCGTACTTCGGGGCCGAACCGTGGATGGGCTCGAAGAGGGCGGCGGCAGCGCCGATATTCGCTCCCGGGGCAATGCCGAGGCCGCCGACCAACCCCGCCACCAGGTCGCTCAGGATGTCGCCATACAGGTTCGGGCAGACAATGACATCGTACTCCTCGGGCCGCTGCACGAGCTGCATGGCCATGTTGTCCACGATGCGGTCCTCGAAGGCGATGTCTGGATAGCTCTGGGCTACCTCCTGGCAGACGCGCAGCCACAGCCCGTCGGTGAACTTCATGATGTTCGCCTTGTGGACGGCGGTTACCTTGCGCCGTCCGTTGCTGCGGGCATAGTCGAAGGCGAAGCGGGCGATGCGCTCGCTGTTGCGACGGGTGATGACCTTAATGGACTCGGCGGCTTCGTCTTGGATCACCCAGTGCTCGATGCCGGCATACAGGTCTTCGGTGTTCTCGCGCACGATCACCAGGTCAACGTTGTCATAACGTGAGCGGACGCCGACAAAGGAGCGGGCAGGCCGCAGGTTGGCATAGAGGTCGAGGGCTTTGCGCAGGGCGACGTTGACGCTACGGAAGCCCTCACCGATGGGGGTGGTGATCGGTCCCTTGAGAGCGACGGTGTTGCGGCGGATGGACTCCAGGACATGGTCGGGCATCGGGGTGCCGTACTTGTCCATGACGCCTTCGCCAGCGTCGAGGACCTCCCAATTGAACTTGACGCCCGTGGCCTCCAGTACTCTGCGCGTCGCTGCCACAAGCTCTGGGCCTGTTCCGTCCCCCGGAATCAGGGTGACGTTGTGTGCCATACCGACTCGCCTCCGCAATGGCATGGGCAGTCACCTCGGCGCGTGCTGCCTGTGCTAGTCACATTCTACATTGCCCATGAAAGCTTGTCAACTGGTTCTGCGCAGAATCAGGGCGGATCTTGCGGAGGATAGCCCTCCTGCAGGGCAGCATGGGCAGGGTTCACGGTTGCTGCCTGGGGACTCATGGCCGCGCCGCCGTACACGGCCAAGAGGTGGCTGCGAGATATCCATGCCTGGCCGCGGCCCAGGCGAGCGAAGACCTTGGAGTTCAGCGTGCCGGCGTTGAAGGTCCACATGAGGGCCCAGGCATACATGCGGTCCAGGAAGAGCTTGAGCCGTCTCAATGGTGCTTCAGGGTCCTCCATGACAATGTAGTCCAGGCCAAACTTGGCCAGCAGGTCCTTGGGGTTTCCCAGGAACTGCGCGCCGAAGACGCTGGTCTCGCCGCCGAAGGCGACGACGCCATGCAGGCTAGGGTGAGTGGCCGTGTAGTGGGCGATGAGCTGCAACGAGTGGCGGGTCCGGCGCAACATGGAGGTTGCCCAGGCCAAGTCTGGGCCCGAGGGTGGAATCACTGGCAGACGCTCGTTCCAGAAGTTGATGATGCATACGAGATCGCCTCGATGAAGGGTAGCGCCGTCTGAGAGAGTCACGGTCACGGGGCTGTGAGCC
>DAOUCN010000330.1:0-17113 GCA_034431995.1 Chloroflexota bacterium | reverse complement strand
GCTCGATGCCCGTCTGCCAGTCGGATGAGGCGGCGGCCATGCCCAGATTCCTCTCATTGGCCAGGGCGTGCACCAGGCCGGTCGTCTGCGGGATGTCTACCAGGCAAATGCCGTCGGCATCGGTTAGTCCCCGGGCCAGCACCTCGCCCTTGGCATTGTAGAACGTCACGGTCGCCCCAGGGACAGGGCGGCCCGTCGCCATGTCGGTAGCCCAGGCCAGTGCCTGGCGGTCGGTGCGCTTCAGGGTGAGGCCCATCTTGGACACCAGCACCACCTGGCTATCGCGCACGTCCTCCGGCGCGGTGAGGAGCAGCATGTAGATGCCGGGCGCGAGATCGCCCATGTCCACTGTGATGCGGGTCGTCTTGTCGCCTGCTGCGTCCACGGGTATCGTCCATTCGCGCAGGAAGGGCAGCGTCTCCGAGCGGAACTTGCGCCAGTCGTCATAGGTGAAGGCGCGCAGTTTGAGGTAAGTTGGCACGTCCACAGTGTAGAGCTTTGCATCCACGCGGCTGACGTTGACCACGTTGAGATCCTGGCGCTTGGGGCTGTAGGCCGAGAACTGGCCGTAGCGCCCCGTCTCGAGCAGGCCCAGGCTGGACATCATGCGGGTGATGGTGAAGCTCCAGTCGTAGCCTTCCTTCATCTCCAGGCCGTAGACCTTATCCCGCGCCCCCGGGAGCAGGGCGACGCGATAGGAGGTAGACGGCTGGGCGACACCATAGACGAAGAGCTTGTTGCCCACCCAGCCGAAACGCTGGTTCTGCATAGGGGGCGAGACGATGATGCGATCCTGGACCGACTTCTCGTCCATGGCCCGGCTGAATGTAATCGTGATGTTGGCGTCCCTGTATGGCGCGGCGAAGCGGGCACCGGGCGCGGGCGTGGTGGTGACGATGGTGGGCGGACCGATAATGGTGAAGTGCGAGGTGAACTCGGTCTCCTTGGGCCGAAGAATCCAGCTCCGCACGCCCGTGTCCACATGAACGGTGACGGTGCCGCCGCTGGGCCAGTCCTCTTGTGGGGTGAAGATGAGGGTGCGGTCGTCGGCCCAGGTGAAGCTCCCCTTGACGGCTGGCTCAAAGCGCACAGCCTCCTCGGTCGCGCCCTTGTTCATCGGTGTCGTGAAGTTGACGGTGACGGAGGCGCGCTCCAAGACGTCCTTTGCGCCCTCCCTGGGCAGGATGGCGTCCACCTTGGGAGCGCGATAGGGCCGCAGCCGCTCCTTGACCGGTTCGGGGGCCTTGCCCAGGGGCGAGGCATAGGCGATGCGGTCAAGGCCCGGCGCGAAGAGGACGATCAGCGCCAGGACGGCGATCACACCCAGGACAATAATGGCCGAGACCGCCAGTTTGTGCCGTGCCAGCCAAGACAAGGGACGGGCCATGGGAACCTCCTGCAAGAAGACCAGCCGATCTCACCACCGAGACGCCCAGAGAGGACCTGGACAGGCGGAGACCGCAGAGTCATTCCTGTCGCTGTCTCTGTGTTCTCTGCGCCTCCGCGGTGCATAGTATACAACTCGCATGTGCCTACTGAATGAAGACGTAA
The DNA here is from genome assembly GCA_034431995.1 of Chloroflexota bacterium. GTDB lineage: Bacteria > Chloroflexota > DTOL01 > DTOL01 > DAOUCN01 > DAOUCN01. Next base: position 15,562 of record DAOUCN010000330.1, on the reverse strand, counting down.
GGAGGCTGGGGAGGCTGGCATCATGTTACTACGCGCGGGGTGAGTTGTCAACGAGGGCTGGAACCACAGAGGACACAGAGAGCACAGAGGGAAACCGCCAGGGCGCCATGACGCCGGGAGAGAGGCGTAGGACAGGTTCCCATACCTGCCGCTTCGTAGGCTGCGCCAGAGGCCACGCGCGGGAAGAGTCGTCAGCGAGGGATGGAACCACAGAGGACACAGAGAACACAGAGGTGGATGCGCGAGCAGGCCCTCTGCGTCCTCTGTGCCCTCTGTGGTCGATGTGCTGCGGGGTACTACTGCTGGATGACAGCGACGGCGCTGATCTTGGGCTTCTCCACGATGGCGGTGAAGGCGATGTTCAGGACGCCATCGCTGACGGTTGTGGTGAACGTGCGGTCCACGGCCTTGAAGCGCAGGTTGCCCGCTTCCTTGAAGATGTCAAAGCTGCGCAGCACGGTCGTTCCTTCCAGCTGCACATCGAAGACACGCTTGCCGGCCGCGCTGAAGAAGTTCTCCGAGAACTTGAGCGTGACCTGATACGTGCCGTTGGGCACCGTGAACCTGTACTGGGTCATGTTGTTGCGCTCGGTCTGGTAGAGCTGGTCGTCCGTGGTGCCGGCGATGGCGTTGGTGACGGTGTAGGTGCCTGTGGATGTTCCGACATAGCCCCAGCTGCCGGTGGCGAACGCTTGGTCGGCAGCCCAGGTGTTGCCCAGGCTGTCACGGTATTCCTCGCCCCCGGCATTCACGCGTTGTGCATAGCCTGGCCCGCCCGTCGGCGTGGCGGTGACGGGCAAGTCAACTGGGCTTGGGCTACCGGGGACCGTGCTGCTGGCGGAGATGTGAGAGATGGCATCTAGCCGTCAAAGAACGCCCTCCGCTATGCACTTCTGATCAGGAGTTTGCGTAGTGGACGGACCCCGGACGGCGGCACCCCCTGGCTGACCGCCCAGCAGACCTCAGCAACGTAGATATCTCCCCGCGAGTCAAGCGCCAAGCCGTGGGCGGCGTAGACACTGTTGGGACTGCTATAGTCCTGCTCACCCCAACGCACGAGCAGCCTGCCGTCCAGATCATAGACGCTCACTGCTGATGGTGGGCTGTCCGCGCCGGGCTCAGGCAGTCCCATGGCTGTACCAATACGATGACCGAGTTCAGCCACGTACACATGCTGCTGTGCCTTGTCCAGACAGATGTCATTGGGCCGGAAGACATTCCTCCATTGCGTTATGAATTGGCCATCGAACGTGAATACCTGGATGCGGTTGTTCTCACGGTCGCCCACATAGACGCGGTTGTCGTCAGAGACGGCGATGCCGTGCGGCAAACGGAACTGGCCAGGCCCATCCCCAGGCTCCCCCCACGAGAGCTCAAGCCTGCCATCGGGAGAGAACCGGTGTACCCGTGCGTTGCCATACCCGTCGGCCACAAAGATGTGACCATGCGAAGAGACGGCCACGCTGGTCGGCGCGTTGAATGGGCCGGCCGGTCGTCGGATCGTGCGAAAGTCGCGGCCCTGGCTTCCTGTGTCAGATGGCTCGCCCGGTGTTCCCAGCACCAGCAGCAGGTCTCCGTTCGTCGTGAACTTCCGGACGGTGTGGTCACCAACATCTGTGCAGTAGACGGCGTCATCGCGGCTGATATGTATACCATGAGGGCGAGTGAACAGTCCCTCTCCCCACGAGCGCAAGAATCCTCCGTCGCGATCGAAAACGGCGATAGGACGAGGACCACGGGTAAAGGCATAGACACGGTCCTTTGAGTCAACAGCGACGCCGCTGACGTCGGTGAACACCCACCCCTGCGGCCAGTCCGGCCAGTTGGCGACGGTATCGAAGTCAATCTTGCCTGTGCTCACCTGGAGTTCCTCCGCAAGCGTTCAGTGTCGTGTCCGCTGCCCCTATTGCCAGTATCTTGGCCAGCTCGCGTTCGTACACGGCGAAGTTCTCCCCTTCCTGCTCCTGAGGATCAACATACTTCAGCCACAGGGCAAGCTCCTTCTGCCCGCCGGCCAGAGCGCGCCTACTGGGCAAGGCGGACAGTTCTGAGGTACGCCAGACAACCTTGTAGTCCTGAAGCATGATGAACTGCCCAGCATAGGCAGCGACAAAGTCTGTCAGGTGATCACGGTAGAAGAGCGCTTGTTCGCAGGCAGTGCGCCGCCAACTGATCATGGTCTCCATAGGGTCAACCATGATTGGCTCAAACTGGCCCACCAGGCGCTGGGCGGTGCACTCAAAGTCAATGTCGTCAAGCCGCACCGTACCGAAACCGCTCTCCGCAGCCACGAGCAGAGGGTTGCGATCACGCAGGAACGGTGCCTGGGGCCAATCGGCGGTTGGATCATGCCCCATGAGCCACGATCCACAAGTATCAGTAGCGATGGCATGATCGCCGGCAATCAGCACGTTTGAAATGCGCCCTTCGCCCCGCCACTCCCGCCCCGACTGGCCGACCAGGCCGTCAACGATGTTCAGACATGGCTGCACGATGCGCCCCAGGTCAGCCAAAACGTACGGCAGGCGAATGATGTGGTGGAAGTAGGCGCGTGCTCGGCCGCGCGGCGGCAAGGGAGGGAGACCGAACAGGTTCTTGAGGGTGAGGCTGAAACCCTGGAACAGATGGGTCTTCAGCTTTGCTATCGAGACAAAGGCATCCGCCTCGCCAACACAGGCAGGCAACTGGTAGCTACTGAACATGCAGCCCCCGCCCGGAACGCTGTAGATGGCAGTGGGTGCATGGTTTGCGTGCACGAAGTCCACATCGAACTCACGTAAGATATCAAGGTAGTTCAATTCATTCTGTGGTGAGCCAGCGTTGAATCCCCAGATCTCCGTGTCCGTGGCAATGATGTGCGCCGATGTCCGCTCACGCAGGCGGCGAAGTGTGGCCCGCAGGACCGCCTCATCCACAAGCTCCTGGCGGCGACCACCCAGGCGGACAATCCTGTCCGGTGGCATAGCCATGTTGACTTTGATCGCGATTGTCTGTGCCCGCTCCAGCCTCCGCCATGCGCGCCACAAGGGATCGGTGACTGCACACACCGCCTCGTAGATCTCTTCGTCGCAGGCTGTGTGATCACAGTGGACTGCCCGTACCGTGAAGGATGCGGCCTTGGGCGCCGGAGACGGGGGTATGCTCACGTGCCTCGTCTCCACTGGGCGTACACCTCTGGATTGACAGTGTTTGGGCACATCTCGCCTCTCAGGACTTGGGCGACGTTCTCAATGGCCATGATTGATCCCCGCTCGTTCGCCTCGCGCGTCACTCCGCCGATGTGTGGGGTCGGCAGCACACTGTCCAGCGTGAGGAGAGGATTCCGGCCTGGAGGCTCCTGAGAGAGGACGTCAAGCGCGGCGCCAGCGATCCGGTTCTCCACCAGCGCCCGATAGAGGGCATGCTCGTCAACTAGACTACCCCGAGCGACGTTGACGAAGTACGCGTCAGGCTTCATGCGCAGGAGCTGCTCCTCTCCAATGAGCGGTCGAGCACCGGCTGTGGTTGATGCTGTCAGAACAACGAAATCTGAAAAAGACAAAAGATCAATCAGCGGCACATACCTGATGGCATACTGCTGGCTGATAGTCTGGGCCTCACGCACATCGTGTGCCAGCACGATCATCTCCAGTGCGCGTGCGCGCGCCGCCAGGGCTGTGCCAATCCGCCCCAGCCCAACAATGCCTACAGTCTTGCCGGCCAGTTCCATCCCCTGCCGTTGCTCCCATTTGCCACCACGCGTCGCGTTGACCATCGCCGGAATGTGACGCGCCAGAGAGATCATAAGCCCCAGAGCCAACTCGGCCACGGACACACTATTGGAACCCGGTGTAATAGTCACCGCAACGCCAGCCTCGGTTGCGGCTCTGAGATCAATGGCGTCGCATCCAACGCCGTGGCGCGAAACAACCTTCAGGCGTGGCGCAGCGGCAAAAACCGCACGACTGTAGGTGTCTCCCCCAGCGATAATGGCATCAACATCTCCCACCAGCTCACGGACTTCTGCTTCCGTGAGCGCGTTCGGCCGGTGGTCTACGTGCACACTCCAGCCAGTCTGCTCCAGCAGGGCTGTATGTCTTCCCGGATAGCGGACGAATGAGCGGGCCGTGACAAGGACTTTGTGCAGCATGGTCTTGGCCTCCGTGCTTTGGCTGCATTACGCTGGTACTGGTATCTGCAAAGAACCTTCGGGCAAGACAAGGACTGATGGGGTACTGTGGCACAGACCCTTGATCCGGCACACAATCTGTCCCCAGTCATGGTGCAGCTCGGTCTCAGGTGGGAAGATGTCAGGCAGTTCATTAGCCCTCCCGTGCGGCGTAAAGACAAACACGCGCCGGCCCTCGAGCACGGGCAGAGGACGGCGCACGGCCATGCGCCCGCCGCGCAGATACAGGGCATGATAGCCGACCCCCTCGCTTGCCGCGCAGGTGATCACTACGATGCTGTTCTCATGCATGATCCAGGCCTTTGTCGTCGCAGCAGCGTTGACAGCATTGCTGATCTGAATCAACTCGGTGTCCTTGGGGTAGGCATTGAACACAACGATGTCGGCCGGCCCAGCGATGGGTGTGGCAAAGACCCGCTCAGCCAGCCGCGTCGCCGCCCGGTGGGCAGTAACGAAATCGCCGACAAACAGCCCAGCCACCTGCCGTGGGCCAGTGACTACGGCGTTCACAATGCAATCCAGCCCAACCATGCGCACCGCCTCCTCGGCGTCCACCCGTTTTTCGTTACCTTCGAGAACGAGTGGTCCGCCGCTCAGGTGATTGGGGCGATGGTTGGCATAGATGGAATCAATGCCAGCCAGGCCGGGAAACACCAGTTTGCACCCGCCGCTGAAGCCGTAAGCGGGATGTGGCTCGACGCAACCGATGGTCACCCGCAAGTCGGATTCCACATACCAACGGCTCAGCCAAACCGGCGTGCCAAAGGACGTGCTGCCGATGAAAACCAGGTTCTCGTAGGGATTATGGCAGACGACGGATAGTTCGTCAACCAACGGTCCGATCTTCTTGAGCAGATCCGTGCGGGTAAGCGGCCGGTGGCCTCCCTGCCCTAGGAGCACGGTGACATTCTCACGACTGATCCCACCCGCTTGCAGTTCCTTGAGAACCATTGGCAGGAGCACTGCCGTTGGCGTCGGCCGCGACAGGTCATCAATCACGATGGCCGCCGAACGCCTGCCGCGCGCCAGGTCGCGCAGCGGCGGGCTGCCCAGAGGCATTGAAAACCTGGCGGCCAACTCATCCTGACTCAGCGCGGGTACGTTCGGCGGCTGCGCGACTGTCATGCTCCAGTCGTCTGGCACAGACAACTCGAACGACTTGTCGCCGTACCAGGCCCCCCAAGGTACTCTGAAGCTTGTCACGCTATGTCTCCCCGCGGCTGCACGGGCAACGCATCATGCACTCGCTTGCAAGCAGACATCTATGAGCGCGTCTGGTGGCCCAGCAAGGGAAAAAGCTCCTTGCAGGCGAACTCCCGCTATCTCCGCCGTGACACGATAGTCGCCGAGGAAGCCACTGAACGGTATCGCACCTCCCGTCGCCACAAGCTGCGCCCGCGTCCACCATTCCTCTCTGATCAGCTTGCGCAAGGCCACGTAGGCAGGCTTCGGCGTGGCATCTCGTCGCAGCAATCCGACAGGCAGCTCCATGAAGGCGCTTTGGTCGCAGAAATCCCACCAAGTAATTGCGCCAACGGCCGGATGCGAGAAAAGGATACGGTAGAGCTCGGCCGTCTCCTCAGCCTGGCGCGCTTCACCCTCCGGCTCGGTCATCCAGCCGGCGGGACACCTCTGCCAACCAAAGGCCGCCCGTCCGGCTGCGCTGCCCGACGGGATCATGAGCTCGGTGATGTGAACCGGCAGGCCGAAGCGTCCGAACCGTTCGCAGATGTCCCAAGCTCGCTCTGGGCCACCGTAGTCGCTCAGCTCATGATGCTGAATACCGATTGCGTCAATGGGCACCCCCGCATCGAGGGCCTGTGCAACAAGATTCAGGAAACGGTCGTCGGTCACAACGTCGTTCAGCACCAGGATGGCCGTGGGATCGGCTTGCCGCGCCAGGGCGTACGCCTTCTTGATGACGCCCAGCTCGCCATGCCGGGCGTAGAGACGCGACAGGGCTGGCGCATTCTGCTCCATGCTGCGTGCTTGCATGCCAACTGGCTCGTTGACCACATCCCAAATGGCAACAGACCCGGCAAAACCACGGATCTCTCGGGTGATACGGCTCCATTGCGCTGCTTCGCCGTCGGCCTCCGCCAGAGCGGCCACCCAAGCTGGCTCCCGGAAGAAGAGCAAGGGGTGGCCCTTGGCCATTAGGCCATGCTGCGAACACCATTCTACCTGTTTCTCACGCCTGTCACGGCGGATGTCCCCTTGTGCTGGCTCGTAGCCGTCCATGCGGGCGTAACCTGGCGGCTTGCCCCAGTAGAACTCCAAGACAGCATAACTAAAGAGATCTGCCAGATGCTGGCTGTAGGACGCATTCTGGTCCGGGGTATCGAGCCTCTCCCAGCCGTACATGTTGCAGCCGAAGGGGAAGGCGTGGCGAGTCTGCTCAATGGCGACCTGCGTACCGGCAGGCACAGGCACTCCCTCTCCCAGGACGAAGCGCAGAAGGCGCTGGGCGGTACGATGCTGGTTAATCCGTGCATCTGCTCCTTTCAGTATATCATGAACCATACCGGTTTTCCTACTACCCCTTGACCGCGCCAGCAGTGAGACCCGATACATACTGATCAACGACAGAACTATAGAGAATGACCACGGGAATCCCCGCCAGCATCGCTGCCCCCATGAGCGGCCCCCAGTAGTACCAATCACCGATCGCCAACTGGCTCAGCACAGCAACGGGCAATGTCCTGTCAAGGGAATCATAGACCATGACCAGGCAGTAGAGGAACTCGTTCCATGCGCTGGTGAAGCTGAAGATGGTGACGGTGACGACTCCAGGCATAGCCAGCGGCAGGGTGACGCGCCGCAGCGCCTGCAGCCGCGTCGCCCCATCCACCATAGCACACTCTTCAAGGTCGGGCGGGATGGTCTGGAAATAGGCCATGATGATCCATGTGCAGAAGGGTATCATCATCACAGGATAGAAGACAAACAGCGACTGCTGTTTTCCTAGGACTCTCAGCCAACTGGCCACTTGGACCGAAGGTATGAACAACAGGGTCTGTGGTACCAGATACGCCACAAAAATGGCCAGCGATATGGCCTGATTGCCCCTGTAGCGCAACCGTGCGAGGCTGTAACCGGCAAGGGTGGAGACGACCACGGCAACCGCCGTCGTGATGGAGGCAACGAGCGCACTGTTCTTGAGCCATACCAGAAAATTGGTCTGATACAATAGCTGCCTGTAGTGGCCAAGCGTTGGATGTGCCACCCAAAACGGGTTCATCTTGAGGTCGAACATCTCTGGGTAAGGCTTGAAAGACGCGATGACCATCCAGTAGAAGGGCAACAGTATGACAATTAGCACGCCGTAGATGGGCAAGTACACTGTCAGCAGCCGGCGAACCGTCTTGGCAGACACCGACGGACGCCTGTGTGAAGACGGTGTTGTCATGCTTCAGCCCTCCTGCGCACGTAGGACAGATTGAGCAGCACCAAGACCAGCAGCAGTGGGAACATGGTCATGGCAACGGCGGCGCCTGGTCCCAGGTTGCCAGAGCCGAGGCCTGCCGCATATGACCACGTGGCCAGCACCTCGGTGGCATGCATCGGTCCGCCGCCGGTCAGGGTCCACACCACGCCGAAATCGGAAATGGTGCCGATGCTGGAGATCAGCACCACCACAATGATGACTGGCAGGACAAGCGGGATGGTCACTCTCACCAGACAGGTGAGTCGCCCGGCGCCATCAATGGTTGCCGCCTCGTACAATTCCTCTGGCACGGTCTGCAGCCCAGCCAGAAAGTTGATGGCGTAGAAGGCGATGCCTCGCCAGACATTGACGATAATGACGCTTGCCCTGGCCCAATCGGGGTCCACCAGCCAGGGTATGCCCTGCCCGCTCACTAAGCCCAGCGAGCGCAGGACCCAGTTGACAGCGCTCAAATTGGGATCCAGCATCCACTTCCAGGCCTGACCACTAAGGACAATAGGGACAATCCAGGGAAGCAAGATGGCAGCCCTGACTAGCCTACACCCCACAAACTGCTGATTGAGTAGCAGCGCCAGGCCAAAGCCCAGCACCAGCTTGACGGCCACCGCGATGACCGTGTACCGCAGTGTGTTGGCAATCGCCAGCCTGTAAATAGGGCTCTCCCAGTTCTTCACGAAGTTTCTCAGGCCCACAAATGCAGGTTCACCTCCCACTGGCCAGTCCGTGAAGCTCATGTATATGCCCAACATAAGCGGGTATACCAGTAGCACAAGCAGAATCAGCAACGCCGGGGCAAGAAGTAGATAGCCTTGGCTGCTATCTCGCTGTGCCCAGTTGCGAAAACCCGCCCGCAGTGGTCTACGAATCCTCGCTACTGGCTTAGGCCCGGGGGCGTGGTTCACCATGTCAAAGCTCCTTCCCGTTTGTGGGTGAAGAGAGGAATTTGGGGCAGCTCCAGCCCATGAGAGCTGCCCCAAACACTGGTGTGGCACCTAGGCCATGATGCGTTTCATCTCGGCAACAACCCAGGCGATGGCCTCCTTGGGAGTCTTCTTGCCGCTCGCCACCGAGGCAAACATGTCCAGGAAAACGCTCTGGCTCATCAGTTTGCCCACTGCCGGTGTCAGGGGCCCTGCGTAGCCCGGTGAAGCCGTGCCCTCCACGAGATTGCGCGCCATAGCCTCCTTGGGATCGACCGGCCAGGCCGCTTCAATCGTCTGAAGAGCCTTGAAGGGTGGCAGGTTGTAGCCTTCTCCTGCCTTGGTCAGAGCGATCTGAGTCTTGGTATCGTAAAGCGCGTTCCTCAGATAGGCCAAAACCGTTGGTTTGTCCTTCGCGTACGAGGGGATGCAAGCCACCAACTGTGACTGATAGTGGAAAGTGCCTGCCGGCCCGGCCAGAGCGCCAGCGACGCCTGTCACCTTTGCCAACTCCGGATCCTGTGTCTTGGCGCCGACATAGATGCTGATGGCGTTGTTCGTGCAACAGATCTGCTTGGAGTTGTAGGCCTGGTTGTTCCCGCCGCAATCCCAGGCGATTCCTTCTGGTTTGCATGCGTCGTCCCAGAAGCCCTTGAACCACTCGAGAGCCCCCAGAGCTTCCTTGGTGTCTATGCCGATGCTTCCGTCCGGGTTGAAGAACTTGCCTCCGAAGCTCCAGAGTAGCGAGAAGATGTTGACGTGCGAGTCTGAGCCGCAAGGCCCTAAGCCGAAGCCAACTGGGGAGTTTAGCTGCTTCTTTGCCTTGGCCCCCGCTTCGCGCAGCTTTTCCCATGTCTTGGGGAAGCCATCATAGCCCAGCTGTTTGAACTGGTCCTCTCGATAGTGCCAGTATTGGCCAAATACCCAGGCTGGGATACCCCGCCATTGTCCCTTATACGACGTGGCGAGGCTCTTGGGGCCATCAAACCAGCCGCCTAGCCTCTCGCCCAACTCAGTGGCCAGCGCGCCGACGTCTTCCATGTTCATTGCCTGGGAGACAAAGAGCGACTCGCCAGCGAGATAGAGATTCGGGCCAGACTTGGCTGCCATCCACGCGGCGACCTGCTCTGCGCCTCCCATGCCACCCGATGTCTCAACTTCGCGGTACTTCACGCCGTTTTCCTGAGCCCACGTCTGGTTGGTCGCCTGCAGGAACGTTTTGGCCGCGGCAACCGCAAGCTGGGCGTCGATCCACAGCAGTAACTCAGTGCCCTTCAGAGAAACCGGGGTGGGCGTTGCCACGACAATCTTCTCAACTGCCTTTTCCACGATCTGAGTCACCTGTCTCTCGACGACTTGCGTCACTGGCTTCTCGACGACTTTGGTTACCTCTTTCTCGACCACTCTGGCCGTCGGCGTGGGTGCGGGGGTTGGAGTCGGTGTTGCACCGCAGGCAGCCAGGATTGCGCCACCGATGCCTGTGGCGCTCAGGCGCAGGAAACTGCGACGACTTAGCCTAGCCATGTTGTCCTCCTCTTGGTTTTGTTTGATCCTGAGACTCGCCCAGTTGTCATTTCAGCACTCCCCAGGCGTCTGTTCCGGCTGCCCTGCCGCAGATCCAGGGCCGACGCCATTCTCTCCCTCACGGGTCCACAGTCTCACCCCCCTTCCTTTCCCTGCATGTGTGCTCAGGCAACTGACTGGCGTGTTCATTACAATTCCTGCAAACCCATGGCGTCACCCCCTTCCATTTGCCAGCCGCTCAACGAGAGATAAGAGGCAACTTACATCTAAGATTTCAGCCACCCCCGCGAAAAAGGGGCGGAGGCGGCCCAGCGTGTTAGACGCTGTTATCCGCTCCCCCCAAAGTCGCGCATCATGAGCGCCCTCGATCTCTCCAAATGCAGAGCCATCAGCCGCTGCGCTTCCGGCGCGTTCCGGGCTACGAGGGCATCAACGATGGCCTGATGATCGGCCAACGCCACTTCCATGTCGCGCTCGGTTCTGCGGAAGCGGGTAGCCATGGTGCGGTAGCGCGTGTGAACCGAATCCCAGATCTTCTTGAGCATGCTGTTGTCTGCGGCATCCACGATCAGGCTGTGGAGCGTGCAGTCGAGCTCCAACAGGAGATCAAATCGCGCGTCCGGCTCGACTTGGCTCCCCAGTGCATGCATCTTGTCCATAACGGATTGCAGTTCGCGGGCGGTGATCTCGTTCATGCGTTGGGCAGCCTGACCAGCAGCGTAGATCTCCAACGCCGACCTAACGCCAATCAGTTCTTCACCATCCTGCCATGTGGGTGCAGTCACAAAGGTCCCCGACTGCGGTTTGATCTCTACCAAGCCCTCCAGCATGAGCCTGTGCAAGGCTGCCTTAAGTGGCGACCGGCTCACGCCTAGGTCTCGCTCCATCGCGTTGAGGTCCAGTCGCTCGCCTGGAAGCAGGTCGCGCTGAAGAATGCGCAACCTCAGAATGCTGTAGACCTCGTCGCTCATGAGCGACCGGTTGAGGGTAGGAAGCCGCTTGTGGCGTTCAGTTGGCGAAGAACCGTTGATTGTGTCGCTGTAGGGTGACATATCCGGGCTGTACCGAGTGTGTTCATGCTCGGCTGGGCATTTTACGGATGAAGAGCTCGGGTCTTACATCTAAGATTTCAATGCCATTATACCACATCCTCTGCCTAGTGTCAAGGCCCGCCGGGAGGGTGTTGAACGGATGGCGTCAGCAGCTTGCAACTGCACCTACAAAGCCGCAAAGTCGCCCTTTGGCGACTGAAACAGCCTGCGAAGGCGGGCTTCGCGTCGTCGCAGCAGCGACTTCGAGTCGCCGGACACCTTTTTGCACCGGAATCATTGATTCCCGCGTACAACTCCCCTACCTCCGGCATGCGCCCACCAATCGTGTCCCCCATCGCCCTAGCAAGCGCTCACGGCCAGGCCCGGCGGCCGTCGCCGCTGCATACCCTCCACCTTTGCGCTCTTTGCATCTTTCCGGCTGCCTCCCCTCATCCCTCAGTCCTCAGCGCTCATCCCTCGAGCGATCATCCCGCCGCCCCCTTTCTCCGCCTGCGCCGCCAGAACCACACGCCCACCACGATGAGCACAACGATCGCGCCAAAGGCCAGAACGGGAGCGAGAACGCTGCCGATGGTGATGGTCACCGCCGCCACGTCTTCGGCCGCGCTGACCACGGCATTGCCGGTGCCGGCGGTGGACACTGTCACCATGGGCCGCACGGTGGCCCGCACACCATGGATGCTGCCAGCGACCAGGGCACCAACGAAGAAGGCAAGGATGGGCGACATCTCGGTAATCACACCCGCTTGCGAGGCAAAGAGGATGCCGCCCGCAATGGGCTGCAGGACGGTGTGAATGATGTGCGAGATGTGATCCACGCCGGGCACCTTGTCGGCCAGACCCTCCACCAGCATGAAGATGAACAGGCCGACCATGACAGGAATGGTGGTCATCACATCGTAAGGTGGCGCCAGGGTGAGAAAGCCCAGGCGGCCAGCCAGCGACACGATGAACAGCGTCGCCCAGGCGTTCAGCCCGGCGGCAGTGGCAAAGCCAAACGCACCGAAGATTCCGACAAACTCTTGAGGCATCGTTTCCTCCTGACCGTCGGCGCCAGCGAGGGCGCGAGACTACACCCGCAGACGTCGGTCTTTGGAGAAGCGCGGGAATCAATTCCGCTTCTAATATTGTAATGCTATCTGATATGTATTATAAGCCGGACTAGTCCGAGCGTACGCCCCCACCACACCACCAACTTCGCCCAGAATCACCTGGCCGAATGCTCACCGTTCTTGCTCTCCACCCCAACTGGCGGCCTCCCAGTCCGATGCTGCCATCGTACCAGGATACACCGCCTCCTGCCGCGCCGCACAGTACTCCACCCACCCGCCTACCATGTTCATCCACACCTGAATGTCCTTACGTCACCGCCACAGCAGCCAAACGTCGAATAGACATCTCTACACCTACACCGCTGCGCTATCGGGCCTGGTAGCATTATACGCCAAGAAGCGTGTCAGCGCAATTCCGCTTGTGTGTCACTCTTCATCCAGCACCAATGGACCGCGAATGACGCGGAAAGCCCGCACACCTTCGCCGAGACCAGGATGGACTTCCGCGCTCGTCCACGTTGTTTCCGCCTTCATCCGCGTTCCCCACCCCGCGCTTTTTGACCACCCTTCCCTGCTTGTGTTATAATACCCGTGCAGCACAGACCCGCCCCATGCTGGTATCTGGAGACAGCCATGCCCGAACCCATCTCGACCGCCCTGATCGGCTACGGCTACTGGGGGCCGAACCTGGCCCGCAATCTGCACCAGAGCCGCGACGCCCGCCTGGCCCTGGTCTGCGACAGCGCGCCCGAACGCCTGGCCGAAGCTGCCCGCCTCTATCCCCACGCGCGTACAGCAGAGAACGCAGACGCCGCCTTCGGTGATGCTTCCATCGAGGCCGTGGTCATCGCCACGCCCGTGCGCTCGCACTTCGCGCTGACCAGGGCCGCCCTGGAAGCCGGCAAACACGTCCTGGTGGAGAAGCCCCTCGCCCTCAGCTCCGCCGATTGCCGCGATCTCATCGCCCTGGCCGAGAGCCAGAAGCGCGTCCTCATGGTCGGCCACACCTTCGAGTACAACCCGGCCGTGCTCAAGATCAAAGACTTGATTGACACAGACGAGATCGGCCAGGTCTACTACATCTACAGCAACCGCGTCAATCTGGGGCGCGTGCAGCGGGACGTCAATGTCCTCTGGAGCATCGCCCCCCACGACATCTCGATTCTGCTCTACGTCCTGGGGGGCCTGCCGGCGGAGGTCAGCGCCCGCGGCGCGACGTACCTGTCCGAGGGCATCGAGGACGTGGTGTTCATCACCCTCGTCTTCCCGAACAACGTGCTGGCCCACGTCCACGCCAGTTGGCTCGACCCCAGCAAGCTGCGGCGCATGACCATCGTCGGTAGCCGCAAGATGATCATCTATGACGACGTGGATGCCGAGGGCAAGATCAAGATCTACGACAAGGGCGTGTACCGCAAGGGCGATCCCATCTTCGGTGAGTTTCAGTTCCGCCTCCACAGCGGCGACATCTACATTCCTAAGATTGACATGAGCGAGCCGCTGCAGGTTGAGTGTGCCCATTTTCTCGATTGCGTGCGCACCGGCCAGCGTCCCCGCAGCGATGGCGAGAGCGGCCTGCGCGTCGTGCGCGTCCTCGAAGCCGCCCAGCACTCCCTCGCCCGCGGCGGCCAGCCAGTTCGGATAGAACGCGGATGAACACGGAAAGCCCGCTGATGAACGCGGAGAACTGCAGAATGAGACACGTATGGATGATGAAGGAGGAGCATGGATGGCAGTCAAAGTCGCTGACATGACCGTAGACGAGCTTAGGGGGCTTGTGCGCCAGACCGTTGAGGACACGCTCATGCAATGGCTCGGAGACCCGGATGTCGGGCTAGAGTTGCAGGATGAGGTACGTGAGCGTCTTCGCCGTTCGATCGAAGGGCAGAGAGGGGGTGCTCCGACCATCCCAGCCGAAGAAGTGGCCTCTAGACTTGGACTGCGGTGGTGATGAATGGTCTACGCTGTTGCGTTCACGCAAGAAGGACTGCAAAGCTTGACCAGAGTGGATCGTGTCATTGCTCAGCGCGTCCTGCGCAAGGTGAGATGGCTGGCCGATCATTTCGACGATGTGACGCCTGAAGCTTCGACCGACCCATGGCGGGGCGCATTCAAGCTTCGTGTGGGTGACTACCGCGCCATCTACACAGTAGACCAGGACAAAGCAATCATCACGGTTCACCTGGTGGGTCACCGGCGAGAGGTCTACAAGTCGCGCTGAAAGGTCCGTAGCACACATGCCTGTGGTTTCCATCTTTGTCCCGGCGCATAACGAGGCGGGCAATATCACTCCCCTGATGGAGGCGATTGCCCGCTGCTTTGCCGCGCGCGCCATTGACGGCGAGGTCGTCTTGGTGGACGATGGCTCCACCGACGGCACGTGCGATGAGGCTCTGGCCTGCGCCAGCCGCTTCCCTTTCCTGAAAGTGGTGCGCCACCGCAAGAACATGGGCCTCACCGCCGCTATGCGCACCGGCTTCCGCCACTGCGCGGGCGACATCATCGTCTTCCTCCCCGCCGACTTGGAGAGCAATCCCGAAGAGGACATCCCGAAGCTCCTCGACAAGATGGCCGAGGGCTACGACGTCGTGGCGGGCTGGAGACAGGGCCGAAGCGACACCAAGGTCTTCGCTTCTACCATCTACAATGCCGTGTCTCGTCTCCTGTTCAACGTCCATGCCCACGACATGAACTGGATCAAGGCCTTCCGCCGTGAGGTTGTTGAGGGGATGCACCTGCGCTCCGACTGGCACCGCTTCATTCTCATGATCGCCGCCTCGCAGGGCTACCACATCGGCGAGGTCATGGTCAACTACTATCCCCGCAGCAAAGGCCGCTCCAAGTATGGTCTGGGGCGCATTCCGGTCTCATTCCTCGACGTGCTGGTGGTCAAGTTCCTGCTCACCTTTAGCCGTAAGCCCATGCTCTTCTTCGGCTCTATCGGCCTGGGCGTCGTGGGCATAGGCATCCTCATCTTGGTCTATCTGCTCTGGCTCTGGCTGTCTGAGCAAACACAGCAGCGACCTGTCTTCACCTTCGCCGTTTTCACGGTCATCGCTGGCTTGCTCCTCTTTCTGGTCGGCTTCCTGGCTGAGCTGGTCGTCACCCAGGCGGAGCGGCTGGATGACCTCGAGGAGCGCCTGCGCGAGCGAGAGGACAACACGCCGGTGGGTACTACTGCTTCGTTTTTTCGTTCTGAGGGAGCGCAGTCTGCGACCGAAGAATCTCCAGGCACAGAGCGCGATGGCCAAGAGATTCTTCGCTCGCAAATGGCGCTCGCTCAGAATGACAGATCGGCCAAGCAAGGCAGCGGGATGAGGAGACGATGAGAATCCTCGTCCTCACCCACAACTATCCCCGCTTTCAGGGCGATTTCAGCGGCACGTTCATCGAGGCCC
>DAOUCN010000329.1:0-11487 GCA_034431995.1 Chloroflexota bacterium | reverse complement strand
GTCTTGATGGCGATGTCGGTGTCCAGCATGTGGCGATGGATGGCTTCCAGGCGCTCGTAGCTGAAGCCTTGAGCAAGCGGCATCGCCTTCTTGACGACGAAGGGGTGCAGCTTGAGCTGAGCGGCCATGGCCTCGGTTGGCAGCCGCCCATCGGACAGGTCCTTGACCTGGAGCAGGATACGGAACTGACGGGCGATCATAGCCATGATCACGATTGGCTGGTCGCCCTCGTTGAGCATGGTCTGGAGCAAACCCAGGGCGCGGTCGCGTTGGTGGGCGGCCAGAGCATCGGTTAGGTCCCAGACCTTGACCTCATGGGCGTCGGCGACCAGGAGATGCACGTCTCCCTCCTCCACACGACGCTGGCCAACGTAGGTCACAAGCTTGTCAATCTCATGGGCAAGCTGACGCAGGTTGCTGCCGACGAAGGCGGCCAGGGTCTCGGTGGCGCGGGGGGAGATCGTTCCCCCCACCTGGTGCACGCGTCGTTCGATCCAGGCGCCCAGATCGGGGCCGGTGGGATTGGGAAAGACCCGTATGTGGCCGCCGATTTCCTTGGCCATCCGCAGGGCGGGATTGCGGTCGCTCAGCGTCTGCTGCTCGATAAAGAACAGGCGGGCCGTATCGGGGAGGCGCGGCAGGTAGTCCCGCAGGCCGGCGAGGAGAGCTGGCTCTGCACTGCCCTTGGCAGCCCGGTCGCCTCCATTTGCGTCGCTGCCGGATCGTGGTTCGAAGCGTGCGAGAAGCCCCTCGACGATGACCAGGCGCTTCTCTGCCAGGAAGGGGAGGGTGTCGCAGGCGTTGCGTAGCTCGCTGAGAGACAGATCGCGGCCATCGAAGACGGTGGTATTGAGGTCGGCAGTCGCTGGATCACCCAGCTTGGCCTTCAACGCGTCCACCGCCTGGCGGAGAGAGAACTCGTCATCACCGTGGAAAACATAGAACACGCTACGAGACCTCGACATAATGAATGATCAGGCCAAGAACCTGGCGACGGGTAACGTCTGTTATGCTCCGCCCGTGGAGATCGGGCGAGGTGGTAACATGGCGTTGCGCCAGGCGGCCGAGGACAGGGGCGACCAGAATGGCGGCCAGCACACCCAATAGCCCGCGGCTCGCGCGAGCCGATCGCGATCCGTGACGGGCAGTCAGCAGGGGAAAGAGGGTTGCGGCCAGACCAAAGGCGGCGACGTTGGTACCGCAGAAGGGGTGAATGGCCAGGTTGTGTTGCCCTGCCTGGAGGCGCGCCAGGGCTTCCTCGGCTGCCCGGCGCAGAACGTCGGTGTCCACTGGCCCGTAGACGTGGAAGCCGCGGGCATGGCTGCGGGCCGCCAGGTGCAGGGTAGGATAGCGCGCCCTGAGAACATGCATGGTAGCGTGTTCCAGGGCATGGTTCTGGCGGACGGCGGCGATTGTGGACGTGATTGGCGACTTCATGGCTGGGACTCTGGGTTGAGCAGTTGGCTTGCGTGGGCCAGGAGCACCCTGGCCCGCTCCGGGGGCACGTCTTTGGCCTTAAGATATGCTTCTAGAGCTTGCAGGGGCGTCAACTGCTCGGCAGCAAGACCACCCAGGCGGTCGCGTATCGTCCGCTCCACCTCCCGTGCAATGGCCGCCACGAAGTAGGCATCGGCCAGAGCGCGGCGGATCTCGTCCTCCCGTACCGACACCTCGGTGCGGGCTTCAATGATGAGCTTGACCACGGCGTCCTTCACGTCGTGCCGGGCGATGGCCTTGAGGGCAGCGTCGGTGGGGTCGTCGTAGCCGGCATCGACCCTGATGGTGAGGAAGCGCCGGGCGTTGACGGGCACGAAGCGCCAGGTTGCCTTGCCCTGGGCGTCGAGGTCAACCACCACGAAGCCCTTGGCGTCGCGCTCCTCGCCGAAGTCGATGCGCTCCAGGCTGCCAGCGTAGACGGCGGGCGGGTCGTCGTTGACCACCTGGTGCTTGTGAATATGTCCCAGGGCGACGTAAGAGAAGGCGGGATCGTTGACCAGGCTACGGGGGATGATGATGTCTTGACCCAGCATGACGTTGCGTTCCGAGCCGTAGAGGGCGCCGTCCACGCTGCCGTGGGCGCACAGGATGGCGGGGACACTGCTGTCGAGGTCGTCCACCTCGTCTTTGATGAGGCCGCCGATCTTCTCCCTGATCTTGTCGTCGAGCTGTGCCAGGGTCAGATTCTTGTAGTCGTCCCTGGTCAGCAGGTTGCTGCGGATGATCCAGGGCAGGGCGACGACCTGGACTGGCCCGCGCCGGGTCTCGATGGGCACGGTGGTAATGGTGCGGGCCACGTAGACGCGGTCAATGCCCAGGGTGGGGAAGATCTCGACGGTGTGAGCGCGACCCAGGGCATTGGGCAGGTCGTGGTTGCCCACCAGGAGAAAGACGGGCAGGCCGCCGTCCACCAGGCGGCGAATCCTCTTGGCGAACTCCCGCTGGTGGGTGGGGCTGGGGTCGCGGGTCTTGTAGGCGTCGCCCGAGAAGATCACGAGATCAACGTCGTTGGCCAGGGCGTAGTCAACCACCTGATCGAAGGCGGCCAGGAAGTCGCCCAGGCGCGAGGAGAGACCCGTGGCCGGGTCAACCCGCCCGTAGTTCTCCATGCCGATATGGATGTCGGAGAAGTGAAGGAGTCTCATCTTGACATGACTCGAAGGAGCCTGCCTGGAAGCTGGAAGGTCACCCCGCTCTCGTCACTGAAGAGGACTTCGTTCGCTATCAACGCGAGATGCGCGCCATGTGGCGGCGGAAGCCGGAGACTGTCGAGGCCGAGAATGCCTAGATACCTTCTCGACACCAACATCCTCATCGGCTGCTTGCGCGGCCACCCACCGACCATGCAGTTGTGGCGGACGCTGCAGCGAGAAGGTGAGCTGTGCATCTCGTCTATGACGTACCTGGAAGTCATCGCTGGCATCCGGCCATTGCAAGAGAGCCTGACCTGGGAGCTTCTGATGTCGGTGACGGCATTCCCGCTGGACAACGCCGTCGCCGAGCAGGCAGCCCGGCTGATCGTGCGCTATTGCACCATGGGACTGACGATCGGACTCGCCGACGCCGGGGTGGCTGCCACGGCCATCGTGCATGATCTCACCCTGGTGACCTACAATACCAGGGACTTCCCGATACGCGAGCTCAAGCTGTATCCCCTACCCGGGGTATAGCGGCGCGACGACTCCTCCGGCGCGGTCGCGTGGGGGCGGGCGGGGCGTCTGGCACGGCCTCTGCGGGCGTCTGCGCTGCCACGTCCGCCCTTTCCTCCGCGGCGCTCGCTGCTTCCGCCGGGGCCGTCTCAGGCAGCGTTGGCTCGGTCGTGGCAGCTTCCGGCGCGCCTGCTTCCTCGACCGTCTTGTCCTCGATGAACTGCGCCCATGGCCCGTGCATCCCGTCCTCGGTGACGCCGTAATAGACGTGGATGACCCCCTTGGCATCGCGCTGCACCAGGTTGTAGCGCTTGACTCCCGCCCGCTTGTAGGTCTTCCACAGCCCCAAGTCGCCACGCCAGGTGACCTGATCCCGTTGCACCGGATGGTCCTCGCGCTCGGAGATGGCATAGTGCCAGAGATGGCGGGCGGAGAAGCGGGTGACGTTGCGCACGATGTTGGCATTGCGCAAGTCCTGAACCGTGTGGTGCCAGACGTTGTCGCGCTGCTCCGAGTCAATGACCTCGACGCCGGTGCGGGGCGGGGAGGCCGGGAGGGTGAGAGCAGGACCCGCTGGCTGTGCCGGCTCGGGGGCGAGGGGAGGCGCAATCACTTCGGCAGGCGCGGCTGGCGGGGGGGCAGCCCCCACCGGTGGCAGCGATGGCTGCACGCCCGGGGCGATGGCAGGGGGCGGGGACACGGGAGCGCGAACGCCCCGTCCCTGCTCTACCAGGCGAATGATCTCGTCGCGCATGGCCAGGGTCGTCTCCGATTCCTGGCGCACGTAGATCTGGCCCGCGCCGAGAACATAGGGCGTCTCCGTGCCTTTGGGGACCTTAACCTCCAGGACCTTGCGCCCCTCGCTGGTCGAGACGGTGATCTCCACGTCTATGGGCGGGATGATGGCCTTCTCCATCTCGGAGCGGAGCAACTCGATGGCCTCTTCAGGGCGGTCAACGCCCGTAGGCGGTGTCTTGGGATTGGCGTTGGCGCCGATGATAATCGTGCCGCCGTTGGTGTTGGCGAAGGCGACCACGTCGGCGATGATGAGGCTCAGGCGCGCCGGCTTGGGGGAGAAGGTCTCGTGGAAGCTCTGGATGATGTTGGGTCCCTGCTGGCGAGCAGCCTTGATGTGGTCGAAGGGCGCGGCGGCGGCAGGGCGGGCAGGCCGGGTGCGGCTGAAGTCGGTGCCCTTGAACAACTCCATCAGGGCCTCGAAACTGACCGACTCTAGCAGCACCTCGGTGCAGCGGTCGCCGACGCCCCACGGGTTCGACTTATCCCTGGGGTCTTTGACCAGGCGATGGGCGTCGGAGCCTTGAATGCAATGCATACGCCTGGGGTATTCTGGCTTTGACCCATTGAAGAAGTTGCGGGTGCTGCGGCGGCTGGTTGACTCCAGGTCGGTGACCTCCAGGGCGTGGAGGTTCTTGTCCTGGGTGAAGGCGATGCGCGTCTGTCCGCCCACGAAATCGAGGCCCTGCATGGCCACGCCGTGGCTGCTGTTGACATGGGCGGCGATGACCAGGCCGCCGGCCTCGGCGATCTCCTGGTAGCAGGTGAGGACATCGTCGGTTGCGCCCACCTCGCTGGAGCCAAGCTCAAGTTTGTCCTCGGGGACATTGAGATTCAATAGAATGTGCTCCAGCTTGCGCACGGATGTCCCTGGCGGGAAGATGCCGAGGATGTGGAAGCCGAAGGTGGCCGTCACCTCGAAGCCGGGGAGGACCATGATCTTCTCGGAGAGGCGGCGATATTCCGACAGGTTCGCCTTCTCTGTCGGTGAGAGGCGGCCCGTCTTTTCGAGCTTCAATAGGTCTTCCACCTCTTCCCACATGGCGGCGTAGCCGGCGACGGTGTTGTGGTCGGTGATGGCGATGATGTCCAGCCCCTTGGCCTCGGCCTGCTGCAGGAGCTGCAAATAGGTGGCCCCCGGGTCTTTCCAATCGCTGGATGCCGGGGTGTGCAAGTGCAGGTCCATGCGATACCACGTCATGGCCTTCTTGGGCGGCCCCGTTTTCTGTTTTGGCACGTGTGTAATCTAGCCTCCTTGTTGGCGGTTCTCACGCGTGGCTATTGTACCACAAAGACACAAGGACAGAGGTGCGTCCATGAACGCAGTCACGCGAGCATTGGTGCAGTGCTTTCACCATGGGGCGCTCAAGTCGCTGCAAACCTTCCGCCTACCACCGCATTATTACGATGGGGCGTGCAAAGCCCTTCTCTGTGAACACCTGTTTGGTGCGGACGTTCAGCGAGATTTGCCCCTGTCCGATGGACTCCCCCTCTTGCCGGGCACACACTGGGACCTTGTAGATTCCGCTCTCCCCGACGGGCTGGTTGGTCTGAAACGTCAGCTTGACCCCGATGGCTGCCTTGTCAGTGAGGACGCAGCCGGCCGCCTGGAGCAGGGCCTGGTAGTGTTCGACGATGTGGGCGTTGCTCCACACGCGCACTTGTATCCGTACATCACGGCATCTGTTTCCGTCGTTCGGCCAACCGCAGGTTGACGGGCGTCTCGGGTAAAAGGCGCAGTGCCCTCGCCTCCGCTTCAATCCGAGCGCACGCGTCAGGGCCGGGCGCAACACGTCGCCGGCGCGTAGCCCTGACTTCGAATTGGACTCTGCGAGTCTGATCCCAATAGTCGGCCAGGCTACGCGTATCCCAGAACTCAGCAATCTCCTGTAGTGTACGTACTCCAGAGATGCTGTTTGATCGAGTGCTGTTGCTTGCGTTCACGCGGAGTGCTCTTCCCACTCCAGATGTGGGCCATCAAGAAGCAAGGGCACCATGTTCAGGATATTGCGGCCAAGGATGCCCCATGCCTGGTCGGTCAGCAGGAAGTGGCCGCGGAAAGTGCGGCGGCTGAACACCATGTCCAGCCGTGCCGCCGAGGCGAGACTCGTCGTGCCGTCGAAGGCAATCAGTTGATAGCGACGGTCCATGATCACCTCGGCTTCCAGTTGACTGGCCGCGGCTTGGGGTATCAAAGTGATATCCGAGCCAGTGTCCAGTAGCATCGGCACGTCCGGCAAGACCGCATTGTTAGCGGGGTTGCGCAGCGTGACCCACGCCACGGGAGCAGGTGGGTCGAATCGCTCAGAGTCGTACGCTGGCATTGGTGGGGCCCTCCACGATCTCCATCACGAAGTCTGAGGCCTCTTCGCGATGCGCAAGCCGAGGGCTATAGATATGTGCGACCCTCTCAACCTCGAGTTCTGGGACAATCACATAGACCCTGGTCTTGTCCGGCAGACGAATGTTGGTCTTCAAGCGTATTTGTCCGTGGTCTACGATGCCTTCAATGGTTACGATGCTCACTCCTCTACCTCCGTTCCCTCATAGCGTGAGCAGCTACCCGATCGCGAGTGCCGTCTGCGCGCCCAGAGCGTGCCTTCCGGCATCATGTTCGCCTCGCTGTTGCAATAGCGCCGATACAGCTCGATCCACTCGTCGGCCACGACCCGGCCCAGGTAGTTGGCCACACGCTCCCCGATCTACGGAACCTGCTCGATGGCTGCTCGCGCGGCGATGTAGTTGTCCGGCATGCCGAAGACGATGCTCCTGATGTTCGCCATGACGATGGCCCCCAGGCACATGACGCATGGCTCCACCCTCGAGTAGATGATGCACTCGCGGGCGTGCTTCTGCAAGTGTGCAGCACAGGCTTCCAGCGCCCTCATCTCGCCATGGGCCAGGTTGCTGCGCTCAGTGCTCGTGTCGTTGCCAGCACGAGCAATGATGGGCCCGTTGTGTACGACGACCGCACCGATGGGCCGGTCGCCGCGCTGCAAGGCTATCTCGGCCTCAGCCAATGCCTCCCGCATGAACCTGGCGTGCTCAATCTGGTCAAAGGCGACCACCTTATCGTCTCGATTCCAACCTGGCGCGCGTTTCAGAACGCGCTGGAGGTTGGGATGGCGCGGTACTGGCGGTGCCGTTCGGATGCGTAGCGAGCATCCACGCTGTCAACATTCTGCACCAGCCGGTCGCTGAGGCGCGTGCGTGCAGCGGGAGGGCTGCGCGAGACCAGCACATCAGCCATGACCTTACCTCCCCAGGCTGAAGAGTGCCAGCATCCCAAATGCTATGATGATGATACCAGAAAACCTGTTCACCCACAAGAGCTTGGCAGGGTCGAACCTGGATCTCAGCACGCCCACGCTGCCGCTGAGGAGCAGCCACCACAGGGCCGAGCCGGTGAAGACGCCCGCCACGACTGCCGCCCCCGACAAGTAGCCGCCACCTGCGCTGCCCACGCCGAGGCCCGCAAAGACCGCCGCGAAAGAGAGAATCGTCATCGGATTGGTAAAGGTCAGAAGCATCGTGGAGGCATAGGCCGCGAGGAGCCCGCTGCCTTTGGCTGGGGCTGCCCGTTCCGCTGGCCGGGCGAGGAACGTGCGCAGACCCAGATACAGGAGGAAAGCGCCGCCTATGAGACGGAACCAGGTCTGTTGCCCTACCAGAATGCTGGAGATGGCCGTCAGGCCGAAGGCGGCGATGCAGCCGTAGACGGCATCGGCGGTGGCCGCCCCCAGGCCGGAGACGAAGCCCACCGCCCGGCCATTGGCCAGCGTGCGGCGGATGCACAGCACGCCAATCGGGCCGACAGGCGCAGCTATGGAGAAGCCGATAATGATGCCGCGGAAGAGAAAGCTGATCTATCTACACCTCGTCATGGCGGAAGCACTCAACAACGTGGTCGTTGACCATGCCCACTGCCTGCATGAAGGCGTAGCAAATGGTTGAGCCGACGAACCTGAAGCCGCGTTTGATCAAGTCCTTGCTCATGGCGTCGGATTCTGGCGTGCGGGCGGGGATGTCGCGCAGCGTTTTCCACGCGTTCTTCTTTGGCTCGCCACCGACGAAGCGCCAGATATAGGCGTCAAATGAGCCGAACTCCTGCTGGACGGCCAAGAACGCCCTGGCATTCTGGATAGCGGCTGCGTTCTTGAGCCGATTGCGCACGATGCCCGGGTCAGCCAAGAGCTGCTGCACCTTGCCCTCGTCGTAGGCGGCAACGATGCGGGGGTCGAACCCATCGAAGGCCCGGCGGTAGTTCTCGCGCTTCTTGAGAATCGTTGACCAGCTCAATCCTGCCTGCGCCCCCTCCAGGATCAGCAGCTCGAAGAGCTTGCGGTCATCGTGGGCGGGCACACCCCATTCCTGGTCGTGATAGGCGACGTACATGGGATCGCCTTCGCCCCAGGCGCATCTGGTTGGCATGGTATTCACTGCCTTCCTGATCATGGCTTCTGCGTCTTGGGTTCCTCTACTTCGGTGAAGTGTGCGTCGCGCGTCATGAGTGTCAAACCATGCTGTCGGGCGACAGCCGCCAGCCAGACATCGTTCTCCGGAATGGGGCGGCCCTTCGCACGGAGTCTGTTCTTGATCCGGCCGTAGACGCGAGCGGTTTCAGCGTCCGTGTACAGAAGTGTGCTTGCCACAGCGAATTCGTCAATCTGTGAAAGACTTTCCTGCGCGCGGGGGGACTTGTATGCGCCATAGTATGGCTCGCCCAAGACAACAGCAGCAACAAACACCGCGCCCGCCTGACTCAAGGCGCGTACGACACCGATATCGCCCGCGAGCAGGTCAATGACCACGCTGGTGTCAGGAGGGATTCTACCACTCATCATCAACCCGCTCACAGCCGGCCTCGACAGCGTCGTGCATGGCACGCGCATCATCAGCCGAGATAGTTCCCGCAAACCGGAGCAACTCACTGCCGGGGACGCCGCGCGGAGAGGACAACGCCAGGGCCTGGGCGAAGTCCAGCACCCGACGCTGCAGATCTTCGGGAAGGATATCCAACTGCTCCAGTAGTTTCTCTTTGATTACGACCGACATCTTGTGGCCTCCTGCCTTTACCGCCGTGCATGAGGAGGGCAGTGAAGCTCGCTGCTTCACAACCTGTACCACACCTCCACAAGCGCAGCTACATGAACCTGACTGTGAGGCCGGCGCTGACCGCCTCGTTAGCCTTCCCCTGGCATCCTCAGTTCTTCTCGCTCTTTCAGGGAGCGATAGAAGGAGAGGGGGCCTCCTATGGCTGCGAGGAGTTCAGGTGGTATCGTGGCCTCGTCCAAAATGCCTGTGACGATGGCGTAGGCAACCGACATGTCGTGATCCGCATCGTTGTAACGCCTGAACAGCTCGCGAGATGGCCCGGTGTCATAGTGGTGGACGCGATAGCTCAGCTCGCCGCTGCTGATCTTGCCGCTGCGCCACTCGGCAAAGCTCTCGTCAAGCCTGGCGAGCTCGCGATGCAGCTCCCGCTCGTAGGCTTCTGTCATGTACTCGCGCAACAGGCGCTTGACGGACTTCGTATAGTCCTTCATATCGAGGCCCCTCGCAGCGGCAGGCTGCCTAGCGGCCGCTGGTTTGTCGCTCGCTCAGGATCTGGCCCGGGGTCCGCCTGCCGCGCTCCGTGCGGTCGAAGTCGCTGTCAAAGCTCACAATGGTGAGCCCATGCTTCTCCGCTGCCGCATACTGGTAGGCGTCATCGAAGTCCAATCCGAATCGCTGAGCTGCGCGAACGACATCCCGCATGTCTTCCAGCGCGACGCGTACCAGCCGAAGCCCACCCGTGACCAGGAGGTCCTCGATCAAGTAACGAAGCGCATCGAAGCTCTTGCGACGCACCAGCACAATCCCGAGCGAGTATAGCGTGAACTCAGATAGATGCAGCGATTCTGAGGGTACGTTGAGCAGGAGCGCCTCAGTCTCCTCGGCCCTCTCCTGCTAAGGAGCACTTCCAGGATCACGTTGGTGTCAAGCAGATACATCAGTCACCCCACCACTGAGAGATCTGATGTTGGAGTTCCACCGACGTGTACTGCTTGCCCATATCAGCCAGTGCCCCCTTCCACGCTAGGCGGAGTCTGCCTCTTGGCCTGCGTGCTCGCTTCTGATACAGGAACTCCACGAAGTCCCGCACTTCCTGCTGGGCATCCAACGGCAATGCTTTGACCATCTCCTCGATAGGTTTGACCTGCGTTTCCATCGCGTTTCTTCTCTCGCTTTCTCTCTGCAGATGGAGGGCAGCGCGCTTCGCTGCCCTCCACTATTGTACCACACTTACGCTGGCTCGGCTACGGGAACCGCCTGTGTCTGGGCGTCCGGAGGTCTGCTCACCGCCTGCCCGTCGCGCAAAGCCGTGTGCAGCACGTCGTCTATGGTATCCACAAAGACAAAGGTCATTCCCTCTCGCTGGTGGGCTGGGATCTCCGCCAGGTCTGCCTCGTTGCGGCGGGGCAGGATGACCGTGGTCAGCCCCGCTCGCCCCGCGGCGAGGACTTTCTCTTTCACCCCACCAATGGGAAGAACGCGTCCCTGCAGGGTGATCTCGCCCGTCATGGCCACGTCGCTGCGCACCGGGCGGCCTGTCAGGAGAGAGACGAGGGCCGTAGCCAGCGTCACGCCGGCCGACGGGCCATCCTTGGGAATCGCCCCCTCCGGAATGTGGATATGAATGTCGCTCTTGTCGAAGAAGTCCTCTGGAATGCTCAGCTCCCGGGCCCGTGAGCGAATGTAGGAGAGGGCAGCCTGGGCCGATTCCTTCATCACGTCGCCGAGTTGGCCGGTCAGGATTAAACCCTTGCTCCCCTTCATGCGGGTGGCCTCGATGAAGAGGATGTCGCCGCCGACCGGCGTCCATGCCAGGCCCGTGGCCACGCCCGGCGTCTCGGTGCGCTCGGCGATATCGGGGAAGTACCTGGGCTTGCCGAGATAGTCGGGGATGTCTCTGGCCTGCACGACAACAGTACGCGCGCTGCCGTCGGCGATCTTGATGGCCGCCTTGCGACACACGGCGCCGATCTCCCGCTCCAGATTGCGCAGGCCCGCCTCCCGTGTGTAGTCGTGGATGATCCGCAGCAGGGCCTCCTCGGTGAAGCTGATCTCGCCCTCTTTGAGGCCATTCTCCTTCATCTGACGAGGAATCAGGTAGCGCTCGGCGATCTTCACCTTCTCAAGATCGGTGTAGCCCGACAACTGAATGATCTCCATGCGATCACGGAGCGGGCCGGGAATGGTGTCCAGGATATTAGCGGTGGTGATGAACATGACCTGAGAAAGGTCGAAGGGCAGGTCGAGATAGTGATCGCGGAAGTCTTTGTTCTGCTCGGGGTCCAGGACTTCGAGCAGGGCCGAGGCGGGATCGCCGCGGAAGTCGGCACCGATCTTGTCTACTTCATCCATCATGAAGACCGGGTTGCGCGATTCAGCCCGGCGCAGGGCCTGGATGATCCGTCCCGGTAAAGCGCCGACATAGGTGCGGCGGAAGCCGCGGATCTCCGCCTCGTCTCGGATACCGCCCAGGGACATGCGGATGAACTTG
>DAOUCN010000328.1:0-4594 GCA_034431995.1 Chloroflexota bacterium | reverse complement strand
TCCTGAACGGACGCGTACACATCAGTGGCTTCCTCCACTGTCGCGCCGGCGAACACACACCCCAGCTTGAGCTGCCCGCTGGCTTGGCCAAGCTTCCTTCCCGGCTTGTAGGTGGAAGCAACGGCGTCGTCAGTCACGGTCACGTTGTACGTGCGCGCCTCGCCCTCACAGTAGAGTGCTATGAACTCATAGATAATCTTGAACGTCTCCTGTCCGCCGGCCGGAATCGTAATCTTCGGGAATGAGATGGTGCAAGAGCCATCGTCGGCAGCATACCTGCATGCGCCCAGTTGCTCTGTACCTCTCATGAGCTTGACGTTGGCGATGTCATGTGCATCATCCCCGTCGCCCGATGCCTTGAGAGTGAACCTCGATACCTCCCAGCTGTCGGCCGCGCTGGCTTTGAGAGTGAACTGCGCCGCAGTCAAGCCGCTGATGGCTTCATTACGGCAGCCAAGCTGCTGCCCAATGTGCTCGATCTTCAGCCACGGCAGAAAGTAGCCGGTGGCCTGGGCTGAGCCCACACTGGGGCAGATGAGTTGCTCTGGATAGAAGTAGGCAAATACCCAGTTGGGGCAATCGCTGTGCGTCAGCTCAAACTCCTGTTCCGATCCGCACTGGCAGGGCAGGCTGGCCGGACCAACCGTGCAGTTATCGGCCGCCGCCTGGGCAGGAAACACGATCGCTCCGACAGAGCAGGCAGGTGTAGCCGTGCGCGTGGGCGTACCGGGAGTGGCTGTCACCGTTGGCGTGGGCGCGGGCTGGCCCACCGTGACAAAGTCGCTGCCCCAAGAGTGCTTGATGATCAGGACGATGGTGATGTTCCCCCATCGGTAGACGTGGATGCTGTACGAGTATACATGCCACGAGGCCACGTGGGTCATGCCCGCCAGGTCGAAGATGTGCAGGCTGCCGCCCATCACCGAGGCGTAGAGGTAGTTGTTATCTACACCGAGATCATCCACGTTGCCCGTGCCCTGATAGGTGGTAAGCACCGTGGGGTTGGCCGGGTTGCTGACGTTCACTTCCTGCAGCCAGTAGCTCCCGCCCTGGTTGCTGCCCACATAGACGCGGTTGCCAAGCACAGCCACAACGGTGGTGGTGGCTGTGGTCGTGGGCGGCATGATGACGGCCAGCGATGTGGGGTTGGCCGGGTTGGCCACATTGATCAGATGCAGACCCTGAAGCCCATCGGCGACGAAGGCAACGGTCCCCGAGACAACCACGCGGCGGGCGTCGCCGGGCGTGTTGAACGCCCCCACCTGCGTGGGGCTGATGGGATTACTGATGTCCACGATGCGCAGCCAGCCATCAGAGGCGGCGGTGACGGTCGAGACATAGGCATACTGCCCCTGCGCAGCCACATCGGTGGCCGTGATGGCCCCCGTCGGGGTATAGAAGCCGGCGTGGGTGGGGCTGAGGGGGTTGGAGATGCTGATCAGCCCCACTCCCCCGCTTTCCGTCGCTAAGAGCAGGGATCCCCCTGTCCCCGCATGGGGAGCGGCAGCCAGGCGTGGGTTAGCCATGAAGCTATTGCCGTGGCTGAGGGTGAACGTGGTCATGGGGCGCGGGATGAGCGGGTTGGTCATGTCCAGCACCCACAGGTGGCTCATCTCTAGCATATAGCCATAGGATCCGGCCACAAGCGCAGCCTGGGGGACGGTGGGGCGGTAGAAGGCGCCGGCCAGGGTAGGAGCAGCCGGGTTGGTGACGTTGAGGATGGTAACGCCCCGTGAACCCAGCGCATAGACATAGCTCCCATCCGCGCCGATGTGGGAGGCGCGGCCGCCGATCGTGGTGGTAGCAACAAGGGTGGGGCTGACCGGGTTGGCCACGTTGATGATGGCGACGCCGGCGTCGCCGTCGGCGATGTAGGCAGTGGTCCCCACCACCGCCAGGTCCCTGGCCGAGCCGGCCGTGTCGTACGAGCCGCGCCGTGTAGGGCTGACAGGGTTGCTCACGTCCAGGATGATCAGGCCCATTGTGTTACTGGCGAGATAGGCCGTTGTGCCGATGACTTGTATCTGGCCGCTAGCGGCAGCATAGACGCCGCGCAGGGTGGGGCTGATGGGGTTGCTGATGTCGAGGATCTTCAGCCCTCCGGCGCTGACGTAGGCGAGGGTGCCGCTGATGAAAATGCCGGAGCCGTATTGATTCAGGTTGTAGCCGCCAACCAGGGTGGGGCTGAGGGGGTTACTGATGTTCACGGTGCGCAGCCAGGTGTCGGCGCGCACGTAGGCATAGGAGCCAGCAACGGCAACTTCCTGTGATCTGCCCAGTGTCGTGAGGCTACTCGCCAACCTGGGGTTAGCACGATCGGCAATGTCCACAATGTGTAGACCGTCCACGTTGGTCAGGTAGGCCAGGGTGCCGCTGACGGCGATGCTATTCAGGTCGCTGAGCGAGGTCAGGGGCAGGCCGCCCACCTGGCGCGGATCGGCCTTGTTGGAGACGTCGAGGATGGTGAAGCCGCTGCCTTCGCCGAGGTAGACATAATCGCCGCCGCCCGCTGGCATGGTGAGGGCGGCCAGCCAGCCGCCGAAGTGACCGGCAGGCTCGACGGTGATCCCATTCTGGGGATGGCGGTCGCCCGGTGGGGCAGCCAGGCTGCTGCCCATGAAGGCGGCTGCTGCCAGGGAGAGCAGGGCCAGGCTGAAGGCGACCAGAAGCCAGACGGGGGAGTGCGTGGTCTTGGTGGACATGGGTCATCTCCTCCTGTGTTTGTCAGACCTGACAGGACTTTGGAGACCCGTCAGGTTCTGTACCAGAGGACGAGGTTGCCAGCCCGGCGTCGAGGGAGCCGTGGAATAGGGGCAGCGCGCAGCCGCGCGTGTCCGATAGGTACATTCTATCACATATGCTCGGAGGGGTCAACGGCTGCGTTGCGGAGGGTGCATCTAACTCGCAGCCGTCTTCTTTGGCGTCCATCTCTACACTGACTGCACGGCGCGCCGACATGAGCCTGGGGGGGGGAGCTGTTGGGCATTGCTGGTCTGAGCTTGGGGGCTCCCGCCATGTACGACGTGGCCGCCGCAAGCGCAGACGGACAGATGCTTTGTCTGTGGCTGCTCAACATCCTCTACTTCGGCGGCACCGTGTTCTACATCAAGCTCAAGGTGCGTATTCACTTGCGCCAGCAACCGCCCGATAGTACCATGCGCCGTCTGCTGGTTGGCAAAGCAACCGTCGCCTATCGCCTTGGCGCCATCACGCTGACGGCGCTGCTGGGGGTCACAGGGCTGGTTCCCCTGTTGGCGCCCCTCGTCTATGTTCCGGTCATCTGCAAAGCCGTTCAGGGCGCGCTGGCCTGGCAGCAGAGAGTGAGTGTCAAGCGCCTGGGTGTGATGGAGATCATGCACAGTCTCATCTTTGCGGCCTTGCTGGTTCTTGTCTATTCCCGATGTGCCGGAAGCAGAACGGGGATACGACATGCCTGTTGCTCCGCACATGCTCCAGACCGTGCCCTCGTTTGAACGACTCAGCGGGCAAGAGACCATCAGGATAGCTCAGGCGGGCTTGCTTCGCCGCTTTGACGCCGACGGTGTCGCGAACCGCGACCCCACTCAAGTGCCTGCACCCCCTCGCCCAGCGGACGGCGCGGGACACCATCGGCATGGTGCCATACGAAGGAGCCCTCGCGGCTGGCCGTGCGCCGGTCGCGGCATAGACGGCGAGGGGAGGGCAAAGGCTGCCTGGCAGGCCAAGAGGCGCTGCACCGCTAGCCCTTGATCAGCACTGGTAGAAGCTGCCAGGGGGCAAGGACGCGAATCTGGGCGCCAATGTGCTCGGCGAGGAGGGGGAGGCCGCCGCCTACGGCGTTGGTGCGGCGCGGCGGGGCTGCGTTGAACGTAACGTAGCTAGCAGATACCTCGCTGAGAGCCTTGAAACGCACTGTTGCCAGGACGAAGCGACCGGGAGCGCTCTGCTTCTCGTTCAGTCTGACGCCAGCCACGTAGTCAATCGTGCCCGCGAAGTTGTCCGCTGAGTTCACAAACTCCGCCAGCGGCCCCCCGCCGGTGATGCGGCCGGCAGGCTCGCCACGTTCGTCCACCACAGCCAACACCGCCGGGTCAAACGCGAGGTGGGCTTCCACCGCGTCCAGACTGCTCCCCGTTGCCTGGATGATCACGTCCATGGCAAAGACCGTTCCTCGTACAACGGTGCCGTTTGGGGGAGAGAGGGCGATCGTCGCCTGGCCGGCGCTGGCTGGCCGGGCGGCCAGGGGGCGAGCTCCGGATTGGTCGAAGTTCGTCACCAGGAGCGAGTAGTCAATGCTGTCCACCGTGCGGTCTTCGTTGAAGTCGGCCCGGCTGTCGAAGCCAGGATCAGTTATCGTCTTGCTCAGGCTGCCGATGACGATGGCAGCGTCGCTGGTGTCCACGGCGTTGCTGCCGTCGGCATCTCCCTCCAGGAGCGTTCCCATGTTGACCTGATTGGTGCCATTGACCAGGGTGACGCCTGTCTTGCTGGCGCTCAGGGTATGGCGGTTCTTCACCGTGATGGCATAGGTGTCAGGCGGCAGGCCGGCGATGGTGAACGCGCCGTGCTGGTCGGTAGTACGAAGGAGCGTCATAGGCGTTCCATTGTCCACGGT
>DAOUCN010000327.1:0-4531 GCA_034431995.1 Chloroflexota bacterium | reverse complement strand
GCATCACCAGCGGCGTCCATTGCCATACCTCTACCAGCACCAGCGCCGGAATCACCGAGTCCTTGTTGTAGATCCACAACTGCGGCGGAAGACCCACCTTGGTCAAGATGTAGTTGAGCACGCCCAGTTGGGGATGGTACATCATGATGAAGACCAGGGCCACGGCCACCGGTGTCGTCATCATAGGCAAGATGTAGATACCACGCAGTACGCCCCGCAGCGGGAAACGCTGGTGAAACACCTCGGCAGCGAACACACCCAGTAGGACAGGGGCAATCACCGCCAGAACCGTGAAATAGAGGGTACGCGGAATGGTCTCCAGGAACCGCTTGTCGTTCGCCAACATCTCGAAGTTGGCCAGGCCCACCCACGACCGCGTCCCTATTCCCATCTGCCAGTCGAATGCGCTCATCCAGATGGTGAAGAGCCAGGGGAAGACAATGACGGCAAAGATGACCGCCAGTGCGGGCAGGAGGAAGAGGATGTATACCCTGCGCCGTGAGTAGCCGCCGTGTCCCAAGGGGAGACGTGGCGCGATGCCCTGTTGGTTGCCAATGACTGCCAACGTTGTACCTCCGGCCGAGATAGCACCTGGCAAACACTCTAGCAAACCTCCCGCCCTGATCCCTCGGGGCGGGAGGTTGTGGTCTAGGTGCCGTTGCACCCGGCATCCGAGCGTGTCCTACTTCTCGTTCTTCTCATAGATAGGCATGTACTCGGCCGTGGCCTTCTTGAGCTCGGTGGCCGGATCAGCACCGCCGATCATGTTGGTGAGGGCGATGCCGAAGATGTCGCGGAATTCCGTTACGGTGTTGACCTCCGGCAGGCCGGCGCGCAGGATCTTGCCAGAGCCCTCCAGGCAGTCGAAGTACTCGGCTGGCATGCTCGAGCCCTTCGCCCGATCTGGGCTGGTAAGAGCCGAGGTGCGCGGCGTGACGGCGGCGCCGGCCTGGAGCACGCGCAACTGGTTCGTCTTGTTGGTTGCCCACATGCAGTAGTAGTAGGCTGCCCCCTTCTTCTTACTGAAGGTGGAGACACCAATGCCATCGGCGAACATGGCCGAGTGGTGCGCCTTGGGGCCCTTGGGCATCACGCCATAGCCTGCCTTGCCGACGATCTTTGACTTGGCCGGGTCCTCGAGGGGCGTAGCAAAGCCGATGCCATCCTGCCACATGGCTCCCTGGCCCAGCAGATAGGCGGACTGACATTCGTTCCAGTTGAAGCCACTGACGCCTGCCGATGAGTAGTTCTTGAGCAGGTTCTGGTACAGCTTGGCCGCCTCGATGGCCTCGGGCGTCTCGGTGTTGAATTTGCCAGTTGGCTCAATAGGATCGAGTCCCCAGCCCTGCATCAGGTGTGTCCACACGGGCACATTGGCGTTCTTGAGACCGCGGGCCAGGAAGCCGGCGATGTTCTTGCTGGGATCGTGCAGCTTCTTGGCCGCCTCCAGCATCTCATCGAACGTCTTGGGGTACTCGACGCCCTTCGCCTTGAACAGCTCTTTGTTCCAGAACAGCATCCAGAAGTCGATCTTGATGGGGATGGAGCAGATGCGGCCCGTCGTATCTGTGGCATAGGCGACAGCGCCGGGCGAGAAGTCCTTCCAGTCGAAGTCGGGCGCAGTCATGGTGGGATCGTTGAGGTAGGTGCGCAGGTCCTCCGTCCACTTGTTCTTGGCAAACAGCTTCTTGTGGACGTGGTACGAGTAGTGGCAGACATCAAAGGACGTGGCGCCGGAGTTGAACTCCATCACCTGCTTCTGGCGGGCCTGCTGTTCTGGAATCTGTTCGGCGCCGACGGTGATGCCGGTCAGCTCCTCAAACTCCTTGTGGTTCTTCATGATCACATCCACGAGCATACCGAGCGTGAAGGTGACCTCGATCTTCTCACCCTTGTAGCGCTTCCAGTCGAAGGCAGGCCTCGGCGTGGCCGGAACGGGTGTGGCCGTAGCCGCGGGCGGCTTGGTTGCCGTTGGCGGCACTTTGGTGGGCGTAGGTGTGGCGCCACAGGCTGCCAGGACCGGCGTGGCCGCCATTCCAGCGGCAACCAGAGCGGATCTCTTCAAGAACTCACGACGCGAAAGGGTCGTTCCTTTCATTTTGCTCTCCTCCTTTGAGATGTATGGAATCCTGTGCAGAGCGCGCTCTCCGCACCAACGGCGTCGGGCTGCCAACCCGCTGTCTGCCTTGGCTCGCTGGGCCCTCCTTCCCGGCGTGATGCACTGCCGCGCACACCCACGGATCAAAACTGGGCCAAACCTGACAGGTCTTGGGCACTGGCCAATGGCTCATGGCCATTGGCGAACGTATTATACCACATTCGTCAAGCGGCCGCATCGCCGCCGCGCGGCAGCGTGAGGCCACCAGCCGTCGGGCAGGTCTCCACCTGTACCCCGCTGTTTGGGGCATACCTGCCGCCTGCCTACCAGCACAGGGTCAGACCACTTGCCCTCGCTTTCCCTCAGAAATCCCTCGCCATTCCCACGTTAACCCAGAGATTTCCCACGCATATCCCACAGCCAGCGGGTGAAAAGGCCTCACGGGTGCGTCCTCTTGGCCGACTTGGCGAACGAGGCAGCGATCAGGAAGACCAGGGTTGCGCCTGGGTCCTGGTGGCCGATGGTCCTCTCACCCAGCCAACGGGCGCGGCCAAAGGCAGCCTGCATAGCGGTCGTGGCTTTCATGCCCTGTTCTGCCGCGTCCCGCGCTTGGGCCAGGGCAGCCACCAGATCGGCACCCTGCTGTGCCGCCTCTTCCAGGGCCAGTCGAGCAGGCGCCAGAGCATCGAGCATAGTCTTGTCGCCGGGCTGGGCCTTCCCCTTCTCCCTGATGCGGTCTTCCGCCGCTTTCACCGCCCGGCAGACATCCGGCAACGTCAGCTCTGCCTGGCCCTGCACGGCTTTTCCTGCGGCCATGAAGGCTCCACCTAGCAAGGCGCCCATGGTGGATGGCGCGGCATTGCTGAAATCCATGCCTGCCTTCATCAAGACCCGCCCCACGTCCTGGCCGTGCTCGCGCAGCCCCTCGCGCACGGCAGCAGAGCCGCGCGCCACAGTAATGCCTAGGTCTCCATCACCCACAGCCGAGTCCAGCTCTATCAAGAGGTCACGCGCCTGCTCCAGATCCTCGGTCATGGCGACCAACATGGCAACCAGGCGTTCGACACCGATCCTGTCGTCAGACGCCGGAGACATATCTCTACCTCTGGACAAAGAATGGTGATTCCGCTGGCGCATCAAGCCAGCGCTTGAGCTCTGCATCGAGCTTGAGGAGCGAGAGAGAGCAGCCCGCCATCTCCAGCGAAGTGGCGAACTCGCCGACATACGGCCGGTAGATGGTGATACCATAAGCCTTGAGAAGCTCGGCCACCTTGCGATAGACGACATAGAGCTCTTCGCGCGGCGTGGCTCCCAGGCCATTGACCAACACGGCTACCTCGTCGCCGCGCTGGTAGGGCAGATCGCCGAGAATGGCCTCGGTGAGGTGGACTGCGATACTGTCGGCGCTCTCTAGGGGGCCGCGCCGCACGCCGGGCTCCCCGTGGATGCCCATTCCGATCTCCATCTCGTCCTCGCCAATCGTGAATGTGGGCCTGCCGGCTTCCGGCACGGTGCAGGGAGAAAGGGCGACACCCATGCTGCAGGTGTTGGCCACGGCTCTCTCTGCCGCTTCCTTGACAGCGGCGAGATCGGCCATCTCTTCCGCCCGAGCGCCAGCGATCTTGTAGGCGAAGAAGAGGCCAGCGACGCCCCGCCGCGTCTGCCAGCGGTCTCGCGGCGCCGAGGCAACATCATCGGACACGAGGACCGTCTCGACCTGTATGTCGTCGAGGGCAGCCATCTCGGCAGCCATGTCGAAGTTCATGACATCGCCAGTGTAGTTGCCATACAGGTAGAGCACGCCCGCCCCGCCATGGATGGCCTTGGTCACCGCCAGCATTTGGCTCGCCGAGGGTGACGAGAAGACGTTACCCACGGCAACGCCGTCGGCCAGGCCCTGGCCGACGTAGCCCAGAAAGACGGGAAGGTGGCCAGACCCGCCGCCGGTGGCGATGCCCACCTTGCCCCGCACGGGCGCGTCGGCGCGCACGATGGCCCGTCGGTCCTCTGTGGCGGCCCTCAACTGCGAGGGGTGTGCCACGAGAATCCCCTCCAGCATCTCGTCCACGAAGCGAGCCGGCTGGTTGATGATCTTCTTCATTGTTGTCCTCCTTGTGTGCTATGGAGCGTCACCCGCCGAGGCAGAGCACGGCAACGGCCGGGCGTTTTGACATGGGGATTGGGCGGACGCCGGAGCCGCGTCCCGCCCTTCTGTGGGCATCATATCATCGCGTTCTGGCTGTGTCAAGACAGCGAAGCCACCACCCCACAGCGTGTGCAAAGTCCCAAGCGCAGTAAGTGTTCACAGTTCCCCTGAGAATGTGGTATACTGCCGGCGGTGACACTCCAGGAAGAGATTGCCCAGTTGCGCGCCGAGAATGCCGACCTCCGCCGTCAGATGGCACTCGGTATGACGCGGCAGGAAGAAATCGC
>DAOUCN010000326.1:0-8585 GCA_034431995.1 Chloroflexota bacterium | reverse complement strand
ATCGACGATGTGGGTAATGTCGTAGGTCCTGGCGGTGTACATCGTCCCCCGCTCCCAAAGCAAGCCCGACCAGGTGTTGTGGCTGGCCGAGATAGAACCCCGCAGCGTGGTGCCAATCATCGTCAAGCGTGGGAAGCGTTTCGCCAATTCCTCGCAGACGGAGCGATACGCCTCCGCCTCCACTTTGCCGGCGATCACGTCCACGCCCGCCGCCTTGATGCCGAAGACCTTCTCCGCGTCCTCCTCGTTGCCAATGGCGATATCGCACAGGGCTACCATCTCGGGCATGACCTCCGACGCCTTCTTGCCCCACCGCCACAGGTTGGCGCGGTAGTTCAGGTCGAAGGAGATCGTCAATCCCATCTCCCTGGCTGTCTTGATGGCCTCCAGACACACCTCGGCTGCCCCCTGACTCAGGGCAGGCGTGATGCCCGTCCAGTGAAACCAATCGGCATCAGCAAAGACCGCTTTCCAGTCAATCATGCCAGGGGCAATGCTAGCGATGGCAGAATTGGCCCTGTCATAGATGACCTGGCTGCCCCGCTGCACCGCCCCAGCCTCCACGAAGTAGATGCCCAGGCGGTCGCCGCCGCGCACGATCTTAGACGTTCCCACGCCGAACTGCTGGATGAACCGCAGGCAAGCCTCCCCGATATCGTTCTTGGGCAGGCGCGTCACGTAGTCCACGGGCACGCCAAAGTTGGCCAGGGACACGGCCACGTTGGCTTCGGCCCCCGCGTAGGTCACCTCAAACGAGCGGGCTTGCGTGAAACGCAAGAAGCCCGGCGGCATCAGCCGCATCATGATCTCGCCAAAGGTCACAACCTTCTTGGCCATGGACATTACACCTCCTCTGAAAGGATACGGGCAGTCTGGCTGCCAGGCTGGGCGCGTGGGCCAGAGCTACCCGTGTCGGTGACGCGTGCATCCACCCGGCGAGCCAGGAGAGGAACGCTCTCCTGCCACCAGAGTATACACGGTCTGGCGCCCATGTCAAGCTTCTTTCGCCTTTCACCAGCGCGTGTCGAAGTCGCGGGGGGCGACCCCAAGACCTCCCGCAGCTTAACTCCAACCACAGACCACCAGGGGAGTTCACAACTTGGGGCGTGCAGGGCCTCAACCTGCGGGAGGTTGAGCTGACTCTGTACAGGCCCTGGCCTTTCGCAGAAGAGCCGCCTGTCCTCCCACGTGCAACGCGCGTCAAGCCCACAACATGATGCGTTCCGTCAGGAGATGTGGAACAACCGCGCCGAGTTCTCGTACAATACCTTCTTCTCATCCCCCTCGGAAAGCTCGGCCTGGCGCACGACCAGCAGTTGCGTGCTCGGCCACACGTGGGGGGCGTTGGAGCCATACATCACCCGGTCTGCTCCGATTTCCTTCACCGCCTGGCGAATCCAGTGCGGCTCCATCACCGCCGTGGTCGCCAGGTATAGGTTCTTCACCCGCCGAGCACCGGCAATGGCCTCGGCCACGTAGTAACGGTAGCCCATGTGATCCATGATCACCGGCACTTTCGGGAACGCCGCCGCCAGCTCGGCGACCTCCAGCGGGTAGCCGAAGAACGTCCCAGAGTGAATGGTCACCGGAATGCTCAATTCCTCGGCCTTACGCATCAGAGGATACGGCACCTTGCTCACGGCGCGGAAGGCGTGGTGGGTGGGCATCAGCTTGAGGGCGCGGAAGCCCCATTCCTTGACGGCCACCTCCAGCTCACGCACGGCTTCCTCGCCAAACTGAGGATTGATCCAGGCGCAGCCGTAGAACATCTGGCGAGCAGAAGGAGATGCCGCCAGGTCCTCTGCTAGGTCCCTGTTCTTCGGCTTCACACCCCCGTCAGGAATAACAATGCCCCTGTCCACACCTGCATCGCGGCACAGCTTCTCTAGCCCGGCCAGGCCGAACACCTTGCCTGCCAGAGAGTCCTTCGTCTGGTAGAGCTCGCAATCAATGATCATCAGTGCACTCCTCAGGCCGAGATTCCTCTTGCAACGGCATGACCCTCTATGCCCTTGGCCAAGCCCACGTGGGCGCGGCACGCCGTTCCTACCCTACCGCAACACCTGCGGATTAACGACATTCTCTGGCTGCTGGCCGGCCAGCATCCGCAGAATGTTACTCTGTATGGCAGAACAGACCTGCTCCAGACTCTCCCATGTCGAAGCCAGCTTGTGGGGAGTACCAATCACGTTGTCGAGGGCGAGGAGGGGATTGTCTGGGCGCAGCGGCTCCACCTCCCACACGTCTATGCCTGCCCCTGCGATTGTCCCCTGCTGCAGGGCGGCCAGCAGTGCGGCCTCGTCTACCAGCGGCCCCCGCCCAATGTTCACGAGAAACGCCGACGACTTCATCAACGCCAGTTGCTCTGCCCCGATCATGTGATGGGTCTCCGGCGTCAATGGAGCAGCGAGGACAAGGTAATCGGCAGTCTGGCAGATGGCTTGCAGCGTCACCTGGTGGCACCAGGCGGGACGAGCCTCAGCAGGCAGGTATGGGTCGTAGGTGACCACGTTCATATCCAGGCGATGGCCCAATTCTCCGATCTCCCGGCCGATGCGCCCATAGCCGACAATGCCTAGGGTTTTGCCCCGGATTTCGTGGCCTCGCTCAAACTCTGGTGGTCGGCGACCGGTGCGAGCATCGCGCATCAGATGAGGTAGGCGCTTGGACAAGGCCAAGATCAGGGCGAGGGTCGCCTCGGCCACCGAGCGGGAGAAGACGGGGTTGATGCACACGGGGATGCCTCGTGCCGTCGCCGCCTCGACGTCAATGTGGTCATGCCCAACACCCCACGCGCTCAGGAGCTTGAGCCGGGGCATAAGGGCCAGATGGGCCTCGCTCACCGGAGCAAGGCGGCTTACCCAAGCCACGGCCTGCGACCGGGCAGCGGCGATAGCCTCAGGCGTGCAATGGTCGGGAGACAAAACCTCAGCCTCGGCGAGCAGTGTCGCGAAGTAGCGCGGCAGAGGGCCTTCGACATAAACGTCAGCAAATACGACCAATGGTTTTCCTGGCATAGTTGGTGTGCTCCAGGGCAAGCAAGGTTAGGGGCGCTCCGGTGTCCCAGAGCGCCCCCTCTGTCGCTTCGTGCTGGATCTACGACCAGCCCGTCTCCTTCTTGGCGTTTTCGACCGCCTTCAGCGTGTCAGGCATGACCGCTTTGATGGCGTCGCGAGGAGACATCTTCTTGATCACCACGTTCTGGATGGCCGTTGGCATCGTCCAGAGATCCCCCTCAGTGGCAGGCAAGATCGGGTTGGGTACGCCGGTCGGTACATACGTGTCCTTGCCCTGCTTGATGGCTTCTGTGACGCCGCCGGCATTGAGCATCGGGTTGTACGCATACGCCACAGCGTCGCCGAAGGCCTTCTTGATGTCCGGGTTCTCGTCCAGTTCCTTGCAGCCGGTCTTGGCCTGGTTCCACCACTTCTCCTGCTCTTTCGTTGCCGGCGGCAGGTGGGTGGGGATGCTGCACAGGAAGTCGAAGGACGGCTGGCCGGTCAGCGTGTACTTAAGCCAGCGCTTGCACTGCTCCGGGTAGGGCGTCTTGACGTTGATGACGTAATAGTTGGGGTCATCCTCTGTGATCAGCAGCTTCTTCTTGGGATACATGAAGACGCCAACCTTGCCAAGCAGTTGCGGCGCGCCCGTGTAGATGCGACCCAGGACGCGACCCAGGTACAGGGTCATGGCCGCCTGACCTGCCAGGAAGGGGCTGATCATCTCGCCCCAGCTATACCCGGTGGATGCCTCAGATGTGTACTGGAACATCTTGGCATACCAGTCGAGGAACTCAGCGGTGGCATCGCTGTCAAAGACCACGTTCAGGTCCTTGTCGAAGCGCTCACCTCCAAAGGTCCAATGGAACGGCATGATGAAAGCCTGCGTCGTCATGGACCTGCTGAAGGGCAGGTTGAAACCGAACTCTGTTGGCGACTTGGGATTGAACTTCTTAGTGAAGTGTCTCGCCGCCGCCTCAAGCTCCTCCAAGGTCTTGGGCACCTTGATACCGTCGGCCTCGAAGTAGTCCTTGCGGTACCAGATCAGGCAGGTGCCACCGCCAAAGGGAACACCGTAGCGCTTGCCCTTCAACTTCATCACACTGTTGTCGTAGAAGAAGCTATCGCCCCCGAGTTCCTGAACCACGTCATCAATGGGCAGCAGCATGCCCTTCGCCGCCAGCAGGAAGGCAATTGGCGGGTTAGGCTGGATCATGTCCAAGGCCGTGACTCCAGCAGTGAACGCGGCCACCATCTTCTCGACGATCTGGTCGGGGCCTGTCAGTTGTAGCTCGATGCGGATGTCTGGGTTCTTCGACTCGAAGTCGGCGATCTGCTTGCGGTAGACCGCCACTTCATTGGGATCTGTCTCCTGCGTCAGGAAGCGGATGTAGGCGATCTGCTTCGGTGCCGGTTTGGGGGTCGGGGTGACGATCTTCTCCACGATCTTGGTCACCTCGACCTTGAGCGGGGTGGGTGTAGGGGCGGGCGTGCCTCCGCAGGCTGCAGCCACTAGTCCCGCACCACCGAGCGCTGCCAGGCGCAGGAGCTCTCGGCGAGACAGCTTCCGATTGGGCTTGCTCGTGCTTTCCATCCTTTTCCTCCATTTCTTGTCGGATTCTTGTGTGCCTTCACGCTCAGCACTGGTACCTTTCAACTACCTAGCTTGACACATGCTCCCGGCTATCACCCCCTTCCCTAGTCATGGCTGCATGGCTGGGCTGCGGATGCCCTCGCGTGAACACCCCGCATCTCATCACCTCCTTGGGTCAGAGCGGACTCAGCCCTTGATGGCTCCCGCTGTGAAACCGGTGACGAGTTGCCGCTGGATGAGCATGAAGAAAACCAGGACAGGCACAGTGGCCACGACGCCAGATGCGTTAATCATGCCCCAGGACAGCCACCCACTGCTCTCTTGAAGCAGATTGGCGAGAGCAGTAGAGATGACGACGTTGTTGACCGACGACGCGAAGATAGTGGCATAGAGTACCTCGTTCCAGGATAGGATGAAAGTAAAGATAAGTGTGGCAATGATCCCTGGGCGGGCCAGCGGCAGAACAATCAGCAGAAAAGCCTGGGCTCGACTCGATCCATCCACCAGGGCGGCCTCTTCCAGATCCAGCGGGATGCCGGCGAAGTACGAGCGCAGCATCCAGACAGCGAAAGGCAGCGTGATCGAGACGTAGGTCAGACCCAGCGGCAACAGCCCTCCTGCCAGCCCCAGCCGTGACCAGAGCGTGTACATGGGGATCATGAGGAGGATGGAGGGCAGAATGTAGACGAATAGCATCAAGTAGGTCAGCACGCCCACGCCTGGCAGATGGAACCGCGTCAGGGTATAGCACAGGCCGATGCTGAGCAAGACCCCCACCGCCGAAGAGAAGCTGGCTACCACGCTGCTGTTGACGAAGGCTCTCGGCACGTTTGAGAGGTTGACCAACTCCCGGTAGCCGTCGAGGGTCCATCTTGATGGGAAGAACGCTGGTGGGACGCGGAACACCTCAGCGGCTGGCTTGAATGACGTGGCCGTCATGTAGAGCAGCGGCATCCCCAGAATCAAGGCTGTGATCAGGGCCGACAGGAAGAGCAGCGCCTGGGTCAGGCGGCTCTGCAGATGCCACTCAGAGCGCAGTCGTTGCCACAGGCCGTGTGGATGCGAGAAACCTGCCGATGCGTTGCTCAAGTCAATCGCTCCTCGGCTCTGCCGTATGCCCGCAGGTAGAGCACCGTGACCACGAGTAGGATGAGGGTCATCAAGAAAGCTGTGGCGGCTGCCTGCCCGATGCTGTAACGGGCAAACATTGTGCCGTACACGACGAGGGGCAAGGTTATGGTTGCGTCCAAGGGGCCGCCTGACGTCAGGAGGGCAATAACCTCCCAGTTGTTGAATGTCCATATCGTGCGCAACAGGATGACGATGATTACCACGGGCATCAGGCTGGGCAGCGTAATGTGGCGAAATGTCTGTACTTTGCTGGCACCGTCCACCTTGGCCGCCTCGTACAACTGCTCGTCTATCGTCTGTAGGCGAGCCAGGAAGTTGATCACCATGAACGGGAAGAATTTCCAGACGGTTATCATAACTACGGAGGGCATGGCAGTCGTGGGAGAAGCAAACCAGGTATTCGGAATCGGCAGATGCCACGTCCGCACCGTATGATAGACGATACCCACCGTGTCGCTCAGCATGAAGCGCCAGATGATGGCCGCCACAGTCACAGGCACCACGTAGCTGAACAAGACGAGTCCGCGGAACACGTTGCGGCCGAAGAAGGACCGATGCAGGAGAAGGGCCACCGCCATGCCCAACACCGTCTGCACAATCACCGTACTTCCCGTGTATATGATGTCGTTCTGCAGCGCCCGCCAGAACCTGGTTGACGCGATGACTTCAGCGAAGTTCTGCAGGCCGACCCAGTAGCCGGTGGTCTCGAATAACGGCCGCCGCTGGAACGCCAGCATGAGGACGTTGACGATCGGGTACGTCCCCAACAGGAGCAGCACTACGAATCCGGGCAAGAATAGGACCAGCCCCATAATGAGGTCATCGCGCTGCACCTTGCCGCCGCCGGCGAGGGTGATTCCCAGCCTCTGCGCCGTGCTCCTGCCCGGGACTCCCTCCAGCGTCGTACCCGCCACGGTTTTGCTCACGTCCATCTTGTTTTCCTTCTGGCTCTCTCACCTTTGCCGCCGTATTGCCAGGCAACTGCCTGGTCCCACCACCCGCATCGCCGCAAGCTTGCACATGGCCCGCCTGCACGGCCAAGCCATGCTACCCCTTCGTCACCCGAGCGCGCTTCCTCATGAGTACCCGCCGTGCCGCCGCCTCGATGTGGGGTGCCGTGAGCTTGTGGCGCTCTGCCAGCTCCTCATTGGGCGCTGATTCGCTGTACTCGTTCAGAATACCCACCCGCTCCATGGGCACGGGATACGTCTCCACCAACACCTCTGCCACCGCCCCGCCGAAGCCGCCCAGAATGTTGTGGTTTTCAATCGTCACGATGGCACCCACATTGCGGGCCACGTCGGCTATCATCTCA
The DNA here is from genome assembly GCA_034431995.1 of Chloroflexota bacterium. GTDB lineage: Bacteria > Chloroflexota > DTOL01 > DTOL01 > DAOUCN01 > DAOUCN01. Next base: position 1,546 of record DAOUCN010000326.1, on the reverse strand, counting down.
ACATCAATCGGCTTGACCGTGGGCATGTTGATGACGCCCGCGTCAATGCCCTCCTGGCGCAGCAGCTCAGCCGCTTCGATTGCGTATGGCAGCAGCAACCCCGAGTTCATCAGCACCACGTCTCCACCCTGGCGCAGCCACATGCCCTTACCCAGGCGGAATCTGTAGCTGTCATCGAAGACAACCGGCCACTCGTCGCGGCCCACCCGCACATACACCGGGCCCTCATGCTCGACGGCGTAGTGCAGCACGGCCCGAATCTCCACCACATCGGCAGTATCTATGACCACCATGTTGGGCATCGCCCGCATGGCCGCCGTGTCCTCGATGGTCTGCTGGCTGACGCCTTGCCTCCCAGTGAAGATGCCCGCATAGGCGCCTATAATCTTCACGTTGTTCCTGGAGTAGTCCACGCACATAGAGATCTGGTCGGCGGCGCGCTTGCTGGCAAAGCGGGCGAAAGTCAGAGCAAAGGGAATGAAGCCCATGTTGGCTAGTCCGGCCGCTATCCCCACCATGTTCTGCTCGGCAATCCCCACCTCGATCGTGCGTTCCGGGTATGCCTGTCGGAAGTAGGTGGACTTCACCGAGTTCACCAAGTCAGCGTTGACCACCACCATGTTCGGGTACTTGCCGCCAAGTTCTTTCAGCGTCATGCCCAGGGCTTCACGCAACGACGATTTCCGCCACTGCATCTGGGATCTCCTCAGTTGCCCTTCGTATCCCATGCGGCCAGACGCCCGTAAACCTCGTTCAGGGCCTGTTGCAGCTCTGTTCCTGCCAGCTTCTGCCCATGCCATTCGACGCGATTCTCCATGAACGAGACACCCTTGCCCTTCACGGTACGGGCGATGATGACGCTAGGCTTGCCCTTGGTGCGCCTGGCCTCGGCATAGGCGTCCAGCAGCGCCCCAATGTCATGCCCCGGAATGTCCATCACGTGCCAGCCGAAGGCGATCCACTTGTCGGCATACGGCTCCAGGCTGGGCATCACTTCCAGGGTCACGCCCCCCTGTAAGCCGTTCCAATCCACAATGGCCAGCAGATTGTCTAGCTTGTACTTGGCCGCCGACATCGCAGCTTCCCAGACGTTGCCTTCTTCCGTCTCGCCGTCGCCCAGCAAGCAGTACGAGCGGATGTCTTTGCCCAACATGCGCGCCCCGATAGCCATACCCACCGACACCGAAAGCCCCTGTCCCAAAGAGCCGGTGGACAGCTCGACGCCAGGGGTGAGCTGGCAGTCCGGGTGTCCTTGCAAGCGAGAGCCCAAGCACTCAAAGGTGTTAAGCTCCTCCCGCGGGAAGAAGCCGCGCCGCGCAAGCACGGCATAGAAGCCGAGTGCCCCATGCCCCTTGGAGAGGACGAAGCGATCCCGATCGGGCCACTTCGGGTTGATGGGATCTATGCGTAGTTCGTTGAAGTACAGGGTGACCAGAATCTCAACAATGGACAGGGATGGCCCCGGATGCCCCGACCCGATCCTCCCCAGCGTCTCCACGATGTCTACTCGCACCTGATCGCAGATCCGCCGCAGACGGGTCACCTC
>DAOUCN010000325.1:0-15584 GCA_034431995.1 Chloroflexota bacterium | reverse complement strand
AAAGCACTCCCAGGCTCCTTGCAGGTCGCCTTTGGCCATCAAGACCTCACCCAACCCGTTCACATCCCTTCCCACATGGGGATGATCGCGGCCACATGCCTGCTCGTGGATTGCCATAGCCCGCTCGAAGTGGGCACGGGCTCCCTCTAGATCACCGAGACCTTTCAATGCGGCACCGACGTTGGCAACGAACACGCCCGTTATTTCGTGTTTGGGGCCGTGGGCTTGCTCACCGATAGCCAGGGCTCGCTGGTAGTTGGCCTTTGCTCCCTCCAGGTCTCCCTGCATCTCCAGGACGACGCCGACGTTATTGACATCCCGAGCGACGTGGGGATGCACGGGGCCATGGATTGCTTCGTTGATGCGTAGGGCTTGCTCGTAGTGCGCCTTGGCCCCTGTCAGGTCTCCCAGTTCGCGCAGGAGCTTGCCGAGATTGCCGACGGTCATGGCCACGCTACCGTGTTGCGGGCCGTAAGTCTCTTTGCTGATGGCCACCGCTCGCTCGAATTCTCGCCTCGCCTCACCAAACTGGGCGCGCCCGAAGAAGTGCCGTGCCATGTGCGTCACGAGAAGTATCACCGGATCGGGCGCTACCTTGAGTGCCCGGGCATGCGCCGTGGTAGCGATGGCATGGGACAGCAGGCGAGCAGACCGGGCCCAATAGCGCACGTCGTCGGGCTCCGGAGGAAACGCGGCATAGACGATGTTGATAGCGGCCGCGGCCCATGTCTTTTGCATCTGAGGGACCATGCCGTCGCGGGTCACGGCCTGCACCAGGCGGTGCACCGACAAGGCATCATCCTGTGCCTGCACGAGAGAATAGCGGCGCAGGGCTGCGATCGCTTCATCCAGCATCAGGGGCTGCGCCACGGCGGTGGCCAGGGGCTGTGGCAGATGCCGCGCTCCCCCGGTTAGCATGTCGCGTGGGATGTCGTCTGGCGCAAGAAAGGCGCACAGACGCAACAGGTCTGCCCCGGCTGGTGAGGCATCCTGAACGCTCAGAAAAGACAGCTCCCAGGTGGAGGCCACCGTGGCGGGGTAGTGTGGGGACGGTCGGCCGCGCTCCAGGAGGTGCTTCTGGTGGGAGTGGAACAAGGCCAGGTAGCCTGCAATCGTTCCTCCCGTCTGCTCAATGTAGACGGCCGTCTGCTCCAGGGCAAGGGGTAGGTTGCCCAAGGCCTGTGCCAGGTCAGCGGCGGCTGCCCGGTCCGTCTGCCCCGTGCGTTTCAAAAGAAAGGCGATGGCCTCATCCTGCGGCAGAACGTGCACATCGAGAACGTGGGCAACGCTCCGCCAGTACGGATTGCGTGAGGTAATGATTACGTGCCCGCCCGCGTTGCCCGGCAGGTAGGAAACGAGGTCACCGGGATCGCGGGCATTGTCGAAGACCATCAGCCAGTGCGCGTTGCGCTGTAGCCAGCGACGTACTGCGGCCACGATGACGGCCTGGTCGCGCGCATCCTTCTGCGGCAAGTCCAGCTCGTGGGCCAGGGCAGCATAATCGCCAGTCAGGGTGGCAGGTTCTTCGGAGCGGACCCACCACACCACGGCATAGTCGGACGCATAGCGGTAGGCATACTCCACGGCCGTCTGCGTCTTGCCCACGCCCCCCAAACCGGTGAGAGCCTGGGTCAGGGCCGCCGCTCGGCCAGACGTGAGGGCTGCCCTCAGACCCGCGAGAAGGTCGTCGCGGCCTGTGAAATTGACATTGCGCTGAAGGGGGACGTTCCAGACGGGAGGGAGGACGCCCGGTTGGCGGGGAGGAGCCAGCATGCGGCGCAGCAGTGCGCCTGGGAATCCCACCTCCGTCTGCCGCGTTACGATACGCTGCACGCCAGCGAGGAGGACATCTCTGGCCGTGGCTTGATCCAGGTCTACCAGATCAATGTAGGCGAGCGGGGCAAGCATGCCCTTAGGCTCGCACTCGCGCACTCGGACAAAGAGAAGCTTGCCCTGTGCGCCTGTGGGGTCAGCAGCGAAAGCGGCAGCCCACTCGGGGTGGGTGAAGCGAGCGGCGAGGTAGTCGGGGGAAAGGACGGCAATGGTGCGCTCGGCTTCCTCGGTGGCCCGCTGCATGTCCATGACGAAACTGGAGCCAGGGCGGAAATCCCAGGCCTGAATGATAATGGTGTAGCCAGCTCCCTCCAGCTGGGCAGCTATCCATTGCGCCCACCGGCTGTCCGCCTTGTTGTAGCTGATAAAGAAGTCTGCCATGAGACCCCCCGCCACAGGCGATCGCATCACGCAGGCGCGCGGCGCCCAACGCGCGTGACTCCCGAAGCTATTATACCACACTGCACGACGAATAGCAGGATCGTCCCCAACTCAGCAATCAGGTAGCGGCGCGGTGGGTGATTGGACACACCTTGCGCTGGCGACTCGAAGTGCCCGGCAGCGCGGCCCTTGACGCGCATGATCGAACTGCATATAATGCCGAAGGTCTTCAGACAACGTGGCGACGGGCGCCGAGTGCTCGCGCCCAATCCTAGAGGAGCATCCCATGTTCGCTACCCTTGGACGGCTCATGCTGCGGTTCCGATTCATCGTGCTGGCCCTCTGGCTCATCGCCGCCCTCTGGATGGCCACCCAGGCCCCGGTCCTCAGGGACGTGGCCATCAGTGAGCAGATGGAGTTCTTGCCCGAGGATGTGCCCTCCATGCAGGCCCAGAAGATTCTCAGTCAGGCGTTTGAGGAAGAGGGCAGCCAGGGCAGCGCCATCCTGGTCTTCTCCAACCCAGACGGCCTGTCGCAGGCCGACAACGCCTACGCGCGTCACCTGACTGCATGGCTTACCTCGCCTGACGGCCCTCATGTCATACACGATGTCAGCTCCATCTTCAACCGCCCAGGCACAGAGGCCCTCTTCGTCAGCCCGGACGCCACCACCATGCTGGTCAGCGTTGGCTTTAGCTCTGGCCCGCTGGACGTGGCCACCACAGAGGCTGTCAAAGCGATACGCAGGGCCATCGCCGACTCCCCGCCGCCACAGGGTCTCGACATACACCTGAGCGGTATGTCGGCCATCAGCGTAGACCAGCGCACCGCCACCATCGAAAGCGTGGATCGTACCACGTATGCCACCATTGTCCTGGTGGTCTTCGTCCTGCTTCTCATCTACCGCTCGCCGGTGGCCTCCCTCGCCCCCTTGATCACCATCGGCCTGGCCTACATCGTCTCGCGGGGCATTCTGGGCTACCTGGCTACCTGGGGCTGGAAGATCTCCTCGTACCTCGATGCCTTCATCATCGTCCTCATCTTCGGTGTGGGGACGGACTACTGCTTGTTCATCCTCTCCCGCTTCCGGGAAGAGCTGGGTCGGCAGGCCAACCGCAGTGAGAGCATCGTCGTGACCATGAGCGCCATCGGCGCGGTGATCACGGCCAGCGCCGCCACGGTCATCGTGGCTTTGGCCATCATGGTCAGCGGACGTTTCGGCATGCTGCAAACCATGGGACCGGCCATGGCGCTGTCGGTGTTGATTACCCTGATAGCAGGTCTCACCCTGACACCGGCCATCGTCTCCATCATGGGCCGCCATCTGTTCTGGCCGCGCCATGACGAGGCGCAGACCATCGGCGGGCGCAACTGGCAACGCGTGGCCGAGTTCGTCACCACCCGCCGTGTCATCGTGGCTGCCGCGACCGTTCTCTTCCTGCTCCTGCCTTATCTTGCCCTGCCGCAACTCAAGCAGAGCTTCGATTTTCTGGCTGAGCTGCCCAAGTCCACCGACTCCGTGCAGGGATTCAACGCCCTGTCTGCTCACTTCGATCCCGGTGAGCTACTGCCCGCTACCGTCCTCGTGCGCAAACCTGGCGGCAACGTCCTGGCCGAACTGGAAAAGATCCAGCGAGTGACCGAGATGCTGGAGGGCGCGCCCCAGGTGCAACGGGTGCGCTCGGTGCTCCAGCCTACCGGTGATGAGAGCACGGCTGTGATGTTCCACGCCGACTACCAGGTGAAGCAGGCAGCCGAGGCGTTGGATGGGCTGGTGCGCGGCCTGGACGATCCCCAGAGCCTGATGGGTTCCATCGGCGGCGGCCAGCAGGCGAGTATGGCCGATTTGCAGGCGTTTCTGCAAGACCTGGGCCAGCTCCCCGGCGTCGGCGATCGCGCCGGGTACAGAGATGCCCTCGCCCGTACCCAAGCAGTGGACGCGGCCTTGAGCCGGTTTACTGAGATGGGCCGTCTCTCTGCGCAACTGGAGGGCCTGGGCAGCCAGTTTGCACAAATGGCCACGGGCCTGCAGGCGGGCAGCGCGGCGACGTCTGCGTCAATGACCAGCGCCGTCAGCGATCTCAAGAATCTGGCCGCCTATCTTGAGCAACTGGGCCAGGCGCAGCCGGCCTTGGCCGCGGAGGCCAGCTTCCGGGACGCGGTGGCCGCGGTGGCGGCTCTCGGCGCCGACCTGGCCAAGGCTCAAGACCTGCTCCTGGTGACGAACCAGCTTAGCCTGCTGGCCGAGCAACTACAGCTCCTCTCCAAGTCGCTGGAAAGTCCCCTTGGGCTTCTCGCCCTGGCGGGCAGCAGCAGTGAGCAGTTACAGGCCCTGGCGGGCTACTACCTGGAGCTGGGCAAGGCTTTCCCCGCCATCGCCGCCAGCCCGGCCTATCTGGACGCCCTGCTGCGCCTGAATAATCTCGACACGGCGGCCAAGCAGATGCTCGCCAGCCCACCGACGGATCTCCAGGCTGCGGTCAACAAGCTGAAGGCGGAGGTGGACGGGCTGGCCGCCGCCACGACTGCCCTACGCCAGAGCTTCGCCACTCAGAACCCCACCGCTCAGTTCACCCCGTCGGGCCTGCAAGCCTTGGCTGGCCCACAGGTCGCAGCAACGGCGAAGACAGCGCAGCGTCTGGCCGATGACCTGAGCGCGCTGGGCGCTGTGGCCAAGGCTAGGTTTCCCGACGCCCGCTTCATACCCAAGAATATACCGTTAAGCCCGGAGATCCGCCAGGCGCTTTCGGCATTGAAGGAGCAGCTCGTTGGCCTGCAGGGTTCGCTCAACCGGCTGTCCTCCGACCTGGGGGCGGGCAAGCCCGTCTTCTTCCTGCCGCAAGCGCTGCTCAAGGACGAGCGCATGGCCAGTCTGGTCACGTACTTCGTCTCCCCCGACAGCGCCAGCACCCGCCTGACGGCGGTTCTGAAGGCTCGCCCCTACTCCGGCGAGGCCAATCGCGACCTGCGCGCCTTGCGTCCCGTGGTCGCGCAGGCGGCACAGGAGACGGGCCTTGAGGTAGTGATCGGCGGGGTGCCGGCCTTCCTGGCCGACATGCAGGAGACCCTGGGTCAGGACTTCAAGCGGATCGCCGCCTTCACGGTGGTGGGCGTGCTCGTGGTCCTCATTGTGCTTCTGCGCAGCCTGGTCGCGCCCATCTATCTGATCCTCACAGTGCTTTTGAGCTTTGGCAGCACCATGGGGCTCTCCACGCTGGTTTTTCAGGACATACTGGGCCATAGCTCGATGAACTACATGATTCCGATCATCGTCTTCGTGCTGCTGGTGGCTCTGGGTGCCGACTACAATATCTTCCTGATGTCTCGCGTGCGAGAGGAGGCGGCGGGGCGCGGCACGCGGGAGGGCATCCGCGTCGCCAGCGCCTTCACGGGGGCGATCATCACATCGTGCGGCATCATCCTGGCCGGCACCTTTGCCGCCATGATGTTCGCGCCCCTGCAACTGCTGTTCCAGGTGGGCTTCGCCGTGGCTGCGGGCGTGCTGGTGGATACATTCATCATCCGGGCCATCCTGGTACCCGCTCTGGCGGCCATCCTGAACGACAAGAACTGGTGGCCGGGGAGGATAGAACATTAGTTCTTGACACCGATGGCCTGCTGTGCTACAATGCGAGACGCAGCGGGGTAGATTGGATTTCCGCCTGCGCCCTGTTGCTCAGGGCATATCCGACTAGGCCGCCGGTGGTAGGCAAAGAAACCTGCCCTACGGTCTACAAAAACGGCAGGTATGGAAGCCTGCCCCATGGTCCACACGTAGTGACAGTTGCATGGGTTCGTAAACTGCGGAATGGAAGCTCAACCCGAATCCACGCCACTGAAGCGGGCTTCTAGTCCGGCAACCTGCGATGGGGGATTAGCGCTGTTGCTTCGCTTCCCCAAGTCGTCACTCTGAGCGAGCGGTCTTTGCGAGGGAAGCCTCTCGCATCGGTTTGGTTTCGACCTGCCCGGCTGAGATTGTTCGTCGCTTCGCTGCTCAGAGACCCCTATGCGTGTAGCTCGTAGGTCGGGCGTCCTGCCCGACACGAGGGGCGGCGGGCACAATGCCCGCCCTACGCCAGACGCGTCCTGCCTGACACCCGGGGGCGGCAAGTATGGGGCACACAGCGGGCCACCCTGCAGTGGAACGCGGGACTGGCGCAGGTGATACCAGCCCTACCCGGCAGCGCGTTTTGCCGCCGCACATGACACCCCCGCGGGCGGCATGCGCTCTGCACTGGCACTCCAAGGCGCAGGCAGTCCAGCGCTGCGGCACGATCCACGACCGCGAGTCGGGACACCATTGCGGAGATCTCTAGGGAACACACAGAGCGAAACGTGCAACCATTGGCTATTGAGGCCATTGACCTGGGGCGCATCTTCAAGATCAAGCCGAGCAAGGCCCAGCCCGACGGTAGGCTGGTGGCGCTGGAGGGGGTGAACCTCCAGGTGCCCCTGGGTGAGCTGTTCGGCCTGCTGGGGCCGAATGGCGCGGGCAAGACGACGCTGATCAAGATTCTGGTCACGCTCCTCTACCCCACCTCTGGCCGCGCCCTGGTAGACGGGCTGGACGTGGTGCGCCGGGCGCAGGCCGTGCGTGAGCGCATCGCCATGGTGTCTGGTGGGGAGACCTCCGGCTACGGCATCCTGACGGTGCGCGAACAGGTCTGGATGTTCGCCGAGTTCTACGGCGTTCCCAGCAAGATCGCCTGGGCTCGCGCCGACGAGCTGCTCAAGATCGTCGGCTTGTGGGATGACCGCGACCGCAAGGTTCACACCCTCTCCACTGGCCTGCGCCAGCGCATGAACCTGTGTCGCGGTCTCGTCAGCGATCCCAAGATCCTCTTCCTCGACGAGCCAACCCTGGGGCTCGACGTGTCCGCCGCCAGGGACATCCGCGCCTACATCAAGCAATGGATCAAGGAGAAGCCGGGACGCACCATCCTCCTGACGACCCACTACATGCTGGAAGCCGACGAGATGTGCGACCGCCTGGCCATCATTGACCGAGGCAGGATCCTCATTTGTGATTCGCCGGCGGCCATCAAGCGCAAGAGTCGGCAGGCGACACGTTTTGAGATCACCACTGAACGGCTGGATGGCGGGCAGGCGGCCTTGTCTGCTCTCCCCGGCGTCCTCAACTGCCAGACGAGCGCAGTGGACAGCGGCACGCAACTTCGCCTTACGTTAGCAGACGATGGCGTGATCGCCCAGGTCGTGGGCGCCATTGCCGCTCACGGTAAGCGCATCCTGGCTCTACAAAAGGTGGAGCCCACCCTGGAGGATGTGTTCGTGGAAATGGTGGGGCGGAGGTTCGCGGATGAGACAGAGACTGCTCCCTGAGCTGAGGGCAGCCCTTGGCCGCTCCTATCCGCGCATCGTCGCTGGCAACCGCGAGCCGAGTTGGGTCTTCTATGACATTGCCCTGCCGCTCCTTGCGGTGACGGCTTTCGTCTTCGTCTACCGTGCCCTTAATGCCCCGCCTGAGTTCACTGGCTTCGTTGTCCTGGGCGGCGTCATGCTGGCCTTCTGGGGCAACGTCCTGTGGCTGATGGCATCCCAGCTCTTCTGGGAGAAGCAGAGCGGCAATCTGGAAATCTACATGATGGCGCCGTGCAGCATGGTCTCGATCCTGCTGGGCATGGCCGTGGGCGGCATGCTGGCCACGACGCTGCGGGCGATCGTGACCATTGCCGTGGGCGTCGTCTTCTTCGGCGTGCGCTTCGATCTGTCCCAGTTGCCCATGGTTCTGGCCGTCTTTCTGCTGACCATGATCGCCCTCTACGGCATGGGCATGCTCTTCGCCAGCCTCTTCGTCATGTGGGGGCGGGAGGCATGGCATCTCAGCAACCTGGTGCAGGAGCCAGTGAACCTGGCCAGCGGCCTCTACTTCCCGCTGCGCGCCTTTGGCCCCTTTCTCGGCTTTGTCTTCTCCTTGATTCCTCTGGCGCCGGGCCTTGACGCCATGCGCCAACTGATGTTTCCCGCCCAGAAGTTGGGCCTCCTCTCGGTGCGGGTCGAGTTGGGCATCCTGGCCGTGCTGGCTGTGGTCTTTCCCTTGGTGGCTGTGCGCATGCTTGCCTTCATGGAGAGGCTGGCCAAGATCGAGGGGAGGTTGACCCTGCGATGGCAGTGATTGGCCGCTACCTGCGGGGGGCGCGCCTGGCCCTCTGGTTGGGCATTCAGATCGAGAGCAACTGGACCGACCCGTTTCTCTTTATGATCTATTCCGTGGTGCGTCCCCTGGCCAGCGTGCTCATTCTGTTCTTCATGTTTGTTGTGCTCAGCGGGGGCCAGGGCGGGCCGATGCTGAACTACTTCCTGGTGGGGAGCGCCTTCTGGCCCTACGTGCTGAATGCGCTGCAGGGGCTTGCTTTCACCGTGGTGGAAGACCGGGAAGAGTACCACATGATCCGCTATATCTATGCCACGCCGCTGCCCTTCACGGTCTACCTGATCGGGCGTACCCTGGCCAAGCTGCTGATCGCCACCGTCGCTGTGGCCATTACCTTCATCTTCGCCGTTACCGTCCTGGGCCTGCCCGTTCGACCCAGCGTCGTCAATCTGCCCTATCTGGCGGCCAGTTTTCTGTTGGGCTTCGTGGGCATGTGGGCCTTGGGCATGGCCGTGGCCGCCCTTTCCATGAACTTCACGCAGCAGGCGTGGACAATGCCCGAAGCCGTGGGCGGCGCCCTCTACCTGCTGTGCGGGGCCATCTTCCCCATCACGACCCTGCCCGGCCCCCTGGAGATGGTGGGTGGCCTGCTGCCCATCACCTATTGGTTAGAGGCCGCCCGGCGCGGTCTGATCGGTGCGGGCGTGTCCTCATTCCCATCACTCAGCGATGAGGGCGTTCTCCTCGGACTATTGCTGACCACTGTGTGTTCGTGCATCCTGGGCTATGCTGCCTTTGCCTTTGGCGAGCGTCGCGCCAAGACCACCGGTAATCTCGACCGCACCAGCGAGTACTGATGACTCCTGCATTGGTTCATAGACTGCGGAGTCCAAAGCCGACCGGAATGCGCTCGACTGCCTGCCCTGGCAGTCCAGGGGGCAGGCAGTCTCGCGCTCTGCCACCACCCACGACGCCGACTTTAGAGACCAATGCAGGAATCAATAGCAACGAGCACAGGCGAAGCGTTATTCTGCGCCGCCGTCTGGGTCAGAGCTTACCATGGTGGGATTCCCTGTTTCCGTCGTGAGGTAGGGCACGGTTTGGGGACCTTCGGGGAGGATGCAGGCCCTGCTCTGGGGGCCGTACTGGGTGAGCAAGGCGCGCAGGGTGGCGCTCACATCGTGGCAGGGCACGGCCAGGCAGGCCCGCACATCGTCGTCTTTGATATACGAGGTCTTTAGGTAGACGGTGGCCTTCCGGAGAATCTGGGCATAGAGCAGAAGCTGCCACTGGTCGGCACCAGCGTAGCGGCCATCCTGGATGCCAGCGATGATCTCCTCCGGCGTCTTGGCCTGGCGCAGGATACGCTCCCAACGCCCGCCAGCAGGCAGGCCATCGCAACATTCGGACGCCGCAATGATGGCCCCACCCTGCTTCACGATCTGCGCCGCCGCCGACATGCCTTTGGCCGCCTGATAGAGATTCAAGTCCAGGGGATAGCCGCTGTTGGTGGTCACCACCACGTCGTACCGGTAGGGGACAGCCACCATGGCCGTCTGGCGCACGAACTCGGCGCCCCGGGCAAAGGCAGCTTCCATCTCGCCAGCAAACACCCCCGTGATGGCCTTGTCGCGGTTCACCGCCACGTTGACCAGGAAGGTGGGCTTCGTCAGGAGGGCGGCCTCCCGTATCTCCTGCCACAGGGGGTTGCTTTCCGTCACGCCCCACGTCACGTTAGGGTCGAGCAAGAACTCGGGGCTGTGGTTGGCGATGATGGTGTCCAGGCTGGCCAGGCCGGGGAGGATACCTTTTGGCCCGCCGCTGATGCCGGCAAAGAGGTGTGGCTCGATCAGGCCGGTGACGATCTTGACCTGGCAGCGCAGAAAGGCGGAGGCAATCTGAATGGGGTGGCCAGCGCGGCTGCGGCCCAGATGTGTGAACGCCGAGGCGTCATGGCAATCGGGCTGGACGATCCTGTAGGAGGAAGCGGTCTCCGCTCCCAGGACGGCCTGTAGCTCGCCCTCGGTCATCGGGCGGTGCGTGCCCAGGCCCACCAGGATGGTGACGTTCGCTGGCGACACGTGAGGCAGCTCGCTCAGAATGGCCCGCAGCACCTCGGCGGTGGGCATGGGGCGGGTCATGTCGCTGACCACAATGCCCACGCTGTCGTTGCCGCCCACCAGCTCGCGCAGGGGCCGCGTGCCGGTAGGGGCGCGCAGCGCCTGGCGCAGGGCCGCCTGAGGATCGGGCAGGGCGGGCAGATAGCGCGGCTCCACCACATCCACGCCCTCAGCGGGAACCCCAATGTCGAGACCCGATGTGCCGTAGGCAAGACGGACAACCCTGCTCATGTGTTGTGCCCCTTGTCAGTGGAATGCGATTCTCTCTCCTTTGCCGATGATCACATCCTCTGGGCTGGCGTACCAGACATCAAAGGGAGGGCCTATCCCCAGCCGCAACACCTGGTCCCCCAACGCCGCCTCCTGGGGATCGCTGGTGGCAAAGACGAGCACGCCCCGCTGCCTCTGCTCTTCCATGATTCCTTGAGCGATGGGGACGCCCGCCTCGTCCAGATTGGCGCTCGGCTCGTCCAGGAGCAGGACGCGGGGCCGGCGTCAGCCGGGCAATGGGGTACGGTGGTGTGGGCGGTGGCTTCGGCGTGGGAGTTGACAGCGTGCATGATACGGTCATGCTGACGACGAATATCAGCATGAGAGCCGATACGATGGTCTTCTTGGCAAACATCACCCTGTCCTCCTCTCCAAACGCGCCCTACGGGAACACAACGAAGAGGGCCTGAGCGGCGGCCGGTAGATGGGAGACTCTGCGGAGCTAGGCGGCGGTGGTGCCGTAGAAGACCCTGATGCCTGCCCCGCTGTCGTTGCCCTGCGTGGCCTGCTCCAGCCGCCCATCGTCCAGGGAGAGGAGCAGGCTTTCCTGGCTCTCCATGTACGCCTCGGCCAGGTCGCCTCCATTGCGCAGGGCGACGGCCAGCACTTTGCGGGCAAGCTCTGGTGTGATCATGCTGCTCCTCCTAACCGATTTATGCACGGATATCAGAATCACAGACACGGCGTAGGTGGTGCGGCCATGTCCCGTGCTCGCAGGCGCAGGGCGACCAGCAGCGCGAGCAGACAGACGCCAGCGGCCATTAACGCCATCTCGGTGGCCACTTGTGTGCTGCTGCGCTCGATCACAGCGGCAATCCTCTGCGCATCATCCAGAGCGACGCCGGCGAGGGCCGTCTGGCTGAGAGCCTGGGCCCGGCGCACGCCGTAGGTGGTCATGGTGCTCACGCTGACCGTCATGCCGACCAGCCGCAGGATGATGACGAGGGCTGAGGCCGATCCGCGCTCGACAGGCTGAGCAGCGTTGATGACCGCCGCGCCGATGGGCGCCATCGTCAGCCCCAGCCCTATGCCGGCCAGGACGAGACCGGAGATCATCCCCAGGACGTTCCACCACACGTCCGCCCCTGGCACTGTAACCGCCGCCGTTCCAGCGACCAACTCGACTGCATTTCGAGCCATCCCCGGCTGCCACAAGCTCATGAGCATGAACCCGCCCAGGGCAACGGCCAGCCCCGCCGTCGTCGCCCAACGGTAGCCAATGCGCCGGGCCAGCAAGCCGCCAGGCAAGGCAGACAGCGCCAGCGGGATGGTGAACGTCCCCAACAGATAGCCGCTCACCAGCGCCGCCTGCTCGCTCGTCCCCGCGCCGGCTGTGTTAATCAGCAGCGGCACGCTGACCAGGCCCACCATCATGCAGAAGCCGACCAGCAGGTTGGTCAGGCTCGCCGCGCCCACGTTGCGGTCGGCGAACAGGCGGAGATTGAGCAAGGGGTGGGCCGCCCGCCGTTCTACCCACAGGAACAGGACAAAGGCGACCGCTCCTATCATCAGCAACGGAACGGCATAGGGCGGCGACTCGTTGGGCAGGCCGAAGGCCGTCGGCCCCGTGGCCTCGTTGGCGCCAAGCCCAATGTTCAACCCGGCCAGGGCCAGCGTAATCAGGCCCGTGCCCAGCCAGTCCACGCCGCCGGTCGCCAGCGTCTGGTCAAGCCCGCGTAGCAGCCGCCACAGCAGGACGAAAGCAACGGCGACGACCGGCAGGTTGAGCCAGAAGAGGACCTGCCAGGGGACATACTGCACCATGATCCCGCCGTAGAGGTGGCCGAGCACCCAGCCAGCCGTATCCACGCCCCCGATCACGCCGAGATAGGTCGCCCGCCGCGCTGGCGGGAACAGGTCGCCCACCAGGGCCATGCTCACCGGCACCATGGCCCCCGCGCCGAAGGCCTGCACCACGCGGCCGCCGATCAGGGCGTTGAGGGCCATCAGGCTGCGGTCGGGTCGCTCGCCGCTGATGCGCCTGGCCAGGGTAGCGAGCCACTGTGTGGGCACCCCATCGGAGGCGGCCACCCACCACGAGCCGAGGAAGAAAACCGCCAGGCAGATGAGGAATACGCGCTGGCGGCCCAGGATGTCGGAGACGCGGCCCATGAACGTCATGCTGACGGCATAGGCGAGGAGGTAGCCGGTGACGACCCAGGTGGCGTCGTCCAGGCCGCTCTGCAGAGGGATGTTGAGCTCGCTGACGACGGTGGGCAGCACGGCGGACACGATGGTCAGGTCCAGCGCGCCGATGAAGACCGGCAGGCAGGCCAGGGCCAGCACCAGCTCGGGTGAGTGCACGGGCCGTGGCGAGGGTTTCATCACTACTATGGCCCTTTGATCTCCACCGGCTTGTTGAAGCCGGACAGGTCGAGGGTCCAGGCGTTGGCGGCCCCGCCTGGCTCGGTGTCGCGCAGGCGCAGGATGTGCCAGGCGCCGATCTCTATCCACACGTCCACGGTATGCGTGCCCTCGACCAGGGTGCCGGCGGTCAGCGCCTTGAGCCTGTCGCCCTGGGCCTCGCCGCGCACGTGGTAGGCATCAATCCCCTCGATGCTCTCCTTGCCGACCAGCGTGACATTCGACATGCTGCTCTCCAGTACGCCGGCGAGTCCGTCGGCGCGGAATAGTGCCAAAACATCGAACTCCATGCTGGCGGGCACCTTCATGTAGCCGCCGGTAATCGGGTTGGTCATGTAGGCGCCCTCGGGCAGCCAGAGCATGTCCAGGGCCAGCACAGCCGAGCCGATCTGGGTCTTGATCCTGGCGTGGACCTTGTCGGGGGCCTGGTACTCGCCCGTGCCTTCAACGAAGGTGGCCCCGGTCAGCGTCTCGATGACGACCGGCTCGCCCGTGCGCGTCAGGGTGAACTTGACGCTGCTCAGGCTTTGCAGGTCACTGACGGCGCGAGCCAGCAGGTCCGCTGGTGAGGGCGAGGGGGTAGGCGGCGGTGCGGTCGAGCACGCCGCCAGCACGACGGCCACGAAGGTCAGTCGCAACACAGGTGCATACAACCTGTTCATCGTCATCTCCGGGGAATCCGGGTGTACTGCCCTTTTGACTATATCATAACTTTACGCAGAAGTCAATGAGAATCCTGCTGCAAGGAAAAGCCTGCCGCAGGTTCCGAACCCTGTCTTACGCCCACATCTCGTTATGCCGTTCATCACGTCGTGGACGACGCGCTCAGTACTACTACCGTACCTGGCGGTGACGGACTGCTGATCAACCGCAAAGCTCGCAAAGAACGCAAAGAAGAAGCTCCTTCTTTGCAGTCTTTGCGGTGAGAAACCCAATGGTTCATGAGGAGTACGGTAGTAGCATTAGCCCCCGACGGGGAACCGATCGGGCTGAGAAATGGCCCGTTGCCACCACGCGGCTACTGCGGGGTGATCTCATACCAGATGTTGGCGAGGAAGCCCTGGGCATCGGGTGTGACGAACTGCTTGACGATGGCTGGCGCGCCGCTGGTGCAGCGCCATTGGTAGACTGTGGCGCGCCCCGTCACCGCCATTGGCACCACGTCGGCGTTGGCGTTCGCCTTGCAGAAGTCGGTCATCTCCTGCGTCGGCGTGCGGCTGGTGTCGGCCTTGGTCGTGCAGGGGAGGTTTGCCCCGACGTTGCAGGCATAGACCTTGCCGCCCATGCAACGCCAGAAGGTGCGCTGGCTGAAGGTCGGGTCGGGGGTGTCGGCCGGTATCTGCAAGGCTTTGCGCAGGCCGTTGGCGATGGCATCTGGCACCTTCTGTCCCATGTAGCGGGCATCGGGCGTGTCAATGGTGCCTACCGCTGTGCAGTAGGCGAACGGATCGGAGAACTGCGTGGGCGTGGGGGTGGCGGCGGCCGCTCCACAGGCGGCCAGAACCAGGGCCAATGGCACAGCCAAGAGGCATGTGGCGCGCGTCATGATCGTGTTACTCCTTGTCGAGTAGTGGTTAGCCTTCCCCCGAGTTGACGAAGGCGCTGCCACTACCCTTACAGTGGGCAGGCAGACGGAAGCGTCCGTCGCCCGTCTTTGGTCTTTCGTCCTTTTTCACCGTCGCTATTGACCGCGAATCACCACACCATTGTGCACAACCATCCGCACCTTTGTGAGCACGTTCAGGTCCTGCAGAGGATCGCCGTTAACGACGAGGACATCGGCGATCTTGCCCGCTTCCAGGGTGCCCAGCTCGTGCTCCAGGTTGCTCACGTAGGCGGCGTTCTTGGTCGCCGCCACGATGATCTGCATGGGCGTCATGCCCGCCTCGCGCATGAAGCCTATCTCACGCACGGGCATGCCCAGGTCGAACTCGGCGGCATAGCCAGCGAAGTCGGTGCCCAGGGCCACCTTGCCTCCGGCCCGCACGAAGGTGGCCAGATTGGCTATGGGCACGAACGTGCGGGCCCCCACGTTCTTCCATAGCTCAATGGTTGGCACCCAGTAGGTGTTTGTCGCCACCATCTTCTTGATGAGCTCATCCGGCGCGGGATCGGACACCATGTGGGCAACATCATCCACGCCCGCGTCTAGTGCGCGCCGCAGATCCTCGACCAGGAGAACATGAGCCGAAACCCTTGTTCCGTGCTCATGAGCCACCTGCACGATGGCAGCGGCCTCCAGGGAGGACAGCACGGGCATGCTCAAGTTGAACGAGCGGCCACTCTCCAGGGCGATCTTGATGACGTCGGCGCCACGCGCCAGGAGTTCTGTCGTCTTGAGGATGGCATCGTCCAGGGAGGCGACCTCGAGTCCTTTGCCTCCCCAGGGAAGGAAAGGATAGCCATACACGGCAGTCACGATAGGCCCTGCCGCAACCAGCCGCGCATAGCGGCTGTCCCTGAGGAAGGCATCGCGTGCCGTGAAGCGCGCGCTACAGAATGGG
>DAOUCN010000324.1:0-4375 GCA_034431995.1 Chloroflexota bacterium | reverse complement strand
CCTCAGGATTGCCCCGTATGGCAAACGAGGCGTCAACCCAGCCGTCTGCCTGCTTCAACGCCCACTGGATGAGCACCTTTGCCTCATCGTCCCCCAGGTTCGCGATCAGGCTCTCGTCCTCCAACAGCAGGTCGTGCACACGCTGGCGACGCCGCTGCACACGGTCATCGGCCCTCATCCAACTACCTCCTCGCGTAGTCTGCAACAACCTAGGAAGGAGTACTTGCAGCCGTCTCGCCGACGCCTGTCGGCACCAGGTACTCGCCCGGTCGCCTCCTACCCTCGCCATTATACCAGAATGCCTGAAAGGGGTAAAGTACAAGGAACAGGTTCTAGGCCCATGTAAGGGTCCCCGCCCAATCCTCGTCAGTCATCAGGCGGGGCATGATCCCATGCCCCACACTCCCAGGGCTCAGGCGCAGTCAGTGCCGCGCTCCCGCAGGTCGGCTCAGCGATGCACGGGCGTTGCCTGCGGGAGGTGTTCGGTGGCTGCGCGGCTTTGCACACGCCCTGGATCACCAGAGTACAGTGGTTGACAGAAGGCAGGCGATGGAGTACAATGGCGACACAAGGCCGAGACACTCCTGGCCTCAGGGCCAGGAGGCATGCAGTCAGGAGGTTAGATGGACACGATCCACTTGCGGGCCCAGCCACGAACGGTCCTGGGCAAGAAAGTACGATTCCTTCGCCGGCAGGGCGTTATCCCTGTCAACGTCTTCGGGCACAATATCCCCTCGGCTGCCCTGCAGGCCGATCGGCGGAAGCTGGAGGAGGTCCTGGCGAGGGCGGGTATGAACGCCCTGATCTCCCTCGATACGGGCCAGCCAGACGGAGCACGCCCTGTGCTCGTGCGAGGGCTGCAACGCAAGGCCACCACAGGCGAGCTTCTTCATGTGGATCTCTACCAGGTCAGCATGACCGAGAAGATACGCACTGAGGTGCCGTTAGTCTTCACTGGCGAGGCGCCGGGCGTCACTGCCGGCGGCATCTTGCTGGAGAACCTAGATCGCGTCGAGATCGAGTGTCTGCCGAGCGATCTGGTGCCTTCTATTGAGGTAGACATCACAAGTCTCGCAGAGATAGACCAGGCCATTCTGGTCAAGGATCTCAAGGTTGGGCAAGGCATCGTCATCGTCTCTCACCCAGACACAGTCGTGGTGAAGGTCATGCCTCCGGAGAAGGAAGAAGTCGAGGTCGCCGAGGTTGCTCCAGCGGCCGAGGCAGCAGCGCCAGAGGAAGAAGCCGCGGCAGCGGAGGAAACGACCGAGTAGTATCCGGGTGGCCCATGCTGCCACCTTCCTATGCCTTTGGGAGGGCCTGGTGATCAACCCGTTCAGCCAGCTCCTCGGGCTGTTTAGCCGAGACATCGGAATAGACCTGGGTACCGCCAACATCCTGCTCCTTGTGCGCAACCGCGGCATCGTGATTCGCGAGCCGTCGGTTGTGGCAGTCGAGAAGAAGACGCGTCGCGTCCTCGCCTTCGGCAGTGCGGCCAAGCGCATGGTTGGCCGCACTCCAGCCAACATCGTGGCTATCCGCCCCCTGCGCGATGGCGTCATCTCTGACTTCGACATCACAGAGCAGATGCTCCACCACTACATTGGACTGGCGCACAAGGATTTCGCTCTCATCCCGCGCCCGCGCGTCGTGATTGGCATCCCCAGCGGTGTGACCGAAGTGGAGCGGCGCGCCGTTCAGGATGCCAGCCTGAACGCTGGCGCGCGCGAGGCTTTTCTGATCGAGGAGCCGATGGCGGCGGCCATCGGTGCCGGTCTGCCCGTCAATGAGCCAAACGGTTGTATGATTGTGGACATCGGCGGCGGCACGACAGAGATGGCCGTCATCTCCCTGGGCGAAATGGTCGTCAACCGCTCCATCCGCGTGGCGGGCGATGAGATGGATCAAGAGATCATCGCCTTTGCCCGCCAGCGCTACAACCTGCTCATCGGCGAACGGACGGCGGAGAACACAAAGATTGAGGCCGGCAGCGCTTTCCCCCTGCCAGAGGAAAAGAAAGTGACCCTGCGGGGTCGCGATCTTGTCACAGGGTTGCCTCGTTCCATTGAGGTATCAAGCGTGGAAATCCGCGAGGCCATCTCAGCCTCAGTCAACGCCATTGTCGAAGCGGTCAAAACGACCCTGGAGGAGACTCCACCAGAGCTGATCACCGATCTCATGGAGCACGGCATCGTCCTGGCCGGCGGCAGCGCGCAGTTGGCTGGCATGGACCAGCGCCTGTCCTATGAGACGAAGATGACCGTCTATGTGGCTGAAGAACCGATGACCTGCGTGGTACGCGGCGCTGGCAAGGTCCTGGAGGAAATGGATACCTTGCGCAAGGTCCTGGTGTCCGATCACGCCCGTCCGCTGCGCTAGCGTGTCAACCCGCCTGTGCAGCGCGTCACAGCCGCTGGAGGGCGGTCTCGCCGTCCAGCGCATAGCCGGCCACCGCCCACACGGCGGGGTAGTGGTTGCCTGCTGGCCCGCATCTGGTGTGTCAAGCTGGAATGACAATCCTGCGCGCGCGTAATGTGCTGCTGCTCGCTCTCGCGATCACCATCGGCCTGACCGTCTTGGCGCTGCACCAGGTTGGTATCCTGGCCTCCACCGAGCGCTTCTTGATCCAGTTTCTCGCCCCCATTCAGACGGGCATGAGCCGTATCGGCCAGGCAGCGAGCGCCGTGCGCCTGGGCTTGGCCGACAGCCAGCGGCTGCGCACCGAGAACGAGAGCCTGCGCACAGAAGTCGAGCGTCTGCGCTCTCTCGTTATCAGCTTGCAGGAAGCCGAGAACGAGAACCGCGTCCTGCGCGAGCAGCTTGGCTTCGCCCAGGCGAGCCCGACCTACGACCTCCTGCCGGCTCGGGTGATCGGCCGCGACCCAAACAACTTCATTCAGACTCTCATCATTGATAAAGGGACACGCGACGGCGTGCGCGAAGGCAAGGTGGTCGTCGCCGCCGGTCGCGTGCGTCTGCCTGTGGAACAAGGAGACCAGCAGCGCCAGGAAGACCTGCTGGTCGTTCAGGGAGTGGTAGGGACCGTCATCCAGGCTGGCCCCAACTATGCCAAGATCTTGCTCATCACCGACTCTTCCAGCGCTGTCAACGTCATGATCCAGGGTTCCAGAAGCGACGGGCTGCTGGTCGGTCAGGGACGTGGGGGCTTGACTCTCAAGTACATTCGCCAGGGCGAGGGCGTGCTCCCAGGCGCTGTTGTACTGACATCGGGCCTCGGCGGCGCCTTCCCTCGTAGCCTGGCCGTGGGCGTCATCTCCAACGTGCAGAGCAAAGACCAGAGTCCGTTCCAGACAGCGTCGGTGGTCCCGGTCGTTGATCTCGCCCGGCTGGACATCGTGTTTGTCATTCGCAACTTCGATCCCATCAGGGTGGGTACCCAGTAACCAGACCAGAGACGCACCGCCCTGCTAGGAGGTTCTGCCATCCTCATCGGACTGGTGGTCGTCTTTCTTGCCGTTGCCATTGTGCAGAGTACGGTCGGCCCGGCTGTCGGCATCCTCGGCGTGGTGCCTGACGCCGTGCTCCTGTTGGTCATCTCCGGGAGCATGGTCCGCGGTAGCAGAGAGGCGGCCGTCTGGGGCCTGATCGGCGGCCTGAGCTTGGACTTGCTATCCGCCGCGCCGCTGGGCACCCATGCCCTGGCCCTCTGCATTGTGGGCGGCCTGGCTGGCCTCGTCAGTCAGGTGCCTCTATCCGGCAGGGCTGTGGTGCCGCTCCTGACTGTGGCTTTTGCTACCGTCCTGTACGACGTGCTGGTGGGGGTCATCTTGCGCTTGGCCGGCTGGCCTCTCTCCTGGCCTATCGCTTTCACCCACGTCATTGCACCGTCGGTGCTGACCAATCTTGTCCTCGTGCCGGTCGTGTTCTGGCCCGTGTCGCGCCTGGCAGGCCGATCAAGCGTGGCGTTGGTACCGACTGCATAGCACAGCAAGCCAAACATGCGCGCGCGATTCATTCTGTTTCGTTTCGTCGTTATCGTGTCTCTCCTTCTTCTGGTCGGCCAGCTCTACCGCCTCCAGATCGTTGAGGGCTCGCGCTATGCCGGGCAGGCCGAGCGCAACCGGATTCGCCGGATCTTCACGCCCACTCTCCGTGGCATCATCTACGACCGGCATAGCCACCTCCTGGTGCGCAACCTGCCCAGTTTCACCGTCTCGATCATGCCTGCCGACCTCCCTCAAGGCGAGGCCGCCGCGACGCCTGAGGACACCCGAGCCGCTGCCCTTGTGCGCTCCCGAGGCAGCGAAGGGAGCACATCTCCTCCTGCCGGCGCGGGGACTGTGCAAAGCGAGGCCGTCCTCTTCCAACGCCTCGGCGCCCTGCTGCAAATGGATCCCCAGGAGATCAAGCGACGCGT
>DAOUCN010000323.1:0-23639 GCA_034431995.1 Chloroflexota bacterium | reverse complement strand
CAAATATGGGACGGGCAGGGGTAGGGACTCCCCATCTGGAGCCGAAAACCAACCTCAGCGGAGGGATCTGGCCCCCAGAGCGCCTTGTCAACTGAGGTTCCTCCCCCGAGCAGCGCCATATTTGGAATTGCTGAGTTCTCAGTAGCCGCCTTGCGCGCGCTGTTCCTCTTGATGTATACTTGGCAACAGAAGGGAAAGCCATGGCCAAGCGCCGTTGTCGCGAATGTGGGACCGTTTATGAGGCCGCCTTCCAGCACTGTCCCGCGTGCGGGGCAGAGGGAGGGAGGCGCGTTGCTCGCTGCCGCGCCTGTGGCTCTCGCCTTACCCCAGGCACAAGAGGCAAGTGTCCTGTTTGCGGGGCCAGTCTTTCCCTCTGGCCTCGTTTGGCGACCGTCTGCAAGCTCAGCCTGGCCATCGTCGTGGGCGTGCTCCTGGCCGTCAGCTTCATCTTTGCCTACAGGCCGCAACTGGGCCTGCCACAACCGACCTGGCCGACCCGCATCACCTCCACCGCCACCGTGACAGCCACCGCCACCCATACCAGCACGCGACTACCTAGCGCTTCGCCCACCGCCTCACGCACCAAGACGCCCACGGCCACCCGTGTCCCTCCCACAGCCACCAAGCCGCCGCCGGTGACCTACGTCGTCCAGTTCGGCGACAACCTCACCGTCATCGCCGAGAAGTTCCGCGTCTCTATCGAGGCCATCATGATCGCCAACGGTCTCTCTGACCGTGAGCTCATTCGTGAGGACCAGATTTTGATTATTCCAACTGGAACGCCCACGCCCCCCGTTCCTCCGGCCACGCCGACGTTTCGCCCGTCCATACCCGTGACGCGTCTGCCGGCGCCCACCCCTATCCGCACCGTGACCCCTGCGCCAGGGGCGGCCGGGTCCAGGCCGTAGGCTGTGCTCTCCCCTTCCGTTCCCATTGGTGACCAGCTACCTGCCTGCGCGCGGCATCCATCCCCACACCGGGTCGCGTCCATCGGCGAGCTTGCGCAGATTGCTGCCGTCGCTTCCCACCAGCCATAATCCTCCTGCATCTGCTAGCGACAGCACCAATTCCTTGCCGTCAGGCGACCACGATAGCCCGTCCACATCATCACGCGCGACGATAACGGCGCTCTCTCCCTTTTCGCGATTCCAGACCATGGGTCTGCCCTTGTCCTTCGCGCTGAGGAAGGCGAGGCGAGTGCCGCCAGGGGACCACGTGTATCCCCAGCCGGGCCCGACGACCGTTGCCCTGCCGGGCTCCAGGGTGACCACCACGATGTCATGACGAGACGTCACAAAGGCAATAGCGTTGCCGTCAGGGGACCACAGGGGCTCGCTACCATCTGTGGCCAGCATGTACGAAGCGCCGGTGGCAACGTCGCTGACATAGACCGAGGAAGGAAAGCCTGGGCCACTGGTATAGCTATAGGCTAGCCGGGCACTGCCAGATGCGCTAGGGGTGGGCGCCCACGATGGTTTGCTGCCGGCCGCCAGACGAACCTCGGCGCCGTTCTCCAGGGCCGCTACGATCACAGTTGGCCCCTTGTCCGACGGGCGCTCCAGGGCCAGTTGCTTGCCGTCGGGAGACCACGCCGGGGCGACACCCGCGCCCACCGCGCGCTTGTCACTGCCGTCCCCAGCCATCGTATACACGACACCCTGCCAGTCATAAGCCAGGTGCGAGTAGTTGGGAGACCAGACGTAGCGCTGGCCCTCGCCCAGGGAGCGGGCAGGCATGCTGGCAGTGGCATCCATGGCGTAGAGGCCGCGCACCACCGGCCGCGTTCCAGTGAAGAGGATCCTGCCCACGGCCGGTACAGGGCCAATGGCATCCACAAACCAGCGGGCATCACGCTGCAGGAGGGTGACCCGTAGGCTGGTGTCCTTGCTGAGGAGATCGAAGACCAGATCCGTCTCACGTCCGCCGGTCGTCCACTGGCGGTCGGTCCGGCCGAGGCCCAGCCTAAGCGCGTCGCTGATCACCTGGGAGTGGGAGGCCAGGAGAATAGCGCCGCTGAGGTCGCCCCGGCGCAAGCCGTCAGCGAAGGTCCACAGGCTGGCATAGGGCGACGGTACAGTGGTCTGCGAGAGGAGGACATAGGCGTCGCCCGCCCGTTGCCAGACGCTCTCGAAGCGCCGATGGGGACATGTCCTGCACTCTCTGATGATGGCCGTTGCCGGATCGTCCAGCAGATAAGAGGAACCGCGCACCTCCAGGCGCTCCAGGTCCGCGCCCCCAAACGACACCGTGCCGAGGCTGCTGCGCCACGAGGCGGCGCCCTGCGACGTCCACAGCCGCTGCCATGACTGGCCTAGCAGGCGGAAGAGCATGAAGTGGGGGGCCTGTGTCTCCTCCGCCTGACCGCCGCTGCCCGCCTGGCTAGCCTGTCCGGCAGTGAGCACCAGTCCCAACTCGGGGCCCGCCCCGCCCTCCTGAGCGCGAGCATCCAGCAGAGTGAGTCCTTCCGCCACGATCTGGCCAAAGGCGTGCAGTTCGTCCGTCCACCAGAAGACAAAGGCAGCCACCTCGTCTGGTGTGCGGGCAAAGGTCTGTACCACCAGCCATGGACGATCCCTCCGGGTCAGGATGCGCACCGAGCCGTAGCGATCGCCCCATTGGCGGGCCAACTCGAAGAGGGTCTGCTCGACCACCGAGGGGCTGAGCCGCGTGACGCCTCCCCGTCCCAGGTAGGTGAGGGCAGCCTCGCGAAAGGCGTCGAGGATCGGGTTCTCTCGCGTACCGACAACGACACGTTCGGGGATCGGCGTAGCCAGCATGGTCTCGCGCGATGTTCTGACGCCCATCTCCACGCCATCCTCAACCGTGATCTGCTCCTCGACCTCTTTCAGGCCCGGTACTCCTGGGCGAAGCAGCAGACGATAGCCACGGGAAGCATTGGGATCAGCAATGGACTCGATGTCCGGCGGAACGGAGACGGTGTGTGTGCGCACAACAAGCGTCACACGCACGATGGTCACCGTTTGGAACAGGGACAACGAGGAATCCGGGGAAGGTGTGACACGGTCATGTTCGCCACACACGATGTCGGCTTCGCTCAGGAGTTGGGACACGGTAGACGCGCGGGTGGCCAGGACGCGTTGCGCCCCGTCGGCACGCACGGTGATCAGCCGCACGGGACGGGGCAACAGGACGAATGCAGCAACAGCCGCGACCGCCGCAATGACAACCAGTGTCCACCACACTCGTGCCTGTCGGCGGTTGCGGCCCCCTTGTGCTGCCATGACCAGACCTACCTTGCCCCCTAGATCTTCCCCTTTCCCTTGCACTTAGGGCACGTGCCCTCGACGATGTGCCAGCCACCAGGCTCCTTAGGGTCTGGCCACCGTTCATTGACCTGGCCCGTACCGTCGCAGCGGTTGCAGCGCATGGTCCCTCCTGCCCCCATGCCACGCAAGAAGAGGAAGACAATGGCAATCATAACAATGAACAGGATCAGGCTCAGTTCCATCTACGACCTCCAATTCGCTCTTACGGCTTGCCCTGCAGCATGATAACATCCCTGCTCTTGCCCGTCAAGATAGAGCGGAAAACCTCCCACAGCTTGCTTGCGACGGCTCACTGGCCAGGAGCGGACAACCTGCGGAAGGTTGGGCCTGACGGCTATACCAAGACCAGAACGATGCCAATCAGGGTCAGGATGCCGCCCACAATGGCGTTTATGCTGGGCACCTCTCCCAGAATCAGAAAGCCGAGGATGACGCCCCCGGTCACCTCCTGCGTGGCAATCAGGTTCGCATAGGCGGCGTGGACGCGGCGTAGGGCGGCGTTGTACAGCGTGTGCCCCAGGCCCAGGGGGAAGACGCCGAGAAACAAGATGGACAGCACAGCGGGCACACTGTACACGGGGCGAAAGGAGACGGCAGCCGCGGGTGCGAGCCAGAGGGCGGCCATGCCGTACACAATGAAGGCGTAGGTCAACAGGGGGTAGCGGTCGCGCTGAGAGCGACCGATCACTGAGTAGATGCCGAAGCACACGGCCGAGCCCAGGGCCAGCAGGTCGCCCACGAACATGGGCAGGCTGAACTGCGCCTCGAACCCGGCCAAGATGGCCACCCCCAGCACGGCCAGGGCGATGCCCGCGTACTTGCGGCGGGGAATCGGCTCGTGCAGGAAGATGGCCGAGAGGACGGCGATGAAGATGGGGGCCGTGTAAACCAGGGATAGCGAATGGGCAATGGTCGTGAACTCGAGGGAGGCAATGTAGAGCAAGAAGTGGAGGGCCGCGACCAGGCCGTAGAGGGCAAAGCGGCCCAGGTCGGCCTTGGGGAACACGATGGGTTGGCGCAGGAGCAGGGAAAGCACCAGCACAGTGGGAGCAGCCAGGGCCATACGCCAGAAGGTGATCTCGAATGAAGACACAGGAAAGGCCAGCCGGATGAGCACCGGGCTGGTGGCGAACATGATCACGGCCAGGACAACATACGACAAGCCCTGGAGCTCGCTTCGTTTGAGGCTCATGTCGCTCGTCCCGCCTCCGCGGGGAGGAGATACGGCAACCACACTACGGCTGAATTGGCACACTCTCCCGCCGCCGAATGCTTTGCCCCCACTAACCCATGCGCGCCGCAGCAACCATCAGCACTCCCGCAACCACCAGCAGCGACGCGGCCGCCCGCCGCCAGCCATACGACTCCTTGAGCAGCGCCGCCCCCCAGATGGCGCCGAAGACGACGCTCATCTCCCGCACCGAGCCGACATAGCTTACCAGACTCATCTGCATCGCCCGCAGCACGAGCACATAGCAAAGCGTCATGGCGATGCCGGAAGGCACAAGACCACGCCACTCGGCCCGCCAGCAGACGCCCAGGCGCCACCATCCGCGGGCTGCCACCAGGTAAACGCTATAGATCGCCAGGGTCAAGACCGCCACAAGGTAGAAGTAGGGCAGGGGTGGCACGTACCGCACACCCAGCTTGTCAATGGTCGTGTAGGCCGAGATGGACAGGGCAGCGAGCAACGCCGAGCGGCCGACCGGCTGGGCCAGTGACTGCATGACGTGGGCCATGCGCCCGCCCTGCGGCAGATTCAGCAACCACAGGCCCACGACGATAACCGCGATCCCCGCCAGACCCACAGCGGCCAATCGCTCGCCCAGAAACAGCGCCGCCCACAGGGCAATGAACAACGGCGCCGAGCCCCGCGCCAGGGGATAGGCAAGCGACAGGTCACCAGCGTCGTAGGCCCGGCCCATGAGGGCGAAGTAGGCGGCCTGGGGCACTGAACTGACCGCGATCAAGAGCCACCCCGTGCGCGGGATAACGGGGAAGTCAGCCGCCACGACAGGTAAGTAGACCACCGCCGAGATGGCCAGTAGCCACCAGACAAAAGCCTGCTTGTCTCTGCTTGCCTTGTAGAGCACGTGGTACGCAGAGTGCAGCAGGGCAGACAGCGTCACCAGGGCAAGGGCAGAGAGCGGCACGCGCTAGACCTCAATGCCCAGGTCAGCGGCGGTCCATTCCAAGCCAAGCTCGACGAGCTTGCCAGCGCTGGGCAGCCCGCTCACCGGGTTCCAGCCGCGCATCTGATAGTACAGGGTCACGGCCCGCTCAAAGTCTTCGGGCCTGATGCTCTTGCCCTGCAGGCGTCCGCCCTCAAGGGGCTGGAAGAAGCGCGTGGGCAGCGTGTCGTCGGCCCGGGTCAAGCCTTCCCGCAGGTTGAAGGAGCGCGCCAGGTTGATCACTCTTTCCGATGCCTTGAGCAGCTCAAAGAGACTCGTATCCCAGCCGGTGATGGCCCGGATAAGTTGCACCGCCTGCTCCAGGGGGAAGAAGCCGCGCGGAGAATAGACGAAGAAACAGGCACCTACCGAGTTCCACAATACGGATGTTAGCTCCGACACGGCGTACAAGCGCACCTTGTCCGGCGTGGCAGCCAGCGGATCTATTGGCGCCAGGATGCCCAGGGGTGCCAGGGAGCGCAGGGGAGCAGATTCGGCATGCACGAACGAGGTGTCGTGGGCAGAGCGCAGATGGTCGGCCCCGGTCTCCGAGACGGCGTAGCCTAGCCCCACGTTGAACTTGCCCCGCGGCTCGTGCAGGGGCAGCTCCTGGCCCTTGACGTGCATGGCAAACTCCTCGCTGCCGCGGCCGATCTTGGCCGAGGCCCGACGCACCCCCTCGGCCAGGAGATCACCAAAGCCCTCGCGCCGGGCGATCATCTCCAGCAGGCGCAGCACCAGCTTCTCGTCGCCGAAGCGGAGCTCCAGGCCGCCGGTGTCTTCTTTGGTCAGGATGCCGCGCTCGTAGCACTCCATTGCCCACTGAATGGTGACGCCCGCTGAGATGGAATCCAGGCCGTAGGCAGCGCAGATCTGATTGGCTGCCGAAATAGCTTTGAGGTTGCCTACCTCGACGCCGGAGCCCAGGGCAGCGATGGTCTCGTACTCTGGGCCGCCGTATTGCGGCTCCACCTTGTACTGGCCGTCGTCCACGGCGACCTCTCGCTTGCAGCGCACCGGGCAGGCGTAGCAGGTGCCTGTGCCGCTCATCACCTCGGCCTTGAAGGCGTCATAGGCGATGCGCTCCCACTGGTCGAAGCTCCCTGACCGGAAATTGTGGGTAGGCAGCAAGCCCGCTGCCTGAAGGCCGTGCACCAAGCCCGGCGTGCCCATAGCGTTCAATGCTCCGCCGCGGGGGTCGTTCTTGAACTCCCTGGCGTGCCACTTGACGATCTCTATGACCTTGTCTGGATCGGCCAGGGCAGGCTCTTTCGTCCCCCGCACAGCCACGGCCTTCACGTTCTTTGATCCCATGACGGCACCCATACCGCCGCGGCCGTTGAAGTGGCGCAGCTCGTTGGACAGGAGGGCGAAACGTACCAGCCGTTCGCCCGCCGGGCCGATGGTCACGATGCGCACCCTGCGCCCTGCCGCGCCCACCTCCGAGCGGATGGCTTGGTGGGCCTCGCCCGTGGTGCGACCCCACAGATGGCGGGCATCGCGCAGCTCCACCTTGCCATCGTCAATCCAGAGATAGACCGGATGAGGCGAGCATCCCCGCAACACGATGGCATCGAAACCGGCGAACTTGAGTTCCGGCCCCCACCAGCCGCCCGCCTCGGAGTCGCCGTACACGCCGCTCAGGGGCGACTTGGCGCCCGCACTATAGCGATTCAGCCCAGGCCCCGGCGTCCCGGTGAGGGAGCCAGCGGCCAGCACCAGGACATTCTCCGGCGACAGGGGATCAATGCCGCGCCGCAGCTCCCGGAAGAGGTAGTAGGCCACGAAGCCCTTGGCGCCCAGGTACGTGCGATAGAAGGAATCGCCCGGCTCCTCGGTCTCGTAGCTACCGTTGGTGAGATTGACGTGCAGAATCTTGCCGTTGTAGGCGTAGGGCATTGGGGCCTCCGAGTAGTCAGTGGCGGCATTCCAGTAGTCAGAACAAGAGCGTCAAGGCGTCAAAGCGTCAAGGGGTCAAGGGGTCAAGGCGTCAGGGCGTCAAAGCGTCAGAGCGCCAAAGGTTCAGGGCGTGAAAGCGCCCCCATCTCGCGGCACTGCACCTCCTCGGCGATTGACTCCTGATCTCTCTCCACTCGTCCCCTTACTGCTTACTGCTTACTGCTCGCTGCTTACTGCTCGCTGCTCACTGCTCGCTGCTCACTGCTCCCCGCTCGCTGCTCCTATCCTCCCGCCAAGAGCGGGAGCACCTCCAGCGTGTCGCCGGCGGCCAGGGGCGCGTCTGGCTCAACTATCTCCTTTTTTACCACGAGCAGGCCGACGGCTGCCAGGGGGACGGCCAGGCGGGCCAGGGCCGCCCGGGGCGTGGGCGCCTCGGCCAGGGGCAGAGACACCGTGCGCACGCTGTCCTGGACATAGTGGCTGAAATAACCCCGCAGCACGACCGTGACCGTGTCTGCGGGGGCAGGGGCAGGAGACCTGCGGGCCGTATCCACCATGAGACTCTCGCGTCGGAAGTTTGGCGGGGCTATTGTAGCACAGACGCAGGACGGGGGCAAGAGACCGTTTGTTGCCACGCACTCGCAGAACCGTAGGTCGGCTTTCCATCGCCGACGCTGCGGTTATCGCTGTCCTACGGCCGCGCCGTGAACAGGCGCATCTCGGCTTCGTTCATCGTGACTGGCCGGCCAGCGATACCTCCGTACTGATTGAACGTTTCCGCCGCCTGAGTCAGATGCGCGTGGAGGCTGGAGTCTAGGCGGTCAGGGTGCTCAGCGGGATCGCCACTGGCCGGGTACATGATGTACTTGCCCGCCCAGTAGTCCACCGCCACGGGGTCAACGCCGGCCAGGAGCCTATTGACACGGGATGTATTCGTAGCAGGGTAGCCGTAGTGGTTGCGCAGGGAAATCCAGATACAATCCAGGACGTTCAGCACGGGGGCGCGCACCCGTGCGATCATCTCGCCCCAGACCTTACCCGCTTCGCCATAGTGGTAATCCCGTTGCGGATGCCCCATAGACAGGATGCCGTAGAAGCTCTTGAGGCAGCCAGTGATGCCACAGCCGTTGTGGTGCTTCAGCACCGGCACATTGATCAACTTCAGCTTATCTGCGAAGCGCGCACCACCCCACAACCCTTCTCTCAGCTCAACGCGGCTCCCTCTGGCGGTGGTGAAGCACGGATACGACACCCCTTCCCAGAGGCGGTACCCATCGGTCACATGATCATCGTCGCCGATAAACACCTCACGGATATTGTCGAGCAGGTAGCAGGACACGCCCTGCCCAGCGAAGACCGTGTTGGCCAGGAACGAGAAGGAGTGCATGGGGTCTTCCGCATTGCAGTGAATGGATCGGTCCGGGTAGCGGTTCCAGCCCAGGGCATCGCCATCCATGCTGCCCTGGCCCTGCCCGTTGTCCATGATGACAACCTCACCCCGGAAGCCGTCGGGATGATCAAGAATGCACTGGATCAGCCCCCTGAGGACGTCGCTGTTGGTGGCCCCTCGGTATTTCCACTGAGCGTTGACCTTAAGCAGCACCACGTCGTCGGGAGCGATCAGCCCGTGCGGCCCTGCCAGGTCGCCCTCGACCGCGGACTGATGGACCTTGAGACCGTGCTGGCCCATGAGGGTTAGCAAGCAATCCACGCCTGGGTGATGGTTGCCACGTGCGAAATCGGGCACGGGTACGTCAGTCACCTGATACAGATCAGATGCCATGTCTCTTAACTTCGCCTCCTACTCGCGGACTGCCATCACTCTCACCGCTCCGTCCTGGTCACGCGTCCAGCCAGGGTGTGCATCCACGGCCATACGCACGTCGTCCATGCGGTTGAGTGTAGCACCATTCACAGTCACCGTATCCACCCGCCGCACGCTGGGCAATGGCACAAGCCGCAGGCCGAGGCGCTTCTTGGCCCCGGTAACACGCACATCCAGGTGCGACCCGGGTAGAGAAGCCATCACCCGTGTCCGGCCATCGCTGTCCCGCAGCTCAAAGCTGCCTCTCCTAAGCAAGTAGCAGTCAAACGTGACGAAGTCAAACGGCGTCTCCACGAGATGGTCTGGTGGCTCGATGGTGGGGATCAGGGCATCGGCGCGCACGTAGAGCGGTAACTTGTCCAGTGGCGCTTGGACAAAACGAGTCTGTGGGCCGTGGATAACCTCGTTCGACCAGAAGTCTACCCAGCGGCCCTCTGGCAGGTAGACCGGCCGCTGCCCTGCCTCGTTGTAGATGGGGGCTACCAGGAGCTCCGAGCCAAGCATGTATTGCAGGTCTACTGTGTAGGTGTTGGGATCGTCGGGAAACTCCAGCACCATGGGACGCATGAGCGGCAGGCCAGTCTCCGCCGCCAGGCAGGCATAGGTGTAGATGTAAGGTAGTAGGCGGTAGCGCAGGCGGACATACTGCCGGAAAACGCGCAGAGCCTCGTCGCCGTAGTCCCAGGGCAGCCGTGTGGTGGTGCCGTGGGCCCGAGACGCCGGCGAGAAGAGACCGAATTGCGCCCAGCGCACATACAGATCGGCCGTGGGCTGGCCCTTGAAGCCCCCGATGTCGTGACTCCAGAAGGCATGGCCGCACATGGCCATGCTCAGCCCGCTGCGCAGGGTGGCGGCCAGAGACTGGTACGTGCACGACGGATCGCCGGCCCACTGGATGGCGTGGCGCTGCCCGCCCGCATACGTTGACCGCCCCCAAACAAGACCTGTCCCCGTCACCTCTGCTGTCACCTGGGCAACGGCATCGTTGTAGAGCAGCGGATAGAGATTGTGCAGGCGTTCCCCGGTCAGGCCGTTGTGGGCGATCACGTCTAGGGGCACGCCCTCACCGAAGTCCGTCTTGAAGGCGTCAACCCCCATCATCAGCAACTCCCGCAGCAACCCTTGCAGCCAGGACACCGCCTGCGGATTGGTCATGTCAATGATGCCTGTGGCCGGGTGCCTAGTGGCATCCCACAGGTGGCCGGTCCATGTCTCGCCGTCAGGTGTCTTCAGCAGGTAGCCCTTCTCTTTCGCTTCCGCAAAACGTTCGCTCTTCACGCTCAAGTATGGGTTCATCCAGAGGCAGACCCTGTACCCGAGCGCCTTGAGATCCCTGATCATGCCCTGAGGGTCAGGGTATACCTCCTTGTCCCACACGAGATCCGACCAATAGCCGTGGCGTTGCCAGAAGGTATCCAGATGAATCACATCACAGGGGATACGTTCCTCCCGCAGGCGGCGGGCGCGCCCCAGAGCCTCCTCTGTGGTCTCACGCTTGAAGCCTGAGGACATCCACAAGCCCAATGCCCACTTTGGCGGCAGGATGGGAAAGCCGACCAGGCTGGTGTAGCGGCTGATGATGCTCTTCAGGTCTGGGCCGGTGATGACGTAGTAGTCGAGAGCGGTGTCGGGCACGACAATATTCATCGCACCCTGATTGCTGCGCCCCATGTCGAACTGGACGCAGGTTACACTGTCCACGAAGATGCCATAGCCCCGGCTGCTGACAAAGAAAGGCACATTCTTGTACGCTCGTTCGGAATGGACACCGAGGGCGTTGTACATCCACATCTCGATCCACTGTCCACGTTTGTCGAAGTCGGTGAACTTCTCGCCGAAGCCATAGAAGTGCTCGTCTGGCTCAATGGTGAAGGCGTCATGAAACGCGACGCAGCGTTGGCCATCAGAGCTAAATCCAAAGGGCAGGACAATCAGTTGCCCCCTGGCCACGGTGTCGGTATAGTTCTGCTCCAAGAGACGTCGCCCACCCGGACCGTGGAAGGAGACGTGGAATGGGTCTAGGGTCATCTGCACCGTCACCTGATCAGACACCAGGCTGACCTGCTTTGCCGTCTTCTCTATGGACGCTCTTGGTCGCCTGCCTGCTGGCGTTCTTGCCAGAGTGACGCGCTGCCCGTGTGTCGTCGCGTTCTCGAGCACAACATGGGCGATGCCCCTTGCCACGATGCTGACAGAAATCCTGGCCGTCTTTCCCGTCTGGGTCGTGCCCAGCAAGGTAACGCCCCGCCCATGTTCCTCTTGGAGCGAAGCCGCGACCACGTAGTCGGGGCCGCCGGGGTCATGGGCCTCACGCACGGGTAGGGGATTCGGGTCGGGACCGTAGGCAGCGTAAGGTATGAGTGGAAAGCGATGGGCCATAAGGCGGCCTCCTCTGCTCAGAGTCTACCCCCGCGCTGTTCCAAAATGCGCAACAGGCGCTCGCGCACGTTCAAGACGTGACTGCGGATCGCCGCGACGGCGTCGTCAGCATTGCCGGTGGCGCTGCTTCTCTCGAAGGCTCGTATGATGGCCTCATGCTCTGTCCGGGCCTCGCGCGCGTTCTCCACACTGTTGAGGTAGTGGGCGCGGGCAACGTGGATGTGGACATTGAGGTCGTTGTACATGCGCACAAGATGCTGGTTTCCCGTCAGCTCAATCAGGGTCAGGTGCAGGTCGTGATCTCGGTTGATGAAGGCCTCGTAGTCTGTGTACTCTTCACCTGCGGTGGCCTGCTCCATAGCGACCATCACGTCCCTGGTTCTCTCTAGAAAGCGGTGCGCATAGCCTTTGCCTATGACCAGCCGGGCGGCATACTCCTCGATCATGAGGCGAATATCGAACAGATCCGCGACGTCCCGTGTCGTGAGTTCAGTGACGAACGTGCCCCGCTGGGGGATGATCTCCACCAGACCATCGTTGGCGAGCTGCTGCAAAGCGGCGACGACTGGCGATCGGCTGACGCCCAAGCGAGAGGCGATTTCCTCGACGGCGATCTTCTCGCCGGGCTGGAGCTCGCGCCTGAGAATCCTCGTCTTGAGGACCTGGTAGGTCTGCTCGGTCAGGTCTGTCCGTTCGAGCGTCTGGTATGGTGCTACGTTCATGCCGATTCTCCTGACATTGCCCGTGGCGACGATGATCTAGGCGGTGAGTGAGACGCCCGCCTGGTGCAGGAAGGCCTCAACGACGGCGGCCGCGTTCTCTGCGGGCGTTTCGGGTTGCAGCGGCTTGGCCGGACTCAGGATGTAGCCGCCACCCCGCCCCATCTCGCGGCACAGCTTCTTGACTTCTGCTCTGATCTCTGCCGGTGTTCCAAAGGGAATCACAGACTGGGACCCTAGACCACCCCAGAAGGTGATACGGTCACCGAAACGGCGCTTCAGCTCATACGGGTTCATCCCCCGTGCCTCTGGCTGGACACTCTCGAGGACATCGAGACCAATCTCGATAATGTCCTCCATAATGTCCACCATGCTGCCGCAACAATGGCTGAGGGTGTACTTCTTGGCCTCATGAACGCGGGCGTACATGCGGGCCAGATGGGGTTTATGGAAGCAACGCCAACGCTCTGGACCAAGCAACACCCCCTGCTGATACCCCCAGTCATCACTGAACATGATACCATCCACTGGCAGCTTCACCAGGCGGTCAATGATGGCCAGTTGATGCTGGGCGATGCGCCCCGTCAACTCGGCGAAGAAATCGGGGTCACCGGCTGCGTCCATGAGGGCTTCATCGAAGCCGCGCATGGTCCAGCTACGCTCCCACAGGCCGAAGCCAAAACTGATGACGACGAAGTGATCCTTCCTCTGTGCCACGCCCTGGTGGACCTCTTCCTCCCATCCTGGCCCGAAGATAACGTCCATAGAGGGGAATTCGTAGTCATCGAGCGATGCTGTCTTGAGGGCTGGCTCGACAAGGTAGAACGGGCGTAGATCCGTGCGCCACAGACTGCCATAGACATCCCTGTACAACGGCCCTGGCGCCTCTGCGACCGATTCCATGGGGCCAGGCAGACGCTCGATGGCACTGTCCACCAGGCTGCGCCAGGCGGTGCTCCCATAGTACGCATCCAGCCGCTCGGCCACGCCGGGCTCAAAGCGGATGGTGTAAGGGAGCGGCTCCGTTTGTTCATGTCTGATCTGGGCAACCACGAGCTCTTTGGGGGTCAAGCCCATGTGCTTAGCCTTTCAGGCCTGTCAGGGCCACGCCCTCGATGATGAGACGTTGCAGGAATAGGTACAGGATGAGGACCGGCAAAATCACGAGCACAGCGGCCGCAGTGAATTGACCATACTCTGTGAAGTAGAACCCGACGTATTCGACCAAGCCCAAGGTTACGGGATACATCGAGCTTGTGGTAGCGACGACCAACGGCCACAACAGATCGCTGTACCTGAATATGAACGAGAGAATGGCAAGCGCCAGTATGTTGGAACGCACAAGTGGTACCGCGACCTCCCAGTAGATCCTTAAGGTCGAGGCTCCGTCCATCTTGGCCGCGTCTATTAGATCATCGGGAATGCTAAACATCGCCTGGCGCAAGAGGAAAATCCCGAAGGGATACAGGATCCAGGGCAAAATCATCCCCCAGTACGTGTTCAGCATCGGGATGTTGAAAGTGCGTTGGATGGACACGAGAAGACCATGCAAAGGGACGATGTAGATGGCCTGCGGCACCATCATCGTCGCAATGATGCACCCAAAGAGAAGGTTGCCATACTTGGACGGGTGTTTGACCAAGACGAACGCCAACAACGAGCTGGTGATCGTCACGGTAAGGGTTGTCCCGCCGGCATAGATGAAACTATTCATGAAGTACCTGAAGAACTTCGGTCCCCAAACCCTAAGATGGTGCTCAAGCGTGAAGCTGTGTGGCCACCAGGTCGGAGGCACTCGAACCAATTCCGCCGTCTCTTTGAACGACGCCGTAATGACCCAATAGAGGGGCACGAAGTAGATGATGGCGATGATTGCCAGGACGAAATAGAGCAGTCCTCTGCCTATGGCGCCAGTTCTGCGGTTGAACGTCGAGGCCGCCTTCGTTTCCATCGCAATGCTCCTTGTCTAGTATTCGATCCTACGCTGCAGCAAGCGGAACTGAATGAAGGCGACGACAACCACAATAAAGAAAAGAACGACCGCTATGGCGCTGGCATACCCCTCCTTTTGATATGTAAACGCGGTCTGATAGATCATCAACACGAGGGTCGTCGTGGACCGCAGCGGGCCACCCGCGACCATCCCGGATTGCCCGGTCATGACGTACGTCTCGGTGAACATCATCAAGGCGTGAAGGGTCTCCATAATAACCACGAAGAGGATCGTTGGGCTGAGGAGAGGCAGGGTGATATGCCGGAACGCGTGCCAGCGGTTGGCACCGTCAATGTGCGCGGCTTCGTAGTAGACGGCGGGTATCGCCTGAAGCCCAGCAAGGTAGATCACCAGCATGTATCCTATGTCTTTCCAAACGCCAAGCATCGCTATGGATTGCAACGCAGTATCCGAACTGGCTAGCCAACGGATGGGCTTGATGCCCAGTTGACCGAGGATGGCGTTGAATAGGCCCAGGCGCGACGGCTCAAACATGTACCTCCACACCACGGCAATCGCGACCAGGGGAACTACGTAAGCGAGGAAATAGGAGGCAGTAAACAGTCCTCGCAAAGCAACGTTCTTGATCGAGTTGACAACGACAGCGAGCAACAGACTCAGCACTACCACGGGCGGAACGGTCATCAAAGCATAGAAGAACGTCACCCGGACAGCCTTGAAGAAGTTCGGGTCGTCGGTAAACAGCTTTCGATAGTTCTCCCACCCAACCCATCTTATCGTGAACAGGAACTTGTCAGCGAAGCTCCATGTGAACGTCTGGAGAATGGGTAGCCACAATACCACGGCGAAGTAGATGGTCGCAATCACCAGGATGGCGGCAGCCACTTTGTTCTTAGGCAGGAATCTCTCGGCAGACACGATGCGCGTCTCCTTCCGACAGAGAGGGGAATGGGCTCACGCCGAGCCCATTCCCGCTCCCTGCCTACTTGGGGATTGCCTGGCTATATCTCTTTCTCCCACTCGGGCTTCCACCCATCCTTGCCACTAAGGAGGGGTAGGTCTCCCATGCCAGCGAGAATCTTGTCTATCTTGGCTGCGTGGTCGTCCATAACCGCCTTGATGGGTTCCTTCTTGTTGAAGACCCGTTCCCACAGGTCCTGGTGCATCAGCGGAGTGCACTCGGCGGGCCAGACGCCGTCAGCACGGAAGTTGCCGGGCTTGCAGGTCAGGGCAATCCCTCGCCATTCTGTATTCTTCTCGGTGAAGGCGTCTTCGTTGTTCAAGCTGATAAGCGACGGCTGGAGGCCGCGTAGCACCACGTAGCGCCGCTGGTAGGTGGGACTGAGCATGAACTTGAACAGGGTATAGGTCGCGTCGATCACATCGGGATCCTTGGACTGTGTTGTAATACAGAAGCCCAGGTCATCAGACGCGCGGCCATAAATCGGTTTGCCTGTGAACGTAGGCAGCGGCAGCGTAGCAAAATTGACCTTCGGATAGGTGGTCTTGAACGTCCCGTAGGCAAACCCGAAGTTGACACCTGTGACCGCGACCCCTTGACCCACGCGATCGTGCGCTGTGGTTGGCGCAGTCCTGAAGTCGAGTCTGTACTTATCCATCAGGTCCACTGTGAACTGGTACGCCTCGACGTTGATGGGGTCATTGAGCAGAGATTTCTTGCTGTTTTGATATAGCCAGCCGCCTTTCTGGTAGCCGACAGAGTCCCAGAACCATGGCGTGCCCGTGAAAGTGAAGCCCCACTGGGTGATTTCGTCGCCCTTCCAGACGGTCAGGCTCTGTGCCCACTTGATGAACTCATCCCACTTGGTGGGGATCTGCTCCAGCTTCTGGCCGAGCTTGGTCAGGAG
The DNA here is from genome assembly GCA_034431995.1 of Chloroflexota bacterium. Lineage (GTDB taxonomy): Bacteria > Chloroflexota > DTOL01 > DTOL01 > DAOUCN01 > DAOUCN01. Next base: position 7,537 of record DAOUCN010000323.1, on the reverse strand, counting down.
GTCGAGGTTGACGTACATGACACAGGGCATGTTGCCGTTGGGAAGGGCGTAGTAAGCGGGGCCAGGTGGAATCTTGTAGAATGTGGCTGCTCTCTTGCCCATCTGCTTCGTCACATCGAAGACGTTCTCTGGGATGGGCTTCAGGAATCCCTGCTTCATCAACCCCGGCACCTGCGTTTCGTCCAGGGCAGAGACGTTTGGCATGAGGCCCGCCGTATACGCTGCTGCCATCTTTGCAGGGATGTCCGCTTCAGGGATAAAGATAACCTCAACTTCTAGGTCGGGATTCGCCTTTTGAAACTCGGACTTCATGACCTCCTCAGTCATCACGTTGATGGTGCGGCGATCGGCGAGCCATATTTGCAGCTTGACCTTCTTCTTTGGCACTGCGGTGGGCGTTGGCGCCGGCGGCTTGGTGGCTGTGGGCGGCACTGGCGTCGCCGTGGGCGGCGCGGCCGTGGGGGCGGCCGGCTTCGCCGTGGGAGTCGGTGTCGGCTGTGGAACCGGTGTCGGCGTTGGCGTGGGCCCGCAGGCTGCCAGAGCCGCACCGGCACTGGCAAGCGCAGCCAGGCGCAGGAACTGCCGACGACTTGTGTGCTTCTCCATTGTTATCCTCCCTCTTCGTCTTCTAACGCATAGTGGGTGACACAGATGTGTCTCCAGGTGTCATGCACAGTAAGCTGTGCCGCGTTGTTCAATTCCCTGTCTTCACCTCCTTCAGTCCTCGCCCTGCCGTTGCGCGCCCTGCGCTTCTCACCGTACAGGCCTGAGCTCCGCATCAGCAAGGACGCAGGGAAAGGCTGATGGCCATACAGGCCCTACCACAGAGGGCAGCCTTCCAGCAGCCGAGAGCAGGAATGGCAGTAACATGTAACATGTTACATGTTACCATATCCCACCCGTTTTGTCAAGGGGATCACAGTGAAAGCCGGTGGTAACGCGCGGCCAGGTCGGGCCGTCCACGAATGGGTACGAATGGCCACGAATGGGGCACGAATCGCGAGCGGGTGCAGGACGATGCGTCATACCCAGCGGGGAGCGCTGTCCACGAATGGCCACGAATACACGAATGGCCGGGGCCTGCACGTACGAAGGCTGCGACCTTCGGCGGCCTTGCCGCGTAGGGCGTGGCGTCATTTGTCTATTCGTGCGGATTCGCGCATTCGAGGGGATTCGTGGACGGCAATCATTGCCCCCCCTTACAACCGGGTCACAGGGTCACACTATTGTGACAAAAAGGCTCCCTCTCACCGGAAAGTTCAGGCTGAGTTGCACATTGCCATCTATGAGCGCAACACCATGGAGTCGGTCATCCGGCGCTTCGACCAGCATTACCAAAACATGTGTGGCTTCGAGTCGGTGGAGACGGCGTCGGTGTTCCTGGGGGTGTTGGAGAAGGTGTATCGCTTCACGCCCTTCTCACAGGATGCGCAGCCGCGGTTGCGGGGCAAGTCGCCCCTAGAACTGGCCGGCTACGACGTGACGCAGATGCCGATGGCCTCCCTGTGTCGAGGGTGGGCGCTCCCCCTTCCCTTACGCACGCCCACGGAGGTTGTCCCAAAACAGTGACGCTGGCTGACAATGGGGCGCGGGTCTTGACGTTTGTGATATAATGATATGGGACTATGCTGACCGCGGCCGGCTGACGGCAATCATCTCAGGAGTCCGTGTATGACCGCCCTGTTGGAGCGTCTGCGTTTCCCCATCATGCTGGTGCTCATCCTGATTATCGCTGCCGGTCTGCTTTCCCTCTATGAGCGATGGCCGCGCGTACCGCCCCTCATCATCATCACGCCCACGCCCCACGAGTCTGCCAGCAGGATGGGTGCCAGCACAACGCCGACGCCGCGCCAGGTCACGATCAAGGTGCACGTCGCTGGAGCAGTCGTGCGACCGGGCGTCTACTCGTTCAACGAGGGTGATCGCGTGGAGGACGCCGTGCGGGCAGCCGGAGGCCCCACCGCCGACGCCGACCTGACCCACATCAATCTGGCCCAGCGGCTGGGGGACGAGGGCCAGGTGATCGTGCCCCGCATTGGCGAGACGCCCGTGCCGATGGTCTCGGGCAGCGGCTCGGCCTCGTCTTCCAGCCAAAGCCGCAAGGTGAATATCAACACGGCCACTGCTTCTGCCCTCGAAGCCTTGCCCGGCATCGGTCCCACCTACGCCAAGAGCATCATAGACTACCGCACCAAGAACGGTCCCTTCCAGCGCATCGAAGACCTGAAGGACAAGAAGATCATCCCCGCCGCGACATTCGAGAAGATCAAGGACTTGATTGATGTGAGGTAGAGACGGTTGAGAAACCCTTGCCAAGCCGTCACCCAGTATGCTATAATCCCCCAGGGATGACGAGGCGGGTGGTTTTGCTTACCATGATGCAGCCACGGGTGGTGCGGTCGGAGCGCATAGGCTCCGGCCCAGGGGCCATTGTTCCCATACCCATCCCGAGCAGAGAAAGCCGTTTGGCTTTCTCTTTTTTTGCGCCCGGCACGACACGGGGTCCTGCTTTGGTTGCGCCCTTGGCCAACCGCAGAGAGCGCAGAGAACGCAAAGGCATCAGGCTTTTCTTTGCGTGCTTTGCGCTCTCTGCGGTTCATAAGCAGCGTCCCGCCCGCAACCATGATCGGGTGCTGACGTGACCACGCCCTTGTGCCTACCCGGCCTGATTGACGCCCACGTGCACCTGCGCGAGCCGGGCGGCACACACAAGGAGGATTTGACGACGGGCACGGCGGCGGCCCTGGCCGGCGGCTTTACCATCGTCCTGGACATGCCCAACAACACGCCGCCGATCGTGAACGCCGCCAGCCTGCACGCCAAGCGCGAGCTGGCCGCCGGGCGCATCCGCTGCGATGTGGGCTTCTACCTGGGGGCCAGCGCTGCCGGGCCATTGCCCGATGAAGGCGCGGCCGCAGCCAGTGCGGGGCTCAAGGTGTATCTGGATGCCACTTTCGGCCCCTTGCGGGTCACCGATCTGGGACGCTTGCAGGCCCACGTGGCTCACTGGCCGCGCCAGAAGCCAATCCTGTTCCACGCCGAGGGGCTATCGGTAGCGCTGGCCATCGCCCTGGGCCACCTGTGGCAGAAGCCAATCCACCTGTGCCATATCAGCCGCGCTGACGAGATTCATCTGGTCCGCCGGGCCAAGGAGCGCGGGCTGGCCGTTACCTGCGAGGTGACAGCGCACCATCTCTTTCTGACCGATGCCGACGCTGCCCGCCTGGGGCCCCTGGCCGACATGCGCCCGCGCCTGGCCAGCGAGGCTGATCGCGCCGCCCTGTGGGAGCATCTGGACGTGGTGGACATCATCGCCACGGATCATGCCCCCCACACACTGGGCGAGAAGGCGGGGCCGAATCCACCGCCGGGCGTGCCCGGGCTGGAGACGGCCTTGCCCCTGCTGCTAACCGCCGTCGCCGAGGGCCGCCTGAGGCTGGAGCGCCTGGTAGACCTGCTGCACACAAACCCGCGCCGTATCTTCGGCTTGCCCGAACAGCCGCAGACGTGGGTGGAGGTGAATACAGACACACGCTGGGAGATCAGCCGGGCGGGGCTGCACACGAAATGCGGCTGGACGCCCTTCGAGGGGTGGCTCGTGCAAGGCCGTGTGGCGCGCGTCGTTCTGCGGGGGAGCGGTGCCTTCGAGGATGGTCAGATACTTGCCCGACCGGGGGCCGGGCGAGTCCTCTTCTGACGAGGAATCAACCACAGAGACACAAAGACACAAGACCACTTGGCTCCTTGGCCCCGATGTTCGAGGGGGCGAAGAGCGGCCCGTCTTGGCGGTTCATCTTCAACCTTGACACAGAACCCCTTGGCGCCTTGGCGTCTTGGCGGTTCCATTCCATCTCACGGAGGTGTACGATGTTGACCAGGGAGACGGTGGCACAGCGCAAGAAGCGGCAGCCCTTCGGCGACCGCATGGAAAGCTCCTTCTATCAGCGCGACATCCTCTCGGTAGACCAATTCTCGCGGGCCGAGCTGGAGACCATTTTCGCTGTCGCCGAGGACATGCGCACGATGGTGGAGCGCGTGGGTTCACTCGACATTCTCAAGGGCCGCGTGGTGGCCTGCCTGTTCTACGAGCCGTCAACGCGCACAAGCTCGTCCTTTATCGCTGCGGCGGAGCGCCTGGGGGGACAGGTCATCCCCATCAACGAGGTGCGCTATTCCTCGGTGACCAAGGGCGAGTCCCTGCGCGACACCGTGCGCACCCTGGAATGCTACGCCGATGTGATCGTCATCCGCCATCCTGAGACCGGATCGGCGGCGGTGGCCGCCGAAGCCGCTCGCAAGCCCGTGATCAATGCTGGCGATGGCATCGGCGAGCACCCCACCCAGGCCCTCCTGGACATCTATACCGTCAAGGAGGAACTGGGCACCATTGACGGCCTGACCGTGACCATGCTGGGCGATCTGAAGTATGGCCGCACCGTTCATTCCCTGGCCCGCCTGCTGGCCCTCTACGACGTGCGTATCAACTTCGTCGCACCTGAACTCCTGCGCGTGCCAGAGGCCATCCTGGACTTCCTGCGCCAGCGCCAGGTGCCCGTCGTCGAGCACAGCGACCTCAACGTCGTTCTCGCCCGCAGCGATGTCCTCTACGTGACGAGGGTGCAGAAGGAGCGCTTCGACAAGGCGGAGGACTACGAGCAGGTGAAGGATTCCTATGTGGTCACCCGCCAGACGTTGGCCAGAGCCAAAGAGCACATGATCGTCATGCACCCCCTGCCCCGCGTCGGTGAGATCGCCGAGGATGTAGATAGCGACCCCCGCGCCGCCTACTTCCGCCAGATGGAGAATGGGCTGTATATTCGCATGGCGCTGCTGGCGCTGGTGTTGGGGAAGGCATAGAATAATGAAGACTTTCTTTGAGAAGCTCACGGCTCGCATCACAGCGACCGATAGCCTGCTGTGCGTTGGTCTGGACCCCGCACCGCAGATGCTGGCTGGCAAGGGCAAGACGCCGGCGCTGGCAGCCTTAAATGTCAACCGGCGCACCATCAACGCCACCAAAGACCTGGCCTGTGCCTACAAGCCCAACATCGCCTTCTACGAGGCCCTGGGCTTGCCCGGCTTCGGTGTCCTCACCGAGACTTTGGCCATGATTCCGCCCGACATTCCCATCATCCTGGACGCCAAGCGCGCCGATGTCGGTCCGACCTCCGATGCCTATGCCCGCTTTGTCTTCGATGTGCTGCGGGTGGATGCCGTCACCGTCAACCCCTACCTGGGCGGCGATGCCCTGGCCCCCTTCCTGGCCCGGGCCGACAAGGGCATCTTCGTCCTCTGCCGCACGTCGAACCCCGGTGCCCACGACCTGCAAGACCTGGTCAGCGACGGCGTGCCGCTCTACCAGCGGGTGGCGCATCTGGCGGCCACCTGGAACACAGCGGGCAATGTGTGCCTGGTCATGGGGGCGACATTCCCAGAGGAGATAGCTTGGGCGCGCCAGCAGTTCCCGACCTCTTGGTTTCTGGTTCCTGGGGTTGGCCCCCAGGGCGGCGACCTGGAGACCGCGGTGCGGGCCGGGTTGAACGCTGCCGGTGATGGCCTTGTCATTGCTGTGTCGCGGGCCATTATGGCGGCGCAGGACCCCATGGACGCGGCGGCTGAATTGCGGAATGCTATCAACTCGCTGCGGCGGAGCCACCTGGCTGGGCAAGGACAGCCCGTCAGTGTGACCCAGGGCGCTGCCCAGTTGGCGCACGCCGCTGACATCGAGGGCCTGGCCCTGGGTTTGCACAGCGCAGGTTGCATCCAGTTTGGCAGCTTCACCCTCAAGTCGGGCCAGGTCTCGCCCATTTACCTGGACCTGCGCCGCCTGGTAGCCGAGCCGGCACTCCTGCGCAGCGTGGCCCGGGCCTACGCCCGTCTGCTGAATCCCCTCGTTTTTGACCGCCTGGCCGCCATACCCTACGCCGGTCTGCCCATCGGCACGGCGGTGGCCCTGGAGATGGGTCGTCCTCTCATCTATCCCCGGCGCGAGGCCAAGAGCTATGGCACGGGCAAGTCCATCGAGGGCGTCTACGAGCTGGGCGACACGGTGGTGCTGATTGACGACGTGGTCACCACCGGCGCCACCAAGCTGGAGGCGATCAGCCCCCTCAAAGCCGCCGGACTACGCGTGCAGGACATCGTGGTCCTCATTGATAGGGAGCAGGGAGCAGCCGCCGAGCTTGGTGCCCACGGTCTGCGCCTGCATAGCGTCCTGACCATGACCACCCTGCTGGACATCCTGGCGCGCCACCGGCGCATAACCGTAGACGAGTACCAGCGGGTGCGCGCCTACCTGGCTGCGGAGGGCACGGGTGGATGAGCAGGCCCTGGCGGTGAACCTGTGTGGGCTGCGCCTCGCCACGCCCCTCATCCTCGCCTCTGGCGTGGCGGGCATGAACGTGGACTGGCTTGTGGAGTCGGCGCGGGCCGGTGCAGGGGCCGTGGTGGCCAAATCGGCCAGCCCAGAGCCGCGGGAGGGCCACCCCGAGCCGACGGTGGTAGAATGGGGCCACGGGTTGATCAACGCGGTGGGCTTGCGGAACCCGGGTGCAGAGGTGATGGCCGAGGAGCTAGCTGGCCTCAAGGCTCGCCTGGCGCCCCTGGGCGTGCCCCTCATCGCCAGCGTGGTCGCCGACACGGTGGAGGGCTTTGCCCACGTCACCCGGGTTCTTGCTGCCGCTCACCCCGACATGATCGAGGTGAACATCTCCTGTCCCAACGTGGAGGCGGAGTTTGGTCGTCCCTTTGCCGCGGAAGCCACGAGCGCGGCTGCCGTGACCAGGGCGGTCAAGGCCGTGACCCCCTGTCCGGTGATCGTCAAGCTCTCACCCAACGTCACCGACATCGTGGCCATCGCTCGCGCTGTGGAAGCGGCCGGCGCCGACGCCATCTGCGCCATCAACACCATCAGCGGCATGGTCATTGACATCGCCACGGGTAGGCCAGTTCTGGCCAACCGCACCGGCGGCGTCAGCGGCGCGGCCATCCGGCCCATTGCCGTCCGCTGCGTCTACGAGATCACGCGGGCGGTGACCATTCCCGTCATCGGGCTGGGCGGCGTCGAGCATGGGCGCGATGTCCTGGAGATGATCATGGCGGGGGCGACCGCCGTCGGCGTCGGCTCCGCCGTCTACGTCCATGGCCCTGCCATCTTCTCCCGTCTCCTCAGCGAGATCGTTGACTGTCTCCACGACATCGGCCGCGAGAGCCTCGAGGTGCTGCGCGGCATCGCCCATCTGTGATGCAGTCAGGGCGAGAGCCACCGTCTCCGGGCTGCCAACGGCGGCGGCAAAGCCAATGGTCTTCTCAACATCCCTGGCGTGGCGCTTGACCAGGAGTGAAGTAACGATAGAGATCATCAGGACCAGGGCCACCACGCTCAACGAGACGCCGATGGGAATCTCGTAGACGTCGGATAGCAGCATCTTCGCGCCCACAAAGCCCAGGATGACGCCCAGGCCGAGACGCAAGTACTGAAACCGCCGCACCACCCCCGCTACCAGGAAGTATAGCGCCCGCAGACCCAGGATGGCGA
>DAOUCN010000322.1:0-8095 GCA_034431995.1 Chloroflexota bacterium | reverse complement strand
AAGGTATCGTTGGGCTCATAGGGGTCTATGGGCGTGGGCGAGGCCGTCGGCGTGGCCGTCCAGGTGGGGCTGACGATGGGCGTAGGCGTCTCGGTGGGCGTGGCCGTGGCCTCTGGCGGCAGCGTGGCCGTGGGCGTGCGCGTGGGTTCCGGCGGCCCCTGGACGACGATGACGCTGAGGGCGTTGATCTTGGTGCTGCCCGTCTTGGCGATGAACTGGACGTTCAGGTGACCGTCGGTCACCAGGGTGACGAAGGTGTAGTCCCGCGCAATGAAGCGCCCGCCCGTCTGCTGATAGATGTCGAGATTGGAAAGCACGGTCTGCTGCTCGATCTTGACATCGAAGATGCGCTGCTGCTCGGCAACGGCGTAGAGCTCGGCGAACTTGAGGGTCACCGAATAGACACCGACCGGCACGTCGAAGATGTACTGGGTGAGGGCGTAGCGCTCATCCCGATAGAGGGGGTCATCGTCGGTATTGAGGATCTCGTTGGGCACGCTGAAGGTGTTGCCACCGACATAGCCCCAACTGCCGGCGACGTAGGGCTGGTCAGCCAGCCAGGTCTTGCCCTGGGTATCGGTATATGCGCCGCCGCCCGAGTTGACGCGCACCTCGTAGGGCGGGGGCACGGGGGTCTCCGTGGGCGTGTTTGTGGGCACGGGGGTCAGGGTAGGGGTATGGGTTGGGCAGCCTGGGCACAGGGTGGGCGTACGCGTCGGCGTGCGGGTGATGGTGCGGGTGGGCGTGACCGTGCGCGTGGGCGTAGCGGTGGGCAGGGTAATAATCACGCTTCCATCCGTACTGCCTGAACTGCACTCACCCAGTGGATTGCATGCCTCAGTGGATGTGAAGCTCAGGGGTGTACCAGGCGTCGCGGCTATGGCTTGGAACGTGATCCTCATTAGGAAATAATTGCCGGGCCCTAGTGGAGGCGTTGGTGCCAGGATCGAAGCTACAAAGTTGGCAGTGCCCCCACCAGCCGAGCATGTCGGCACATTCGTGAACGGGGTACCGCTACATGTGACTGAACTGACACTGAGGTAGGCTGTATTATAGGAAAGATGAAACTCCGCACCGTTTACCTGACCGCTGCCCACATTCAGGCGAATCTCGACATTGAACGACTGACCCACCTGCACAGAGCTTGTACCTGGCGAGGTGGAGAAGTTGACGGACGGAGCTGCAAGGATACCAATGCCTGCCTTTGCTTTGTTCATGGCGCCGGCTGACTCCGGTCCCACCTGGGAGTAGTTCCCAGACAGGATCGAGAGGTCTGCCAAACTGACTCTCGCATCTCCCGTCAAATCTGCTCGCGGGTCATATCCCGGATCACCTTGGCTCAGGCCATACACACCAGAAAGGATGGACAGGTCAGCTAGAGATACGCGGTTGTCGTCGCTCACATCCCCACCCAGCAGCAGGCCAAAATCCGCGTAGGTGCTGCCCTCGGCGATGGGGATGTCCAGCTTCTTGTTGGCCAGGGTCTGCGGGTTCTTGACCCGCACGTCGTAGCTGCCGGTGTAGATGCCCGTCACCACGAACTGGCCCGTGTCATCCGTCACGGTGGCGAACTCGTAGGCGGGCGTAGGCGTGCCCGCCGGAAAGACGGTCACGCTCAGGGGCACGATCCACGACGGGTCGGGCGGCTCGGGTCTGCCCTGCAACTGCACCGCCCCGTCCAGGGCCGTCATGCCCGGCCCCAGGGGCGTGCGCGTCACCGTGGGCGTGCGCGTCTCCGTCGGCGTGGGCGAGATGGTGGGCGTGGGCGTCTCGGTCGGCGTGCGCGTGGGCGTGGGCGTGCTGGTGGGGCCGGGCGGCGGGATACCCTCCACCCATTTCTTGTACCAGTAGCCGACGCCGGTCATCGCACCCGGATAGTTGGGGCAGCCCCAGTAGAAGAGGGCGCCGGAGAAGCCGATGCCGGCGGGGGGCGTAGGGGTGCCGGGGGGCGTCCAGGGATGGTCGTTCAGGCTGTACCAGAGCCAGCTCTGAACCAGGCGGTTCTCGTCCGTCGTCATGCCCATGGTGACGCTGGTGGCCGAGTTCAGGTAGTTCATGGTCTTGATCACGTACTTGCCCACCCGCAGCTCGGTGCAGCCGTAGCTGGGCGGCAGGAGCACACCGTACTCGGAGATCCAGAGGGGCTTGTCCTGCCAGCCCTTCTTCTTCATCCAGTCGCGGAAGGCGAGGATGTCCCGCTTGAACTCCTCGAAGTCGGCGTTGCCGACGGCCAGGGTGTCGTCGCAGAGCCAACTGTGATACTCGTTCGGTATCCCCGTCTTGGGAATGCCCACCGGCCAGCCGGCGCCGGAGTGGGGCTGGCTGGGGTCCTCGTTGAGGATCTGCTCGTGAACGGTGACGATGTCCACTGGGAAAGGCGAGCCATAGGTAGTGGTATAGGCCCTGATCATCTCGTCGAGCCAGTAGAAGCGGGCCGGGGAGGCCATGATGACGCCGCCCAAGGCGACCTTGGCCGTGGGGTCGCGGTCCTTGATGAACCTGTAGACGCGATCGTAGATGTCGGCGTATTCCTGGGGCGTGCGGTTGCCCTGGAAGGAGACCTCGATCTCGTTGCCTACAATCCAGGTGGAGCCGGGATTGAGGAGGATAGACTCTTCCACGTAGTCCCAGTTGGGGGGATACTGGTACTTGTCCACGTGGATAAGCTGCACGTACTCCATGCCGTGAGGGTGGGGTGTATTGCGGCGGACGGACCAGGTGCAATACCAGTTGAAGTGGAGCGAGCCGACATCATAGTCCTCGATCTGGCCATAGGCCGGGTGCAGGCCCGCCCCCAGGCGGGGATAGAGCACGACCTCGGGTGCGGTCCAGTCCTCCAATTGGGTGACGCGGATGGCGCTGACGAAGGATTCGTTGTAGCCGGATTGCGAGCCTGGATGGGAGATGAAGTTGACATTGAGCTGGCCGTCGGTGACGGTGACCACCCATGTCCAATCGTAGGGGGTGTAGCGGCCCACGGCGCCGATGATGTCCATCATGCACAGGTACTTGACGCCTTCCATCTCGACGTCGAAGAAGCGATAGCCGTAGAGGGCGGAGCCGAAGTCCACGATCTCGGCGAAGCGGATTTCAACCTCGTAGGGGCCGGGGGCGGGCAGGTCGAACTTGTAGGTGCCGGTAACGGGGGCGCCGTTGGCCTGGCCTGTCCACTTGCGGTGGTACTGGTAGAGGCGGTCGTCGGTGGTGCCAACGATATCGCGGTCGGTGCGGGAATAGGTGCTACCGCCCTGATAGCCCCAGGTCCTGGTAACGTTGTAGGACTGGTCCTTGAGCCATACCTTGCCCTGGCTATCGGTAAAGACGTCGCCGCCGGCGTTGACGCGCACCTCGTAGGGGTCTTGGCTGGGGGCGGGGTTGCCCGCGTCCGCCCAGTCCGTGGCCTGGAGAGGGGCGATGGGAGCGGCGCCGGCCTGGCCGGCTGCGCCCATGGCGATGAAGATGGCGATGCCAGCGGCGATGATGCCTGCCGCCAGCAGCGCGCTCCGTGCATGTTGCCCGGTCATGTCTGTGTCACCCCCAAGATGCCTCGGCGCCGCCGTGACGCTACGGATACCGCAGCATTATACCATGCCACGCCTGTGATGACAATGAGTTGTCAGGGCCCTTACAGGGCCTTTTCATTGTGTTATCATTCTGAGCGAGTGCTCCCCAACGAGCGAAGAATCTCAGTCGTGGCGAGCGAGATCCTTCGTCGCTGAAGGGCGCTCCTCAGGATGACAGCGAGAACGAAAAGACCCTGAGGGCCCTCACCCTATCCTCGGCGCTGTTCAGCGCCTCACCTGGCAGGCTCTCCCACAGGGAGAGGGAACAGCCCCCCGCCCTCTCCCCGTGGGAGAGGGTGGGGGTGAGGGGACATACTTACCAGCGATTGCTCACCGCCGCCTGCAAGATGACCGGCAGCCACAGCCGCTGCGGCCAGGGCGTCGGCGTCGGCGTCATGTCCCCTTCCTCCGTCGGCGTGGGCGTGGGCGTCGCTTCCTCCTCGGTCGGCGTGGGCGTTGCCGTCGCCTCCGCTGTCGCCGTGGGGGTGCGGGTGCGCGTCGGCGTCACCGTCGCCGTCGCCGACCCCAACCAGATACCCAAGTAGTACGGGCTGGGACTCCAGGTGCGGCCATAGCCGACCACCAGCACCTCATAGCGCCCCACCTCAGGCCGCAGCCTGATCTCTTCGTCGCCCAGTCCCCGCTGTGTAGCCCACGCCACGGGTAGCGCCAATGGGTCGTCGCCCCGAAACAGGTAGACGTCGCAGTCCGCCTGCAGCCCGCTCAGGCGCACCGTCAGGTACAAGCCCGGCCCGGGCACATCGAGGGCGAAGAAGTCCACATCGGTCGGCGACTCAATCGTCCCCGTGTAGACGCGGTTGGCGTCAGCGAGATAGGCCTGGCGCAGCGAGTCGTTTGGCTCGTAGGGATCACGGGGCACGGGCGTTGGCGCGGGAGGGGCCAGGGCCACGTCTAGCAGGTAGGGCACGCTGGCCGACCAGGCATGATCGAAGCCGACCACCCGCAGGTAGTAGCGCCCGCCATTCACCTTGTGGGCGATTGACTCGTCGCCCAGACCGCGCTGAGGGGACGCTGCCAGGCGCGTACCGCTGGCGTCATCCAGGAACAGATCATAGTCCGCGGGTAGGCCGCTCAGGCGGGCCAGGATGTAGGTCCCGGCGGCAGGTACATCCAGGGCGAAGTAGTCGGCGTCGTCTGGCTCCTGGATGTACGCGCCATAGGACGCGCCGGGCGCAAGGAGATATGCCTGGGCGTAGCTATTGTTGGGCTCGTAGGGGTCAAGCAAGGGCGGCGTCGGCGTAGCTGTTGGTGTGCGCGTGATGGTCGGTGTGCGCGTGATGGTCGGCGTATGGGTGAAGGTGGCCGTATGGGTGGGCGTGGGCGTGGCAGTCGCCGTTGCGCTGGGCGTGCGGGTGGGCGTCGCCGTGCGGGTAGAGGTGGCCGTGCGCGTAGGGGTCGCGGTGGCGGTGTCCGTAGGCGAGGCTGATGGCGGCGGCGTCTGGGTGGGCGTGCCGGTGGCGGCGGGCGTCGGGCTGATGGTGGGCGTCGGGGTAGGCGACAGGATCTGGAGCACGTGGACGGTGCTCACCACTGCCCCCCGTTTGCTGGCCACGAAGTCAATCTTGAGTAGGCCGGCAGTGACCGTCGTGGTCATGCTCTGGGTAAAGGCGATGAAGCGGCCACCCGCGTATGCGTACATGTCCAGGTTGGAAATCTTCTTGACACCGTTGATGGAAACATCGAAGATGCGCTCGCCCGCCCTGGAGTAATAGACCTCGGCGAAGCCCAGGGTAATCGTATAATTGCCGTTGGGCACGAGGAAGTAGTAGCCAAACTCGGTGCTGTAGCGCTGGCTCTGGAAGAGGGGCTGGTCAGGCGTGTTGGCGATGGGGTTGGTGACGGTATAGACGAGGCCCGTGGTCCAGCCATAGGGCGAGGCGCAGGGGGCATAGCTGCGGTCGTCGGCGTCCCACAGCCTGCCCTGAGTATCGCTGTAGGCCAGGCCGCCGGCATTGATGCGTTTCTCGTAGGGGACGCCGCCGCCCACGGGTGTCGCCGTGGGGATGCAGGTGGGCGTAGGCGTCCTGGTGTGGGTGAAGGTAGGCGTGGGAACATAGTCCTCCGGTTCCGCGTTCTTGCCGGAGATGACGCTCCCCACCGCCAGACTGGCGAAGGCCAGGAGGAAACAGATAATGAGAAAGCGGGGAAACCGCCGTCCGGTTCCGGGAGTTGCTGGCACGATAGACCCCTGAATCTGAGAATGACCGCGACGTGTCTCGAAAACCGGACACGATACAGTGTCTAATACGCCCCGCGCCCGGAGATCACGGCGCCGATGGTCTTCCACAGGATGTGCAGGTCCAGGAGCAACGAATAGTTCTGGATGTAATAGAGGTCGTCCTCGGTGCGCAGGTGCATGGGCTGCTGGCTGCGGCCGCGAATCTGCCACCAGCCGGTCATGCCTGGCGGCACGGCGAAGCGCTTGCGCTGCCAGGGCTGGTAGGTCTGCACGATCGCTGGCAGCTCGGGGCGCGGCCCCACCAGACTCATATCCCCTCTGAGCACGTTAACGAACTGCGGCCATTCATCAATGCTATAACGTCGCAGAAAGCGGCCCAGGCGCGTCAGGCGCGGGTCGTTGGGCGTCTTGCGGAAGACGATATTGCCCTGGCTGTCCTGGGAGATCAGCGTGCTCTGTTGCTCTTCGGCATTGGCCACCATGGTGCGGAACTTGTACATCCAGAAGAGCCGCCCGTTCTCGCCTACCCGCTCCTGGCGGAAGACAGCGGGGCCCGCCGAGTCCAGGCGGATCAGGATGGCAATCACCGCCATCAGCGGGGACAATAGAATCAAACCGACGGTGGCGATGGTCACATCCAGCATGCGCTTGGCCACCCGGTGGAAGCCGGAGATCACTGGCTCTTTGACGCCGATCATGGGCATGCCACCCAGATCCTCGATGGTGGCGCGAAAGAAGACCATGTCGAAGAAGTCGGGCACGATCTTGATGTTGACCGGCAACTCCTGGAGGAGGGCAACCATGTTCGCCAGTTCATCATGGGCGGTGAGAGGCAGGGCCACAATGACCTCGGAGATGCCTGACTGCTGGACCAGGGCGGGAGCGTCGGCTAGGCGGCCCAGGATGGGCGCATCGGCCTGCCTCTCCTCGCCATTGTTGTTCGCCTTTGCCTTGTCCTCGCCATTGGCGGGTGTAGGGGCTGTACTAGCGTCGTCCTCTGCCACGTAGCCGACCAGTTCCAGCCCCATCCACCCGAGGCGAGCGACCTGGCGGCCAACGGAACGCGCCACGCTATTGGCGCCGATGATCAGGACGCGGCTCTGGCCCACGCGCTGGGCGCGAGATAGCTTGAAGCCAAGGCGGATCAGCATGCGGGCAGCCAAGAGCAGGCAGAAGTCCAGGATGAAGAAGTAGCCAAAGAGGAGGCGGGACAAGCCGCGGTAGGTCAGGTAGAGGAAGCCGCACATGATCAGCGTGCCCTGGGCCACGGCGACGGTGATGGCCCCCGCCTCCTCTGTGGCCCGCACCAGTCGCCGCGGGTCGTAGGCGGACGACAGCAACAAGACAATGGACCAGATAACGATCACCACGATGTAGATATTGGGCGACAGCCGCCCGCCCGGCTCCGTCAGGTCCTTGCCCAGGGGCAAGATGGGACGGAGATCTTCTGCCAGGCGCAGGGAGGCCAGGGTGAGCAAGATGTCGGTTACATAGAGCAGCGCAAGATAGCGTGTGGACGACCGTTCAAGCATAGGGCATCCTCGGCGATCGTACCCTCACCCCTACCCTCTCCCAAGGGGAAAGGGGTCTTCCGTTCCCTTTCCCGCCTGGCCGAGGCGTAGGGTGAGGGCGGCCATGTTCCCTCTCCCTCTAGGAGAGGGTTAGGGTGAGGGCATCACGGCCCAACATAGGTCACCCGGATGGCGTTGACCTTGGGATAGCCGGCACGGACAACGAAGTCAATGTTCAGAGTACCGTCATTGACAGCTTTCGTGTAGGTGTAGTCCAGGGCGCGATACTTCCCGCCCGCCTCAGACATCACGTCTAGGTAGGATAGGACCGTCTGCCCTTCGATCTTGACATCGAAGACCCGCTGGCCGACCTGGGTGTAAGGATAGATCTCCGCGAACTTCAAGATGATCTCGTAGCTGCCGCTGGGCACATCGAAGCGATAGGAGGCTATGCTATAGCGTTCGGCTTGGTAGAGGGCATCGTCATCGGTGCCAGCGATCGCCGTGGCATTGCTATACGTCTGGCTGGTGAGGGTGGGCGGCGGCGGGTTGACGTATCCCCAACCGCCGGCGCTGTACTGCTGGTCTGCGCTCCAGGACCGGCCGAGGGTATCGGTGTAGGATCCTCCGCCGGCGTTCACGCCCCGCTCGTAGAGGGGCGTGGGCGTGGCCGTGTTGGTCGCGGTCGCCGTGGCCGTGTGTGTGCGTGTATTGGTCGCCGTGGCGGTGGATGTCGGCGTGGCGGTCAGCGTGGGTGTGGCCGTAGACGTGCGCGTAGGGGTCTCCGTGGGCGTGGCGGTGTCTGTGGGCGTGGCCGTGAC
>DAOUCN010000321.1:0-23897 GCA_034431995.1 Chloroflexota bacterium | reverse complement strand
TCATTGAGAAGATCAACAGCGAGATGCCGATCATGAATCCCGATGGGACGGTGGACGCCGAGCGGCTGTTCTCCCGTCAGGGCGTCTTTGAGCTGGACTATCCCGACCCGGAGGCGGAAGACCGCCGGGCCCGCCTGCTGGCAGAGCGCACGCTGCCGCGCCAGGAGACCGGGAAGACCTGCCGTGTTGAGAAGGAACTGACGCGCATTGGCCTGCTGGCTATGGCAAGCACCCTGTCGGTCTCTCTTGCCCTTTTCACCCTGGGTGGCGTCGCTGCGCTGTGGCTGATGGGCAGCGCGGCGTCACTGGCGGATGTCTTCGTCTTCTGGGATGGGGGCGTGGTCGCCCTGCTGGCCGGCTGTGCTGTCCTCTGGCTGCTGTTCCGCTTCTGGCTGTGCAGGAAGACCACGACGTGAGCGGCTGTCGTGCAACCTGGTATCGAGTCCAAGCCCGTGGGCGGCAGCCTTGTCCACGGCCCGTTGCAGGGCGCGGGGCGACAGGCTGCCGCTTGTCTTTGTCTATTGACAGAATCCCTGGCGATGATACAATGGGGCTGGAACACGCAAGAGTCTGTGAGATCGTGGAGAAGGCAGTAGCCCATAGCTGTGGCATAGCTGAAGAGGTTGACCTGCATGCTGTCAACTGATGCGTAGCCAACGAGAGGGCCGCGCGGCGCCGCAAGCCTTGCATCTCTGAGCAGATTGGGTAATAGCATCGCATTCTATGAGCCGGGACACGTTCGCTACCCCCATATACCCACAGGACAGGGCGGCCAGGCTGGCACAGGCCAGCCTGATCCTCATGCTCGCCTATGTGGCCAGCCGCGTCCTGGGTCTGGTGCGCGAACTGGTGATCTCGTACCAGTTCGGCACCACGCGCGACCTGGACGCCTATCAGGCTGCCTTCCGTATCCCAGACCTGCTCTTCCAGATTCTCGCTGCGGGCGCCATGGGCGCCGCCTTCATTCCGCCGTTCACCGCCTATCTCGCCCGCAAGCGGGAGGATGAGGCCTGGCGCATGGCCAGCACTGTGCTCAACGCCACCTTCGCCGTCCTGGCTGTGGCCGCAGGGCTGGCTGCGCTCTTCGCACCCCAGCTCGCCCCCCTGGTCGCTCCCGGCTTCGATGCCGAAGCCCGCGCCCTCACCGCCAGCCTGATGCGCATCATGCTCGTCTCGCCCGTGCTCGCTGGCCTCTCCGGGCTGGCGACAGCCATCCTGAACTCGTACCAGGAATTCCTTCTCCCCGCCCTGTCGCCAGTCGTGTACAACCTCTCAATCATCGTGGCAGGGCTGACCCTTGCCCCTCGCAGCCAGATGGGTGTGCGGGGCTTGGCTATTGGCGTGGCGGTGGGCGCAGCGCTCCATCTGCTCATCCAGGTTCCCGGCCTCGTGCAGCGCAACCGCGGCTACAGGCTGGCCATAGAGCCGCAGCAGGCGGGGGCGCGCGAGGTGGGGCGGCTGATGCTGCCCCGCATGGCCGGCCTGGGGGCCATCCAGGTCAACTTCCTGGCCAATACCATCATTGCCTCCGGTCTGGCGGTGGGGAGCATCGCCGCCCTCAACTATGCCTTCCAACTGGTCATGCTACCCTGGGGCATCTTCGCCAGCGCCATTTCCACCGCCGTCTTCCCCACCCTGGCCGAGCAGGCGGCCCTCGCTCGCAGCGAGGACATCAAGCGCACCCTGACGGCGTCTCTGCGCGTCATCCTGTACCTCACAGTCCCGGCAGGCGTCGGTTTATTTGTGCTACGCGAGCCCCTCATACGCCTCCTGTTTGAGCGCGGTGAGTTCACTGCCTCTTCTACGGCCATGACGGCCCAGGCTCTCATGTTCTATGCCCCTGGCCTCTTCGCTATCGCTGCAACCGAGATCATCACCCGTGGCTTCTATGCGCTGCACGACACCAAGACGCCCGTGCAGGTGGGCGTGGCCACAGTCCTCCTCAATATCCTGCTCAGCCTCCTTCTCAGCAGACGGATGGGGCATGGCGGCCTGGCCCTGGCCTACGCGCTGGCCAACAGTCTGGAGACGCTGACGCTGCTGGCTATTATCCGCCGCCGTCTAGGAGGGCTTGACGACCGGCGGCTGGTGGCATCGGTCTTGCGCACGCTGGTGGCCTCCCTGGTGATGGGAGAGGGATTGGCCCTGGGCTTGTACGCGGCAGGAGACCTATTGGTCGCCAGTAGTCTGCTCGTGCGTCTTATGCTGCTCACCATTTTGATGCTGATAGGAGGTCTGCTCTATCTGTGCCTGACCATCTGGCTGGGCAGCGAAGAGGTCGCGGCGGTGGCGGGGCGGGGCGGGGAGAGGTAGGTGGAGGCGGGCCCTCACCCCGGCCCTCTCCCGCGGGGAGAGGGGCGGCCTGCCCTCGGGCGAGGAAAGTCAATTTCGTGAGGAGGTACGGCAGTGGCTGTCAACGATCCCCAGGCGATGCTCAAACGCATGCTGCAACCGTGGCACGAGGCGGTGGCCGATCCAGTCAAGACACAGGAAGCCGTGCTCCAGCGCTACCTCAAGATCTACGCCCAGACGAAGTATGGTGCCGAACACGGCGCAGCGAACGTCGGCTCCATCGCCGACTATCGGCGGGCCTTCCCGGTGACCACCTACGAAACCTACAAGCCCATCATTCAGAGGGTGATGGCGGGCGAGGTTGACCTGTTGCTGAACGAACAGCCCATCGGCTGGGCCATCACCCGAGGCACCACCAGGGGTGAATCCAAGTTTATCCCCATGACGCCCACGGACCTGCGCATGAGGGTCGCCGCTGGACGGGCCGTGATGAACTGGGTGGCCACCACTGGCCGCTACGATCTTTTCCAGGGCGTGAATCTGAACCTCAACTTCCCGTCGGTGGTGGGGAAGGTGAAGGTTGGCGAGCGGGAGGTCGAATACGGTTACAGCTCGGGCATCTACACGAAGTACGTGTCCGCCAGCACGCCCCTGCGCAACGTTCCCGCACAGGATGAGATTGACGCTCTGGGCGGCGGCAAGACCATGAAGGACTGGGATGCGCGCTTTGAGCTAGCCTACCAGAAGTGCAAAGGCCAGAAGGTAACGATTGTCGGGGGGGTGGCGCCGACGGCGGTGCTCTTTGGCCAATACCTGCACAAGAGGCACGGCGTCTATCCGAAGGACCTCTGGCAGACCCTGCTCATGACTCTGGGCAGTGTGCCGGGCATCAACACGCGCTATCAGCCGAGCCTGAACGCGCTGTACGGGCCGGCCGCCATTCGCGAAATCTACGGGGCGACGGAGGGGATTCTGGGCCAACAACGAGACGAGCAGCGGGCGTGGGTGCCCAACTACGACCTGTTCTTCCTGGAAGTGGAGACGGCTGGGGGTATCAAGATGCTGCACGAGATGCGCCCCGGGGAGATGGGTAGTCTGATCCTCTCGACACCCATCCTGGCACGCTACAAGATCGGCGACCGCATACTGGCTTTCCGGCCGCCATACTTCCGCTGCATTGGTCGCGACCAGTGGTGGACGCCGCTGCGCTACGCCTGGGACGAGCTGATGACATTCAACCTGGGACGCCTATAGAAGAACAGCAGGCAGCATAGACTCCCGTGCTGAGACACGAGCACACCTGGGGCGTTGGGCAGTTGACCAGCGCCCCAGGCGATTTGTGCCTGCCTTTGCTAGCGGCGGGGGAACAGACCGCCGATCAGGATTGCCACGCCGATGGCGATGAGAATCAGCGGCCAGAAGACGCCCCAGCCGATAATGCCGCCCAGGCCGATCCCCAGCAAGATGATAGCGAAGATGAAGCTGCCCGTCACCGCACGCCGGTAGGCGGGCATCACCAGACGGATAAGCACCTCCAACAGGACAATCAAGCCTGCGCCCACGAAGATGACGGACCAGGCTTCCAGTTGCTCGCCGCCAATGGTGATGTTCTGGAACATGCCGAGATTGTCGGCCAGCAGGACCAGTCCGGCCCAGACGAGGATGGCGGCCCAGACGATGGCGCTCAGCGGGTCCCGTGACCATTTCTCGCCGCGGGCTTTTTCGTCTTTCTCGTGCCTCTTCTCCTCCTCGTCTCTCTCCTTTTCCTCCTTCTCGCCTCTCCTCGGGGCAGTGCTGCCTGGTTGCGTGGACATGGCTTCCTCCTCTGTAAGAGTCTGTGGCCTCCGCCACGGTGATCCGATGAACCGCCTGGAGAGCGAAGAGCACGCAGTCAGCCGGGTGGGCGCCGGGCTCACGGCAGCCCTATGGTGTCGTCCTCCTCGTCCTCGTTCTCTTCTTCTCCTTCCTCCTCTTCAGGGCCCAGGGGCTCCATTTCTTCCAGGGAATCCAGGTCAACTGGCTGAGTATCGGCGCCGCCAGGCCAGACGATGAGGCGGGGCGGCCGCTCGAGGAGCACCTGGAGGCCGTTGGGGCTGGCGAAGCGGCGCAGGACGGCGAACCGTTCGACTGTGCGGCCCAGCACGGCCCGCACGCGCAAGGGGTCCAGCAGGCATACGCGACAGATGTCGCCCGTTCTTTCGTCGTTCAGAGTAGCCGTCTGGCCGTATGGAATAGACCGGGTGCGGTACAGGTAGTCAACGGCCATCAGGAAGAGCTCGGGCGTGCAGTCGCTGCGTCCGCCGTTGGTCTCGCGCCGTCGCTTCCTTGTATCCGTCCACGCAAAGGGGGGATTGAGCATGCGCAGCCAGTTGTACACGCCATCCACGGCATAGTCGGTGATGGAGACGTCGTCGTAGCCGAACAGCTTGCGCGCCAAGTCGCGCGCCTCTGCGGCGAGGGCCTTGCCGTCAATGACCGATGGGCGGCGTTGCCAGAGGAGGTTGCACACCGTTTGGTAGGTCCAGGAAAAGGTTGCCGCCTCGCGGTCGCCGCAGTCCCAGGCGGCATAGTACAGGTAGTGCATCATGTCGTGGAAGGCGCGCTGGTTCCACTCGGCGAGGGCGGATAGATAGACGCCTCGGCGGGTCAGGCGCCACGAGTCAGTCCTCTCGTCTGCATCGGCCAGGCCCAGGGCGCGCATGACCTTGAGGTTCCACAGAAGGTAGTGGGGGTTAATGGGATGGTCGTTGGCAGCGAGATATGCCAGAAGCTGGGGCCGCGTCTCGCCGACAAAGGGGGAAAGGGCCTTCAAGATGGCCGTGACGTGCGCCGGGCGCACGTCATGATCAACATGGAACTTCTTGCGAGCGATCATGCACTCCTCCGACTCTGTCGGGCACTCCTATTATAGCAGATTCTGGCGAGAGACACAAGGACGAGCATGGGAATCGCTGCCAGGCTCCCGCGCCTCATTGCGCAATAGGACCAACCTGTGTATAATGCCGCTGCTCTGACCCAAAACCATATCGGGAGGCAATACGATGAACAGGACAGGATTTGCCTTGGTCGGCGCGGGCCTCTTCGGCACACGGCACGCCCAGGCCTACAGCCGGCACCATGCTGTGGACTTCGTCGCTGTCTGCGATGTGGACGGCGACAGGGCGCGCAAAGTTGCTGAGCAGTACGGGGCGCGCGCCTCGTACACTGACCTCGGCGAGATGCTATCCCGCCCAGACGTGGTCGCTGTCTCGGTGGCGACGCCTGATCACGCCCACCGCGACGGCGCGGTAGCCTGCGCCAAAGCTGGCAAACACATCTTGGTCGAGAAACCTCTGGCCACCACGGTGGAGGATGCGGAGGCCATCACGGCCGCCGCTCGCGACGCCGGCGTTGTCTTCATGGTTGACTTTCACAACCGGGTCAATCCGCCCATGGTGCAGGCCCGTGATGCCATCCGGCGCGGCGACCTGGGGACACCCGCCTACCTGTATGCACGCCTCAGCAACACGACTGCCGTTCCCACCGACATGCTGCGCTGGTCAAGCCAGTCTTCGGCCTTGTGGTTTCTTGCCAGCCACATGATAGACCTGGCACGCTGGTTGCTCGATGACGAGCCCCATAGAGTGTACGCCGTCAGTCGTGAGGGTATCCTCCATAGCATGGGAGTCCAGGCTCCCGACTTCCACGTTGCAACAGTGGAGTTTCGCAAGGGCGCGGTGGCTGTCTTTGAGCACGCCTGGATTCTGCCGCGCACCCATGCCACGGTCAAAGACCTGAAGCTTGAGATCCTGGGCAGCAAGGGGGCCATCTATGTGGATGGATCGCACAACCGCACGCTGGAGGTCTACACGGCGGAGAAGGCGGCATTCCCGGATAATCTGGTTCCACCAGTTGGCACCCACATGACTGGCTTCGTGCTCGACAGCATCGCCTACTTCATTGACGCGGTGACTCTGGGGACCCCAGTCCTGGCAACGGGAGAGGATGGGATAGCCGTCACCCGCACAATCTGCGCCATCATCGAGTCGGCCAAGAAGGGCACACCCGTCACCATTTGACCTTCTCAACACGTGGCGGCATTGGCGGAAGCCCGCTGCCCCTAAAATAGCGCAGCATTTTGTCTATGTGGGCCTGGCCGTGGCCCAGAGCTGGCAAGCCATGGCTGGGGAAGAGACATTCGATGTCCAGACCACTGAGGGACTGGACGCTCTGTCGGTAGTCGCTGATCTCTGAGCCAGGCGTGTTCAGGAGAGAGATCAATCCTCCCCAGAACACCGTGTCACCACTAAAGAGCGAACGGGGTCCGCCGCCAGTCATCAGAAAGCAGGTGGACCCCTTCGTATGTCCGGGCGTCACCAGAGCAGTGACGGTCAGCTTCCCCAAGCGCAGCGTATCGCCATGCTTGACGACGATGTCGCCCGCCGCGTTGGTGAACACATAGTCGGGGGGATAGCTGCCCGAGAACTTGGCTTGTGTCAGGCCGATGTCGTACTCGCTGCCACGTTCCAACATGTCGTGCTCAAATTGCGAGCTGACCACCTTCAGGGACAATAACCTCTTCAGAATATGGATACCACCTGCATGGTCGCCGTGGCAGTGGGTCAGAAGAATGTAGCGTAACTTGGTCAGATCACCGATGGCTGCGTCCACGTTCTCAAGGATAGACAATGTCTCTATCCCTGCCCCAGCATCCACCAGCGCATACTCATCGCCGCTGCCGATCAGATAGACATGGCAGTCCAAGTAGTGCGACAGACCCAGGTCGCCGCTTGCTACCAGATGTGTGCACTCAGTTAGTCGAAGATACCTGTTCATCTGCTCTCCGCACCACCCTTCCGTCCATCATCACCAGGACCGGATGCGTGAGGGCACCAATATCTGCTGTGGCGTCTCCCCTCACGGCCAGCAAGTCTGCCCGGTAGCCCGGCGCAACGCGTCCAATGTCCGCCAAGCCCAAAGCCTCCGCCGCCAGACCGGTGGCCGCAGCCATTGCCTGCTCATTGCTCATACCAATCTGAGCCAATAGGGCAATCTCCCCCACAACATCGGTGAACTGCACACCCGTTGCTCCGGCATCACTCCCCGCGACCAGGCGCACCCCATGCCGATGCATCAGGCGCAGGGCAGCCTCGCGGCCCGTCAGGAAATCTGCCGACGAGATGCCCAGCTCTCTGGCCAGGCCCAAGGTGCGGCCAGCCCTGACGGCATTAGCGGCCGGTATTGCCGTTGGCACCACAGTCGCCTTCCCTTCGGCCATCAGGCGGACGGTCTCCTCGTCTGCTATGATGCCTCCTGCGGCAGCAAACGTGGCATGCTCAATGGTCGCCGCACCAACATCTACAGCGATCCGTGTTGCCTCCCTGCTGTGGGCGTGGGCCGATACCGGAAGACCATGACGCGCTGCCTCAGCCACCATGAAGGCTAGATCGTCTCGGCTGAACTGCAAGGTCAGTGAACTCGATCCCGGGGTCAGTCCACCGCCCGTTACCATGACCTTGATGAAGTCCGCTCCCCGCTGTGCCAACTGCTGGATACGCCTGGCCATATCCTCCCGGCTTTCCACCTCGCCGTGCATGAAGTAGCAGTGCCCCCTGGGCGGAGTCAAGGGCTGCCCGCACAGCAACAAACGGGGGCCAGCGGTAGCACCGCGCTGGATGCCGTCCCTCAGGATAAATGTCACGTCGTCCCGGCCTCCGCAGTCACGCATCGTGGTGACACCTGCCAGGAGACCCTCACGGGCCTGGGAAGCAGCGCGCAAGAGCAGCATATCGTTGCTCTCTTGCATCATAGTCTGGCGCGGCGTCAGCCCATCGCCCAGCGTAAGGTGGACATGAGCATCAATCAGGCCCGGCAGCAGCGTTGCCCCCCGCAAGGCCAACTTGCAGGCCGAGACCTCAGCCGGCAGCGAAGACGACGGCAGTACAGCGGCGATATGCTCGCTCTCGACGATGACCGCACAATGCCGGCGCGGGGGCGCGCCGGTTCCGTCCAGGAGCAACTCAGGAAGCAGAACGGTGCGCACCATCATGGCGTGACCTCTCTGGCCCCCCTGGGCGTCCCGCGGGCGAAGCCCTGGGTAATGGCCACGGGGTTGGTAATAGCCGTACCCACGACGACGGCATATGCTCCCGCGGCGAAGGCAGCAGACACGTCACCCGGATGACGAATTCGACCCTCACAGATAACAGGAATGTCTACCCTGGCGACCAGATCCTTCACCAGGTCAAGGTCTGGCCCCTCCGTGTTGGGCCGGGCTTGCGTGTAGCCAGCCAGGGTTGTGGCTATCAGCTCAGCTCCAGCTTTCCAGGCTGCAACACCCTCTTCGAGGGAATCAATGTCGGCCATGACAGGACAGCTCAAGCGGCTCTGGATGGCAACGATCAGCTCTTCCGGCGAGAGACCCCCCCGGCGGGACCGGTGGGTGGCGTCCACGGCCACCATATCAGCACCTGCCTGGCGCACACGGCGTGCCGCGCTGAAGGTGGGCGTGATGTAGACTGGCCAGCGCTGTGAGCGCTGCTTGTAGATGCCGATGATCGGTAGGGAGACAGCCCGGCGGACCGCCCGCACGTCCGCGGGCCCATTCACGCGCAGCCCTACCGCGCCGCCTATCTCAGCACAGCGGGCGAAGGCCGCCATGAAGAGGGGGCCGTATACCGGGCTCCCCGGACGCGCCTGGCACGATACAATGAGCCCGCCCCGCAACGCTTCGATGATCGGAGATGTGCGCACCACGGCCTCCTGATAGCCTAGCCAGGCAGCGGAACGGGACGCCCCGCCTCGATGCTGTCCTGCAATGCCTGGCTGATGCGTATGGCCTCGTAGCCATCGCGGACTGTCACCCTGGGCGTGCGGACATGATCAATGCAGTCAATGAAGTGCTGCATCTGTTCGCGCACTAGGCCGCCGCCCTGTCCGTCTCGCTCCTGGTACCGCATCGTGTCTGGGTAGTAGGGCCCCGTATCGTCCACGATGGTCAGACCTTGTTGCAGGGTCTCGACATAGATGACACCACGCGTGCCGATGACTTCCACAAAACCGTCGAGCCCAGCACGATAGCAGGGCGGAAGCACCCAGCAGGCTTCCATGGAGGCGATCGCGCCACCGCTCAGGTTCAGCACTGCCAGCAGGGAATCGTACTGGCCCTCTTTTTTCAGAACGCGGCTGGTCGCCTGTGCATAGACCTGGGTGACGGTCAGGCCTGTGATGAAGCGAAGCAGGTCTGCGTCATGGACCGAGACATGGAAAGGCAGACGGACATGTCGCCCATAGCGTTGCGGACCAAGGATGCTGCTGTTACGACGGGTGGCTACATGGACGATGTCCCCGATGTCTCCCCGGCGTAGCGCCTCTGCCGCGCCGTCAAAGCGCGGGTCAAAGCGCAGCAGATGCCCGACCATGAAAACGCGTCCTGTCATGTTTTCCGCAGCTTCGAGAATGCGCCGCCCCTCGTCCAGCGACATGGCCAGGGGTTTCTCCAAGAGTATGTGCTTGCCCGCAGCGACAGCATCCAGAGTGACGACCAGGTGGGCGTCGTCTGATACGGCGATGACCACTGCATCCACGTCGGGACGCTTGAGCAGATCCTGGTGGCTGGAGACTGCGGCTGCTCCTATCTTGCCTGCAAGCTTCTCAGCAGCAGCAGGCATGATGTCGGTGACTGCCGTCACCTTTGCCCCGCGCAGTGCCTTGACTGCCATGCTATGGCGATAGCCCATCAAACCACAGCCGATGATCCCGATCCCTATCTCGGAGACTGTCATGGTGCCCTCACACTTGATGATCTGCGGCCCAGGCCCTTAACGCAGGGAGGGCGGCAGGCAAGGATGCCTCGCTCAGCTTGAGCGCCATGATGACTGCGCCAAGCACAGGAGGCAGGCGCGGTTTGACGATACTTAGGGCAGCTCCCTGGGCACGCAACGCGGCCACGAAGGCGGACCGAAGCCCCACGATGCCAAACGCGCCGCCAACCAGAGCCACAGAGACCCTTTGGCCGCCGAAATCCAGCCTCTGTACCACAGCCGCTACCTCTTGGGCCAGGGCTTTGCCAGCCTGACGCACGATCCTGCGGGCAACTTCATCGCCCTGGGCAGCGCATTCGGCAACGATGGGGGCCAGGCTGGCAAAGCCCCTCGCTCCGAAGTCCGGGGCGTACACTGCCCGCTTGATGTCGCGGGCATCTGCCAGCCCGAAATGGCGTAGGAAGGTATCCTTGAGGACGGTGGATGAGCCCGTGCCATCATAGGCGGCCAGGGCAGCGATGAGCCCCGAGCGGCCGATGGCGCACGCGCTACCTTCGTCGCCCAGAAGCCAGCCCCATCCACCCGCCCGGGCCAAACGACCGTGCCGGTCCATGCCCAGGGCGATCGTGCCTGTCCCTGAAATGACAACCACACCAGGCTGGCCCTCATGCGCGCCCAGGAGAGCGATGGCCGCGTCACTTTGGACGTCCACCCTGCAAGCGTTGAGGAGACCTGCCAGCAGGCCGGTGGCTATGGTCGCCTCCTCTGAGCCACGCTCCACGCCTGTCAGACCGAGACCAGCCGCCATCACGCTGCGCGGCCGCAGGCCTGCAGATCTCCATGTATCCGCCAGAGCCGCACCGATAGACTCAACGAACCTTGCGCGGCCCCCTTCGGCAGCCAGGTGGATGAGTGGCCCACCGTTGCCGTAACCGAGGACCTGACCACGACGGGTAGCCATGGCGCATCTGGTGGATGTCTGCCCGCCGTCAACGCCGACAACAAGAGCCTCGCTCAGATCTGGCATAGCTTAAGAATACGCTCCAGGTCTCCAGGGGTCGCATCCATATGGGGCAGCTCGCCTGCGCTCAGGCTGGCCAGGACGAGGGGCTGCTTGAGCCCTGATGCCGTCACGACGCAGACCACCGTCTCATCGCTCTTGATGACGCCCCTCTCCACCAGGTGTTTGGCTGCCCAGACGGTCGTTGCTCCGGCTGGCTCGGCGAAGATGCCCTCCTGACCGAGGCGCCGGATGCCATCCAGCATCTCTTCATCGGTGATAGCCAGAGCCGTTCCCCCGGAGTCATAGATGGCCCGTAGGGGGCGACGACCGCCTCCCAGCGGGATGTCGGTGGCAATCGCCTCGGCAATGGTGGCGTGGGGATTGCCCTCGGCGCTCGCCACTGGCAGCCGCTTGCTGAAGGCCGTCACCAGGCTCTGGCAGGCGGCAGGCTGGGTGCCATGGAGGCGGGGAAGGCGATCCGTCAAACCCACAGCCAGCAGTTCACGATAGCCTTTCCAGGCGCCGTAGATGCCGCCGCCCGTACCGATGGGGTGGATCTCGTGGTCGGGAATGGCCTGCCCCAGGTCCCACCATATCTCGAAGGCATAGGTCTTGTTGCCCTCATGCCGCCACGGATTCTGGAAACTGACGAAGGAATAGAGGGAGAGATCATTGATGGCGTGAACCAGCAGGGCTTCGACTTCGGCGAAGCTTGACCAGTGCAAGAGAACGATGGGCAGGCCATAGCTGCGCAGCATCATGAGCTTGGCCTGGTCTGCCCAGGCATTGACCAAGATTAGCCCCTTCATGCCGATGTGGCAGGCGTGGGCGGCCAGAGAAGCGGCGGCATTGCCGCTGGAATAGGTGATGGCTCCCCGCACACCGAGCTCCGCGGCCTTCCCCACCGCGGTGGCAAAGCTACGATCCTTCAGCGATGCCGTCGGCTGCACACCGTCGTATTTCACATACAAGCGCGCCGCACCTACCCATTCCGCTAGGCGCGGGCAGGCAATAAGGGGCGACCCGCCGGCGCCAATGTCCACGCGATGCCGCTCCTCGGTCACGGGAAGGAACTCATGCCAGCGCCAGACGCTTGGCCGTCGTTGCGCTACGTCGTCCAGATGCAGGGCGCGCTTGATGGCTGTGTAGTCGTAGTGGGCGTCGAGCAGCCCGCCGCAGCGCGTGCAGAGGATGATCGGCCGATGGTGGGGGTAGCTGGCACCGCACGTATCGCAGACAAGCTCGGTCACGAATGCCACGTCATCCTATCCCTTGACGGCCCCGCCTGTCAGCCCCTGCACCAAGTAGCGTTGGGCAAAGAGGAAGAAGAGGGTAGCCGGGATGGTGAACATGACTGCTGCCGCCAACATCTCGTTCCAAGCGATGGTATACTCACCCTGGAAGGAGGTCAAACCGACAGATAGCACCCACCATTGCTGCGAGCTAATGAGGGTGCGGGCGAAGAAGAACTCGTCCCATCCGACCATGAAGGCAAAGACAGCCACGGCCACGATGCCGGGCAGGGTTAGCGGCAAGGCAATGCGGTAGAAGGCGGCAAAACGGGTGCAGCCATCAACCATGGCCTGCTCCTCCAGGTCGGTCGGGATGCTGTCAAAGAACCCTTTCATCATCCAGATGGAGAGGGGGAGCGAAAACGTCGTGTCGGCGATGATCAACCCCGGCAACTTATCGAGCAGCTTGAGGTCGCGGAAGATGATATAGAAGGGAATGACCAGAAGCGTTGCTGGGAGCATCTGGGTGACAAGGATGAGAATACCAAACAGGCCGTTGAGGCGGGTGCGGAAGCGCGACAGGGAATAGGCGGCATTAAGCGAGACAGCGACGGCGAAGAGCGCGCTGGTGAGAGAGACGATCCCCGTGTTGCGAAACCATACGGCGATAGGCCGTTTCTCAACTACTGTCATGTAGGCCTTCAGAGACACCGTGGCCGGCCAGATCTCTGGTGGCCACTGGAAGACGCTCTTGCCCTGCAGGGACGATGCTGCCATCCAGTAATAAGGAAACACAACCAGAAGCACGATGACGATGACGGATGTGTATACGCCGACCTGGCTCACCCGCCGCCGCAGGCGGGCCTGACGATGGATAGCGAGAACATCGCTGTGTCTGGCAGGTGGTCTCTGGCTCATCTAGGCCCTCTCCCCGCGCGAGATCACCCAGAAATACAGAAGCGTAAAGACGAACAGCAGTAGGAGCAAGACGCTGCCCACGGTGGCCGCATAGCTCATGTCAAAGAACTTGAAGCCCTGGAGATAGGTCTGAACGGACAGCGTCTCCGTTGCCCGGGCCGGCCCGCCAGCAGTCATCGTATAGATAATGGTAACACGGCGGAAGGAGTAGAGGGTCAAGATGAGCACGAGAATGATGTTCACCGCCCGCAGCCCAGGCCAAGTCACGTAGCGAAAACGATGCCACGCATTGGCGCCATCAATGGATGCCGCTTCGAAGAGCTCATCAGGGATCGTCTGCAGGCCAGCGAGCAGAATGACCGTAGCCACGGGGAACTGCTTCCAGATCGTCACAGCCAGGACCGCCCACATGGCCAGGTTCGGCATGACCAACCAGCCGAGCTGCTTCTGGATCACGCCCAGCCTGATCAAGAAGAAGTTCACCACACCGTACTGGGCGTCGAACATCCACGTGAAGATGAGAACCGCAACGACCTCTGGTACCGCCCAGGGGACGATCATCAGGGTGCGGAAGACTGCCCGTCCCCGCAGCCGTTGGTGGAGCTGGAGTGCCGTGACCAGCCCCAGCGCATACGAGAAGCTGACCACGCCCACGGCATAGACAGCCGTCACCCGCAGCGATTGCCAGAAATCCGGTCGCCGGAGCAGTGAGCGATAGTTGGCCAGACCAACGAAGGGCTCTCCCCCTGGAGATAGGAGCTTCACATCATAGAAGCTCATCTGGATGCCCCTGCCAATGGGATAGAGGAATAGCAGGGTGATCAAGGCAAATGCGGGAGCGATCATGAAGATGGGCAACCAGTCGAGGCGGCGCTTGTGTGATCTCTCTGGGGGAACAGCCAATGCGCTCATAACGTCATCCTCATGCGGCGACCGTGTCTCATGCGTCCCAAATTAGGGGACAGGTAGACAGTACGGGCGCAGTGCACTGCGCCCGTACGTCACGCTGACGGTGTATGATCACTTCTTCTTGGTCTTGGCCCATTCCTCAAGGGCCTTCTGCAATTCGTCCAGGGCCTGATCTATCTTCTTCTGGCCGGCCCAAATCTGGCCGACGTAGTCTATCACCAGCTTGCGGAACTCGGCTGCATAGACCTCGTAGCCAGGAGGCGCATAACCCAGACCAGCAGGATACTTGGCCGCCACCTCAACCATGTTCTTCACCCAGGGATGCTCTTTGAGGAAAGCCTCGGTGGGCGTCACCACGGCGCCAGGGATCTGTACGGCATCTTCCAGCCAGCGGCGCTGGTTCTCTGGCTTGTGGCAGATCTCGATGAGACGCCAGGCATCATCCTTGTGTTTGGAGCCTGCAGGAATCGTATAGAAGGCTCCGCCGGTGATAGCGGCATGGGTTGGCGTGGGCGAAATGCCATAGCCCACCTTCTTGTACAGCTCGGCGTTCTTGGCCTTGACGTTCATCAGTACCCAGGGCCCGTCAATCATGAAGCCGACTTTGCCTTCGGCAAATAGGTTGCGGTTGGTCGGGGCGTCCAGGCCCTTGGTGCTGAGGTCGGCGTCGAGGAACTTCTGGATCCAGGTCAGGGCTTCCTTGTTCTTAGGATCGTTGGCCGTGATGGTGCCGTCGGCCTTCGCCCAGTCGCTGCCAAAGCCGATCACCCACTGCATGGTGAGAATGTACGACATCAAGACATCGGCTGGCTTGGTGGGCATGGCGTAGCCCCAGGCTCCGGTCTTGTCCTTGACCAACTTCGCCTGGTCAAAGAACTCCTGGGGCGTCTCAGGCAGCTTCTTGATGCCCGCTTTGTCCAGCAGGTCCTGATTGTAGAGCAGCGACTGAGGGGACATGGTGAGGGGGACGCCGTGTGTCTTGCCGCCAACAACGGACACTTTAATAGAGGGCAGGACATTGGCCTTGACGGTGGACTTGTCCAGGTAGGAATCCAGCGGCAGGAGCTGATTGAGAGCGATGAGACGCCACAGCATGTTGGTGAAAATGGGCAGGATGTCGGGGGCATCGCCGGCGGCCAACTGGGTAACGATCTTGTCCTCAAACTCGGCAGTGGCAAACTGGGGCATGTCCACCTTAATGTGGGGGAACTGGGTCTCAAACTCCTTGACACGAGCGCGGAACCAGTCGCCAACGATGGCTTCGCCCCACATCCAGCTTGGGAACTTGAAGGTGTAAGGCTGTGGGGCAGGCGTCGCCGTTGGGGGTACCCGGGTCGCCGTTGGCGCCGCGACCGCCTTTGTCGCCGTTGGAGGCACCTTGGTCGGTGTCGGAGTCGGGCCGCACGACGCCACGATCAGGCTCGCCGCACCAGCGGCGGTGAGCTTGAGTAGAGCCCGACGCGTCAGTTTCTTGGACATGACAAGAACCCTCCTTTTTCTTGTGTGATGGTACGGACACCCATCTTGTCCCAGACGCAATGCCTACGTCGCGATACATCCTGGTTGGTCGGCTCGATCACCTCCTTCCGTGACCGTCCTTCGCCGTGGTGTGACATTCGCGTGGAGCCACGCGGCAAAGCGCCGCCGTCGCGACGATGAGGGTAGTCACGATAATCTTCCCCCATCGAGTATCTGTATGACTCCCTGGAAAGCCACGCCTACGGTGGAGAGAGGGCAGTCGCGCGTCGTGCCCGTTACGGGGCGGGCAAGGCTCCCAGTCCCTCCTGCAGCGGACTAGCGGTCTTGGGATCCGTGCATAACTCTGGGGCAGGCCGATTCACCGCTGAGACCGAGAGGTCTCGGCGGAAAAACAGACATGAATTCTGCCTTCTCTGCGCCTCTGCAGTGGATGAAACGCTTCGTTGGCAACTGTCCGGTTCTTCATGCACGGATGTCAAGCCGTCATCTTGACGCGCGACCACGCCGACATCATAACACGTCGAACTAGCTCTGTCAAGAAGGGATCTCCCTCCGAATTGCCGAAGTTCGCAGAACGTGCAACACCTCTTGCCACCGTCATGCTTCCCGCACTCGCTGTCGTCGCAGATGCCCTGGCTGCACACTGGTCACGACGCCAACCGGATGACCCATCGCACTCTAAGGCACGGCCGCCAGCGTCTGCCTGAACGCGCGCGCGACCGGGCCGTCGCCGCCAAAGGCGAAGGCCTGGCTGCGCACCTTGCCATTGTTCACGTGGGCCATGAAGGCTTCCATGTTAAGGTAGTCCGATGCGCGCAGGGAAGGATAGCGGCGGCGGTTGTACTCCAGGAAGGGCAGCAGCTTGCCATTCAGGTGGTGCAGATCCCAGCCTCGCTCCCGCAAGAGGTAGTCCTCGAACTGGGCAAAGAGGTGCGAGCCGGGCACAGGAGTGAACAGCATCGGGATGACCGAGCCCGCCCGCTGAGAGGCATAGAGGGCCGTGTTGACCACCGCCTGCAGGTCTTCATCGGGCGTGCCAAAGAGGACGAAGGCATTGACGCCTTCCTGCTTGCCTGAGGCGAAGAACTCCCGGCAGATGTCCACCGCCTGCTCGAATTGCAGGAGGCGAGCGTGCCTCCGGTTCCACCCCCGGCAGATATCCTCATCTATCGTTTCCAGTGCCAGGTGAATCTTCTGGAAACCCGCCCGGCTCATCAGCCGCACCACCTCAGGGTCTATCAGGCGTGGCTCTGTGCCCTCAGGAGCAGAGAGCCGGATGTGCAGGCCGCGGGCGATGACCTCCTCCATGAGGGCCATGAACTCGTCTTTGACGATCAGCAGGTTGTCTTCGTAGAAGGCAAACTCGCGTACCCCATAGCGGCGGTACTTGTCCTCGATTTCGTCGGCAATGTCCTTGGCCGGACGGTGGCGCACGCGTCGCATGTTGGCATTGAGCTGGAGCTGGGCACAGTAGGCGCAATTGAAGGGACAGCCCCGGCTGCCGGTGATCAGGGCATAGGTCGGCACGCGCCCGTGAAAGCTGTGGCTAGCGTCATAGAGGGACAGATCGGTGGGCAGGTCGGAGGCAGCGTAGATCTCGCCCTGGACGATGGTAATTCGCTCCGGGGCGAGGGATGCGATGCGGGCTTCGGCGTGCCAGGGCGCAAGCGTGGGGTAGATGCCGCCGACCCGAATCTGGGCGTGGGGCAATTCCTCCAGCACGATCTGTACCACATCGCGGGTAGACTCCCACCAGTACGTCATCAGAGACGTAATCCAGACCTCCTCGGGAACGAATCGCTCGGCGCAAAGGCGGCGGATGTGCTCTCGAATCTCGCCTAGGCTGAGGCCGAAGCAGTACGCAGTCTTGACCATGTCGTCGCGCATGACCAGACGCTCACGATGGACACGATAGCGGACCTCACGCTTCTCGTTGGTTGCCAGAGCGTCAATCAGCCACAGGTGCCTGTACCCCGTCTGGCGGAGCCAGGTGGCCACTTTGAGCAGCCCATGCGGCTGACTCCAATGCGCCCAGTACTGCGTGTCGTAGATGGGCGGGTTGATGAGCAGCGCCGTGGTCGCCCCGGTCCTTAGGGCGCCGATGCGCGTCGGATCATCTATTGAGTCGCGGAAGAGCACGGTTTGCCCCTACGGTTGCTTTGGCATTCCAGCCATTAGATCGGATACTCTCACGGACTAAGCGGGCGACGAGGTCTTCGCCCAAGAAGTCGAAGGTCACGTCGCGATACTTGCTGTTCAGGGTCGCTGCCAAGCGTAACAACTCTGTGTAGTCCTCGAACCGCACGCCGTTGCTGGCGGCGAAGGGAAACAGCTTGCCGTTCACCAGATCAGGCTCGCCCGCACCGAGGCGGTGGCCTTCCTCTGGCGTGGGCTGATAGGGGAAGACGGTCACGGAACCGACAACGTGTGCCAGGTAGATCAGCCTGCGGGCTGTGTCCTCCAGATTCTCCCCCGGCCGGCCAGCGATGGCGATAGCGCTGAGGGAGCCGTCACGGGGTTTCAGCCCGCCAAAGGTCTGGAGCAACCTCGCCGCCTCCAGATACGGCTGCATGTCGCCGTCCAGAGCGGTGGACGGGTCGTCGGACAGGTAGACCTCGTTGAAGCTAGCGGCGTGCATGAGGCTGGCGCGGTATGTGGTGACCTCGTGAGCAGACAGATTGCCCAGGGCAACGAAGCGCACCCTGAACCGAAGCCGGTTGACGCCTTCGAGGACGTAGTCAAAGCCGCTGGGGTCTGGCCCAGGGATCCGCTCGTCGAAGAAGGCGAAGTCGCGCACTCCCAGCCGCGCATTTGCTGCGATCTGGTTGACAACAGATTGTGCGCTGCCTTGACCGCGCCAAAGGTAGACCCCCGCACATGTGGGGAGGGTCTTTCCGTAGAGGGTAAGGTCGGCGGCATAGTTGGCTGCCTCTGGGATGCTGCCCGTGACGACAAGGTCGGCCTCGGTGCGGGCGGCGGCGTGGGCAGGGTAGAGGGTGGGATACAGGCCCCCCAGCACGACGCGCGCCTGCGGCCACCAGTCGTAGCGCACGCGCCGGATGACCTCATGGGCACCGCGCCACCAGAAGGAAGTGAGGGTGGTGACCCAGACCTCGTCGGGCTGCCAACCTTCCGCTCTCCACAGGCGGGCGCGCCGGCCCACCTCCTCCCACGGCAGACCGTAGCACCACCATTGGAGGGGCGGGGCAGCGGTGGGCAAGGCAAGCCCTGCCCCTACGGGGGGCGCGACCTGGCGGCGGATGAGGCGGCCTGCTTCGGTCGTGCCTTCGACCAGGAAATCGAGGAGGCGCACGTCGGCGCCACGTTCCCTGAGCAATCCGCCCAGTTGGAGCAAACCATAGGGCTGCTGCCAGCGTGCCCAGTCCAGGCGCAGGTCGTAGACGGGCGGATTGATGAGGAGCACCCGCCGCTGGCCCCTCTCGATCGGGAACTGCTCTCCGGGGACGATGCGATTCATGGCGATCGGCTAGGCCCTGGTGGTCATGCCGCTGGAGGCACAACCGCGAGGGAAAGCGGTCTCAGACTTCCAAAGGAAGTCTGGCTGGCAAAGACAGTATAGCATACGAGATCGGGGCAGCGCAAGATCGGGTCTTGGGTGTCGGCGCTCGGGTGTCGAGATGTACGGCGTGGATGCGGAAACAGGAGGCGGGGGGATCTGGCATCAGGACGAGGCAAAGGTATTGACAACGGACGAGTCGTGTGCTATGATAAGATTATCGAACCGTTTCGACATGAGCATAACTATCCGCGACGTTGCGCGCCGGGCGGGCGCGTCGGTATCTACCGTCTCGTATGCGCTCAATGGGGGACCTCGCCCTGTCAGCGCCGCCATGCGTGCGCGCATCCAGGCGGCAGTAGCTGAGTTGGGCTATCAGCCCAATGCTATTGCCCGTAGCCTGAAGACGCGATCAACACGCACTGTCGGTATCGTTCTGCCATCCACGACAAGCTCGTTCTTCACGGCAGCCCTGCGGGGACTGCTGGCCATTCTCCAAGAGCAGGAATACGCTGGGCTGGTCTGTGAATCGAACGAAGATCAGGAGATTGAACGCGCCCATCTCAGTGAGCTAAACCGGCGACAGGTTGATGGCATAGTCGTTACCCCGGCTCGCCTGGCGCAGCAGGACCTGGGCTACCTGACGACTTTCCCCGCGCCGATCGTAGTCATGGACCGGGGCGTGGGCAGGTCGCCAGGCGACGTGGTAGCCATTGACAATCGTGCCGGTGTATACGAGGCAGTGGCATTGCTGCTGAGGGAAGGCCACCGAGACATCGCCCTGCTCGCTGGCCCGGAAGGCACCGATACGGCGGCGGCCCGCTGCCAGGGCTACCAGGCTGCCTACGCAGCACTGGGGCCTGCTCCCCCTGATCACCTGGTGCGCTGGTTGCCCTTCGATGAGGACGCTGCCTTGCGCACCACGAGGGAGCTTCTGGCCCTGGCCACTCGACCATCTGCCATTGTTGCTGGCAGTACCCGCCTGACCGTTGGCGTTCTCCGAGCGATTAGGCAAGAGGGTCTGCACATCCCCCGCGATATCGCCCTGGTCGCCTATGGCGAAGTGCCTTGGGCAGACCTAGCCGTCTGTCCCCTGACTGTTGTGGAACAGCGTGTCGAAGAGCTGGGCCAGGCAGCAGGCCGACTGCTGGTCAACCGACTAGCCAATAGAAACCTGCCTCGGCAGGAAGTGATCCTGCGACCGCGTCTTGTGGTTCGTGAGTCCCATCGGCGAGTAACACAATGAAATGAGAACAGGAGGATGCACATGAAAACGTTGCATACTGCTCTGGCTCTGGTGATCCTTCTTACGTTGGTGGCGGTCGTGGTAGCAGCCTGTGGTGTGACCCCAACGGCTACACCAACGGCGGAGAAGATCGGTGGCACCGTGACCATCTACACGTCCATGCGCCGGGAGATCATTGACGCCGTCAAGAAGGACTTCGAGGCCAAGTACCCCGGAACGACAGTGAACATCTACCGCTCCGGCACGGGCGAGGTGATGGCCAAGTTCCAGGCTGAAGAACAGGCCAATGCCATCGTGCCCGATGTCATCTCGGTGGCCGACATGGACTTCTTCCGCACCCTGGCCAAGAAGAACATGTTGGTGAAATACGTGCCCCCGGAGACGGCAAACATCAACGATGCCTTCAAGTACGAGGGCGGCTTGTACTATGAAGTCCGCTTCTCTGGCATGTGTCTGATTTACAACACCGACAAGGTGAAGGAGAAGCCGACAAGCTGGAAGGACCTGAGTGACTCCAAGTTCAAGGGCAAGGTGGCAATTCCGGGGCCGGCCTACTCGGGTGGTGCCTTCACCGCCGTTGGTACATTGGTCGCCTCCAAGGACTTCGGCCAGGCGTTCATCCAGGCGTTTCACGCCAATGGCGGCAAGGTCCTTAAGGGGAACCCAGAAGTGGCCCGGGATGTAGCGACCGGCGAGTACTATCTGGGCATGACGAACGACAGCGAGGTACTGTCCCTGAAGAAGCAGGGATCGCCCGTTGACCTGGTCTATCCCAAAGAGGGAGCGATCGTCCTCTCGCAGCCCGTTGCTATCCTGAAGACAAGCAAGAATCTGCCCACGGCCAAGGCCCTGGTCGACTACTTGTTCACTGCCGAGGCCATGAAGATGATGGCTACCTTCGGCTACAATCCAGTCCGCCCAGGGACCGCGCAGCCCGGCACCCCGGCCATCGAGTCTATCAAGGTCTTCCCTACCGACTGGGAGTACCTGGGGACCAACAGGCAGAAGATACTGGACGATTTTGCCAAGGTGTTTGGCGGGTTGTAGTCGAGCATGCTGCGAGCTCTGTGGGACCGCTTTGACCACCTGGCGTGGGCGATTGCTGCGCCAGCGGTAGCTCTGCTCACGGGCTATCCGCTGGCGCTGATCGTGATCCAGACAGTGCGTCACAAGACCGGGTATTCCGTGGCGGTCATCTCCCAGGTCTTGCGTGCCGAGCAGTACTATCGTCCCCTCCTCAACACGCTGGTGGTGTCAGCAATAGCCACGGTGATCTCCGTCTTGTTGGGAGCGGTCTTGGCCTGGATTGTCGCCCGTCTGGACATCCCGGGGCGCGCCTGGCTCAAGGTGGGACTCACGCTTCCCTACTTGATTCCGGCTTTCATCTTCGCCTTTGCCTGGCGGGAGCTGCTGGGACCTGTCGGCTACGTGAACAAAGCATTCATGGCCCTGAGCGGAAGCGATACGCCGCTGTTCAGCATCTATGGCCCAGATGGGATCATCCTGGCTTTCGTTCTTCACGGGTATCCCCTGGTCTATCTGGCCACCATCAGCGCCCTCGAGAACATGAGTCCGGCTCTGGAAGAAGCGGCCGAGGTGGCAGGAGCCGGGACCCTGCGCGTGATGCGGGACATCACTCTGCCTCTGATCACCCCTGCCATCGCCGCCGGGTCTATCCTGTGCTTTACCAGCTTCATCGCCAACTTCGGCATCCCGGCCATCCTGGGCATCCCTGGCAACTACTTCGTGCTCACCACCCGCATCTATGTGACCGTTCTCAGCTATGGCGTGCCGAACAACCTCAGCGTGGCGGCTATTCTCTCTCTGTATCTGGTGGCGATGGGGGGCATGGTCTTGGCCATCCAGAACGTGTTTTTCCGCGGTCGCAGCTTTGTCGTCATCACAGGCAAGGGCGGACGGCGCGGCTTGGTGCAGATAAGCCGCTGGCGCTGGCCCGTCGCAACCGTGGTCCTGATCGTTTTCTTCCTCACCGCTGTAGCGCCTATCGCCGCCATCGTCGTGTCTTCCCTCGTCCCTGGCTATGGCAGGGCCCTCACTTGGGAGTCTCTCTCCCTGGCGAACTACCGTCGCTTGGTCACACTCAGCTTCGCTCGCAGCGCGGCACACACATCGCTGTTCCTTGCCATCGGTGCGTCTACCCTGTGCACATTCCTGGGTCTTTTGGTGGCCTATCTGGCAGAGAGAACGCGGATGCCCTTGCGACGCGCCATCGCCGGTCTGGCTGGCCTTCCGCGAGCCATCCCAGGGACTATTCTGGCACTGGGGTTCATCTTGGCCTGGATTCGGCCCATCCCTCTTTTGGGTATCAGTCTCTACAACACGATATGGATCATGCTGCTGGCCTACTTGTGCAAGTTCCTCACCTTGTCGGAGCGGACGATCTCTGCCTCCCTGCAGCAAGTAAGTGTGTCTCTGGAAGAAGCGGTGTTCATCTCAGGAGGCTCGCGCGCTGATGCCCTGCGAGACGTGCTTGTGCCCCTGGTGCGGCCAGGATTGCTGGCGGGCTGGCTCCTCGTGTTTGTCCCTGCTTTCAACGATCTCACCATCTCTGCCCTCCTTTATTCATCGGGTAACGAGACGGTAGGGGTTGCTGTCTTCACCCTACTCCAGGAAGGATACGTGACGACAGCAGCCGCCCTGGCGGTAGTCATCATTAGTGGAGTATTCATTGCCAATCAAGTGGTCAAAGTGGTGACCAGAGGGCGAATCAGCCTTCTGGGATAGTGGAGTTGAGGGTCGGAAAGCAAGGATTGACATGTCTCAGGTGATCCTGCATAATCTGTCCAAGTCCTTCGGCGACGTTCGGGCGGTAGACAACGTAAGCTTGACCATCGGCGACGGCGAATTCGTGTCACTGCTGGGTCCATCTGGCTGCGGCAAGACGACCAGCTTGCGTCTCCTGGCAGGCTTCATCCGTCCAAACCAGGGCGACATCTTCATCGGCGATCGGTTGGTTTCGTCGGCCAGCGGAGGGATATTCGTTCCCCCCAGCGAGCGGCATCTCGGTATGGTCTTCCAGGACTATGCTCTCTGGCCGCACATGAGCGTCCGTGAGAACGTAGCCTATCCCCTAAAGCTGCGGGGAGTGGGGACAGCAGAGCGTGCTCGCCAGGTTGACAGTGCCCTCACATTGGTGCACATGGCCGGCTTTGGCGACCGGTTTCCCCACGAGCTGTCGGGGGGACAACAGCAGAGAATCGCTCTGGCTCGGGCTCTTGTCACGCGGCCTGATGTTCTGCTCCTGGATGAGCCTCTGTCGAATCTCGACGCCAAGCTACGGGAGGCCATGCGCTTCGAGATCAAGGCGCTGCAGCGGCAGCTTGGCATAACGGTCATCTATGTCACCCACGACCAGTCCGAGGCCATGGTCATGTCGGATCGTGTTGTGGTCATGGACCGCGGCCACGTGCGCCAGATTGGCTCGCCGCGGGAGATCTATCGTTCCCCTGCCGATCGCTTTGTCG
Source organism: Chloroflexota bacterium (assembly GCA_034431995.1). Lineage (GTDB taxonomy): Bacteria > Chloroflexota > DTOL01 > DTOL01 > DAOUCN01 > DAOUCN01. The sequence goes on along the minus strand of DAOUCN010000321.1, from coordinate 74 downwards.
CCAACTTCATCGGCCAGGCCAGCTTTCTGCCCGGTCGGGTGGACCGGGGAGACGATGGCCAGCCGCGCCTCTTC
>DAOUCN010000320.1:0-19163 GCA_034431995.1 Chloroflexota bacterium | reverse complement strand
GATCTCCTCTGTGTGTGGTTCGCCGGCACGGAAGAAGGCAACCGCGACGTCAAGATCGCTCTGTCGCGGCTGCCCGTCGGTCAAGCACGTTGGACGCAGCCCGTCCTGATCTCCGATGACTACACGCGGTCGGAGCAGAATCCCGTTCTCTTCGTCGCCCCCGACGGCAAAGTGTGGTGCTTCTGGACGGCGCAAGAGACCCGCCCGGGTCGGCGCGCCGATTGGCAGAAGCTCGTGGTCAGCGGCCAGGCAAGCGGCAGTTTCAACAAGCAATGGACGTCCATTGTACGACAGCGTGTGTCCACAGACGGCGGCCATACGTGGGGGCCAATCGAGGTCGCTTTTGCCACTCCTGGCTCCTTCATCCGCCAGCCGGTTGTGGTGATGAGCAACGGCGAATGGTTGCTTCCCTTCTACTACAGCCTGGAAGCTGGCGGCTGGCATGGCGAGGATTACTCCGTGATGCAGATCTCGTCTGATGGCGGCAAGGCGTGGCATGAGCACCCAGTGCCCAACAGCCGGGGTCGGGTTCATGCCTCGGTGATCGAGCTATCGCCTGGCCGGCTGATTGCCTTCTTCCGCAGCCGGGCAGCAGACCGCATCTACGTCAGCCACTCACGCGACTACGGTCGCACGTGGACGGAGCCAACACGCACGACCTTGCCCAACAACAATGCCTCCATCCGCACCATCAGGTTGGCCAGCGGCCCGATTGCCATTATCTTCAACAACTGCAATGCACAAGACGAGGATCCCAACGCAACCCTCTGGCCGCGCGAGCGCTATCCGCTGACAATCGCGCTGTCGGAAGATGAGGGCAAGACTTGGCCATACATGCGTCATCTCGATACGGGCGATGGCTTTGTGGGCGAGGCCAATCAGAACCTTAACCGCCGCCTGGAGTACCCGGTGATCTTCCAGTCGAAAGACGGGTTTCTTCATTGCACCTATTCCATTGGCCAGCGCCAGTGCATCAAGTATGTGCGCATCACCGAGGCCTGGATCCGCGACCAGGTGGCGTGCTACGTCGCCCATGCGGGCGATGACCTGGGCCCCGCACAGCCGTGATCTTCTTGCTCATTTCAACGGATGTTGACACAGCCGTGCTGCCCGATGGCCTTCACGCTGGCAGTGGGCGGCAGTACGACTGGGAAGAGACCTTTGCCCGGGGACTGGAGCTGTGGGATCGGCTTGGCATACGGGTGACGTACTATGTGACGCACATGAGCCGCCAGGCCCGCCCCAGCGATAGCAAGAACACGCTAGCTAGATGGCTGCCATGGTTTCTACGGGCACGGGATCGCAGTCACCAGCTTGGTGTTCATGTCCACAACATTGACTACCACAATCGCGACGAGGTAAAGGCTGCCTGCCAAGCGGCCTTTGCCAACTTCTTGATCCAAATCGGTACGAAGCCCTGCTGGTTCCGTATGGGCCACTTGGCCGTGCAGCCATGGACCTTTGCCTTGCTCAAGAGCATTGGCTACCAGGCAGACCTGAGCTACTGCCCAACACAGGTGGGGCGATACTATGATCATAGCAGGATACTCGACGAACGCATGAAGTACACTGCCTTCACCTGGGATGACCTGTGGGTTATTCCCGTGAGCAACGACCTTGTGGTCGGGCACAGGGATCATTTCCTGTACCTGGGCTATCCCCTCGACAGATTGCTCGCGATCTTTGACACCTACGTGGCGTACGCTGAGCAGCATCCTGAGCTACCGGTTTGTGTGCAGGCTTTCCTGCACGACTGGGATATGGATAGTGAGAGGGAATGGAATGACATGCAGGAGAAGCTAGAGACTCTGCTCGACGCTGCCCGGGCGCATGGCGCCAGCATCATCACGCCGGATGCTGCGATCAAGGCTGCCCGTCACGTGTTGGCCATTACAGCGCAGGAATGGACATCACCATGAAGGTTTATGGAATCGGCGTACTCGGCTGCGGATCAGTGTGGAACCGGCATCGTCTCGTCTTTGAGAAGTCGCAGCGCGTGCGGTGTGTTGCTGTCTATGATCCCATGCCGGAGCGAGCCCACAGCGCAGCAACCGCAACCGAAGCACAGGTGGCCCGGTCTGCTGAGGAGGTGTGTCACAACAGGCATGTGGACATTGTGGCCGTGCTCACGCCGGCCTTCACGCACGCCGATCTGGTGGAACTAGCGGCTGGCGCGGGCAAACACTTGATGCTCGAAAAGCCCATGGCGAACACGCTAGCTGAGGCAGAACGGATCGTCGAGGCCGTCCGGCGGAGCGGCGTCAGGTGTTTTCACCCCACGTTGCGGGCTCTCGGCTCCGATCTGTTTCAGAAGCTGCAAGAGCTCACTGCCCCCACAGGCACCCTCGGCGCCGTGCGTTGCGGCTTCTTCTACTACGTGGGGCCTCCCGGCTCGTGGGCAACTCCAGGGTCATGGTATCTCGACCGCCGGCTTTGCACTCCTGCTGATGAATATGGAGCGCACGTCTTCGACACGTTCCTGGCTCTCACCGGGGACGAGCCCTCCTCGGTCTGGAGCCACGCCGGGCGCTATGTGCAAGACTTCGATCAGGATGACGTGACAACGATTGGGGTTAACTTCGCCGGTGGCCGCTACATCCAGATGACGCTTAGTTGGGCCGCCAAACGGGAATGGAGCTATTCCACCAACACGTTCAACCTGGTGTGTGAGCGTGGTGTCATCGTCCACAAGTGGTTCTCGGCGGAATGGTACAGCACTGAAGGCAAGGGTGAGCACGCCTCGCCGCGGATGGCAACGCAAGGCGACCGTTGGGAGCACTACCACGCCCTGATCGCCGCGATTGAAGGCGGCTTTGCTCCGACGCCCAACGAGGGTGATGGCTACCGTTATGTGCGCATCCTCGACGCTGCGGCGCGTGCCCGCGCCAGCGGAACGTATGTCAGCCTCAAGGGGCAGGCAGAGGAGGCCTGACATGAAGGTTCTCGTGGGCGTCGCCACGGCGCCATTTGAAGCACATCTGGCCGAGGTTGAAGTCCAGGAACCTGGTTCTGAGGACATCGTTATCCGCACCGAGTACTCGTTCATCAGTGGCGGAACGGAGGGGCACGTTCACCGCCAGGAGTTCCCCGAGCCCCCCTACGTTTTCCCCATTGCCCTGGGCTATCAGTGCGTGGGGCGGCTTGAGTGGATTGGCAGCAAGGTCACCAGCCTGGCTCTGGGCCAGCGGGTGTTCACCCGCCGTAATCGTGTTGTCGGCATGGCCAGCATGGGAGGTGTCCACGCCCGGCAGGTGGTCACTGCCGCTGCCAATGTTGTGCCCATCCCTGACGGTGTTGACCCACGGGAGGCTGCCGGCCTTGTTGTTGCCCAGGTTGGCTACAACGCTGCCACCCGCTTGCCGGACATACCAGGCCAGAGCGTCGTGGTGATTGGCGACGGGATCATTGGCCAGTGTGCGGCTCAGGCAGCGCTGGCGCGAGGCTGTTGTGTTGTGTTGTCTGGCCATCACGATACCAGACTGCGGCTGGCGAAGACGGCGGCTCCAGCCCTTGAGACGGTGAACGTACAGCACGAGAATCTGAACGAGCGAATGGGGGCCATCGCTGGTGGCCAGGCCGATGCTGTCGTGGACTGCGTCGGCAGCCCCCAGACGATGATGCAGGCCCTAGATATTGTCAAGCCGCTAGGGCATGTGGTCCTCGTCGGCTACTGGGCGAGTCCGCAGACCATAGATGCCCATGCCGCATTCCTGAAGGAGCTCACCATCCACTTTCCGGCTGGGGCGCGTCCCGAGCGGATGCTGGCGACTCTTGAGTGGCTGAGGGTGGGACGGTTGCGGCTGCTGCCATTGATCACCCACCACGTCGCGGCGAGAGACTTCGCCGAGGCCTGTCGCCTGCTGGGAGGCAGAAGCGGCGACTATCTGGGCATCCTCGTGGACTGGACTGGGGTATAGTCCGCTGCAGAGCGCACATCATGCCAGAAAGCAACCGCATATGGAGACGAAGTGTGGCATCTAGCGAACCCTATGGCATGCACAAACCTATGCTATCCTCGAAGGAACGCGTCATCCGTGCCCTCAGTTACCGCGGCTGTGACCGGCTGCCGGTTTACTACAAGGCAACACCCGAGATGGACCGCGACCTCAAAGCGTTTCTGGATGTTAGCTCAACCGAAGAGCTAGAGGTGCTGCTGGGAGTAGACCTGCGCACTGTGGCTCCATGCTACGTGGGCCCAGAACTGCGGAAGTTCAGCGATGGCAGTTGGGAGGGGCTTTTCGGCGAGCGCTACGCCAACATGCCCTATGAGGATGGCACCTATCCGGAAAGCGTTTACCTGCCCTATAAGGATGTCACCACGGTCAACGAACTGCAGCACTTCCGCTTTCCTTCCGCCGATTGGTATGACTACTCAGAGATCGGAGCGCAGTGTGCCAGGTTATCGGCGTATGCTCTCGTCTGCGGTGGCGCTGGCATACCCGATTTCATCAATGGTATTGGCCGCTGCCGCGGTGTCGAGCAGGTTCTCTTCGACATTGCCTGCGAGAATTCGGTCTATGTGATGCTCATGGAGAAGCGGCATGAGTTCTACTATACGATGATGGAAAGGACACTTCAAGCTGCCGGTGGCGCCATCGACATCTTGGCTCTAGGCGAGGATTTCGGCAGCCAGCGCGGCCTCCTCATCAGTCCTGAAACCTTCGACCGGCTATTTGCGCCGTATCTCCAGCAGTACATTGACTTGGCCCACAAGTACGGGGCAAAAGCCATGCTCCATAGTTGTGGCAGCGTGCGGCGACTGATACCTCGCTTTGTGGACATGGGGCTGGACATCCTCGATGTGGTACAGGTGGACGCCGATGGCATGGGTATACGCGAGTTGCACCGGGAGTTCTACGGGCACATCGCCTTCCGTGGGACTATCAGCGTCCAGTCTACATTGCCCTTCGGCACCCGCGCCGACATACGCCGGGAGGTCGAGCTGCGCCGAGAGCTCTTCCGCGACGGCGGCCTCATCCTGGGCCCAACGCACCAGATTCAACCGAAGACGCCCGTCGAGAATATCCTGGAGATGTATCGTGCCGCCGGCAGTTTAGCTACAGGAGGAATAAGATGGCAGCACTGAACCTGTTTCCCAAGCCCTGGACAGGGGTTATGCCGGCCACCCTCTGCCCATTTCGAGATGATGACTCCATTGATGAAGACGGCTTGCGCGGCTATGTTCGCTATCTGGCCTCTGTGCCGGGTGTGACAGCCTTGGTCTGCAACGGGCACACGGGTGAGGTGATGTCGCTACGCAACCGCGAGCGGGCCTTTGTCACACAGGTCCTGGCTAACGAGGTCGGTGACAAGGTGAAGATCGTGTCGGGCGTGTGCGCTGAGGGTAGCGACGAAGCCATTGACCAGGCGCTGGCAGCAAAGGAGGTCGGCGCTGATGCGATCCTCTTGATGCCGCCCCATCACTGGTTGCGCTTTGGCCGTACCACTCAAACGGCTCTCGGTTTCTTCCACGATGTGGCTGAGGGCGCCGACATTGACATCATTGTCCACCAGTATCCAGCCTGGACCAAAGCTAGCTATTCCCTGGCCGAAATGCTCGAGATGGTCAAGATGCCGCGTGTCGTCTGCATCAAGATGGGCACACGGGACATGGCCCGCTGGGGCTACGATTATCGCAAGCTCAAGGCGGCAACACCGCGCGTCTCCATTGTCAGTTGCCACGACGAGTATCTTCTTGCCACGCTACTGGACGGCTGCGACGGTGCCCTCGTGGGCTTTGCTGGCTTCGTGCCCGAACTGATCGTTGAGCTGGTGAAGACGGCCCTATCTGGCGACCTCAAGGGAGCCTACGCCGCCCAGGAGAAGATACGGCCTCTCGCGCAGATCGTCTACCGTTTTGGCGAGCCCTCCAGTGATGCCCACCAACGCATGAAATGCGCGATGACACTCATGGGCAAGTTCCCCTCTATGCGTATGCGCCGCCCACTACGTCCCCTGTCCGAGGGTGAGATAGCCCGCATCAGACGCGAGTTGGTGGACGGCGGTTTCCTGTCCGAATAGGTGTCGTATGCTACGCGTCGATGCTCAGAGCCATGTTTTTCCCCAGGCTTACGCGGAGCTTCTTGCCCGCAACAGGGGTGCCCTCAGGGTCACGGGACAGAAAGGCGTGTATCTGATTGATTACGGAGGCGTGGAGCAATTCTCGCTGGATCTCGAGCGGTACAGCCCCCAGGCAACCCTACAGGCAATGGACGAAGCGGGGATAGACATCAGTGTGGTGAGCGTCAACATCCCCGGACCAGAATGGTTGGAGCCGCACCTGGCGATCGAAGGCAGCCGTCTGTGCAACGACTACCTCTCAGACTTGAGCATACGTTTCCCTGGACGTTTCGTTGGCCTCGCTAGCCTTCCTCTGGGGGATGTGGGCGCATCCCTCCGTGAGCTCGATCGTGCAGTGACACGACTGGGCCTGCATGGCATCGTGATGCCTTCCCACGTTGCGGGCCAACCGGTGGACTCGGCCCAGTTCGAGCCCTTGTACAGCCGCCTCGAAGAGCTCGGCGTACCTCTCCTCTTGCATCCCACGGTGCCCACGTGGGCCAGAGAGGTCAAGGACTACTCCATGATTCCCATGCTTGGGTTCATGGTAGATACGTCAATTGCCATGCTGCGCCTCGTGCTCGGCGGCATCATGGAGGGGCATCCAAGGCTGCTCGTCGTCCATCCCCACGGTGGCGGTGTACTGCCCTACATCATGGGGCGCATCGAGGAGCAGGTGGAGGTCAAGGGGCGGGGACGAGAGCACATCACCAGGCCACCGTCGGAGTACTACCGACGGGTCTATTTAGACCTGGCGACGCCGTCGGCCCTGGCTATGCGCTACGCCTATGACTTCGCCGGGCCCGAACGGCTCCTCTTCGCTAGCGACCATCCTTGGGTCAGCATCGCCACCATGCTTGCGTGTGTTGACCGCCTCGAGATACCCCAGGCGCACAAAGCTCATATCCTTGGTCTGAATGCCGCGTCCCTCTTCAAGCTAGCAGCCTGAGCGGTGGGACAGTGGCCCGCCCTATACGCGATTCCGCCTGAGGTCGTGTGGAATAAGGAGACAGAACCATGAACACGTTTGTCAAACCACGGGACCCCGTTCGTATTGCCCTCATCGGCGCGGGCCGCCGTTCGCAGACGGTCTATGCCCCTCTCTTCTCCTGGCTGACGCCCTGGGTAAAGGTCGTGGCAGTGTGCGATCCCATGCGCGATCACGCCGACAACTTGGCCGAGCTCCTGGGGGTTACGGCCTTCTATGATATTCATGAGCTGGTCAAGGCCCGGCCCATGGAGGCCGCTCTGGTTGTGACGCCGATCCCGTCACATCACTCCATCAGCGTCTATCTCTCGTCTCATGGCATCCACAACCTGACCGAAACAGCCTGGGCCAGTCTGATCGTCCAGGCGAAAGACATGGTCGAGACGGCACGCAAGAACGGCGTGATCGTGCGCGTCGGCGAGAACTTCTTCCGCTTTCCCATAGACCGCATCGTGCAGAAGATCAAGGCGACAGGTTTCCTGGGAAACATGGAGCGCGTTGTCAGCTATAACGATCACACGGGTTATCATAATGATTCCCGTTGGATTGCCTTCGCTGGGTGCCACCCGATGGCTGTGCAGTCCATTGAGCATACTATGCCGACGGCATCGTTCTATTCCACACCGGAGCGTTTTCACACCCGCGAGACCTACAGGGCCTGCTTCTTCTGGTTTCCGGGCAACTTGCTGGTGATGGATCACGCAGCCAACATCAAAGGTTTCCTGGGACGCCATTCACGGCCAGGCTACACCGAATGGCAGGGTGCTCGTGGCACGATCGTCTATGCTGCCATCCCTGGCAGAGGCTGGGACGGTTTTGGTGAGGTGCGCTACTGCACCGACGCGGCCCTGGCATCTGGCGGTGGAGGGCATGACCAGGTATTCCCCATCGTGATGGAGTCTGTCAACGGCCGCTGGCAACGCGTCTATTGCGACCTACCAGTCGGTCATGTGGAATACGCCAATCCCTTCGCCGACCACCAGCCAAGCGCCAGTCACCACAACCGCCCCTGGTATCCGATTCCTGTCGCTGAGCACATTGTTGATTTCGCTCTAGCTGTGCGCGGCTTGCGCCCAAGCGAGTTCAACGAGCAGGACGCTCTGATGTCCCTCATGATGGAGATGGGCGCGCGTGAATCGGCTCTGCACGACGGCAAGCGCATTCGCCTACCCCTGGAGGAAGAGGTGGAAGCCGAACGCAAAACACGGGAGGAACTCAAGACGCGATGGGGCGTTGACCCACTGGACGTAGAGGGGATGCTGAAGATCAGCTATCCCAAACAATAGTGGCATGTCTCGTGGAGTGCGGATCCTTGTTCTGCACTCCACTCGGTCCGCTGTCTTGAGGAGAACCCCATGAACATTGTGCCCCACATTGATGTTGTTGGCGACGATCGCATTCAGGCCATTCTGGATGATCCGCGTAACTTCAACCTCAGAGCTATCCGTGCCGAGACTATCGCCGAATGGGTGCCTGACCTGGGCACTTACCTTGCTGGGAATACGTGTCGGTCCCAGAATGGCGTCTTTCGCACGCCGGGGCTGGCTGCATCGGGCATCCCGGCCACCCTGCGCCATCGCTTCTGGAAAGAAGAAGATGCCGCCAGGATCACTGGCACCAGGTACATCGGCCTGCTCATCTACGACGATGAGAACGATGACTACACCTTCGAGATCATGGCTGGCGCCGATCCTGTGGGGGCCGTGCGTCCCTGGCGGCATGATAACCGGAGGCACCTGATCGCCTGTTCACAGCCAGCGCACATTCTCGGGGGATATATTCCTTTCACCGTCCGCGCTGTGGGCAAAGGCCCGTGCTACCTGGAGAGCATCGTCTTCATGCCAGAGTGTCCCGAGCCGTCCTTGCTCATCCCTGACATATCCCGGCTCTCAGTCCGGATCGTCCAACAGCACGCCACTGGCATCAGAGCCCAGGTGCATTTTGTTACAGCGGAGGCGGCAGCGACCAGGGTCGAGGCTATCAACGAGAGAGACTCAGGGGATCGGGTGACCAGCCAGACGACGGAGTCTGAGAGGCTACATGCCCTTGAGCTGCCTGGCCTGCGCGCAGATAGCCGTTACCGTGTGGCGGTGACAGCCACTGAGCGTGGCGGGGCAGCGGCTGAGGCACACTGTATTCTCGATACGACTCCCGTGCAGTACGCGCCACTACGAACAGAGGTGCCTGTTGAGATTGTAAAGCTGGGGACAGAGAAGGTCAGCGGCTTGCCTTTGACGTTTGGAGTTCCCTTGCCTGCGGGCCGTTTTGCGGCGCCGCAAGATTGCACCTTGGTCTGCGACAACGATCGGGTCTCTGCTCAGACTCGGGTTCACTCCCGCTGGCCTGATGGCTCGGCTCGCTGGGTGCTCGTTGATGTGCCATGCCCTGCGATACTGGATGTCACTCCACGCAGGCAGGCGACTGTGCTCTTCAACACCGGAGCACATGCAGGGGACAGGGGGCTGCACTGGCGCGTGGAGGACAATCTGATAGCTGTCGAAAGCAGCGGTCTACGCGTCACCGTCTGCCGGGGCGCAGCGTATCCCATCCGCCTCGAGCGCCGAACCAACGACGAGGCGTGGCAGGACGTGTTCGCGACAGGGGATTCTTTTGTTGCAGGCGTGCTTGGGAATGGCTTGCCTATCCGCAATGGGATGGTTAACAGCCTGGTTCTGCAGGAAGCTGGGCCGCAGCGGGCGGTCATCCGCTTCGACTTGCCGCTCCTGGATGATCGCGGTATGGAGCATTTTCGCATGACGGTATGGTTGCATGTGTATGCCCAGATGCCCTTTGTTCACCTGGTGCAGCGGACGGTAGTGACAAGCCCGTCCCTGGGGCCCGCCTTTCCTGCCAGCAAGCTAGACCGCATGCCCGCGGAGCTGGAGCGTGTCTCCCCGGCTGCTGCTGCCACCGAAGGCGAGGCAACGTCACTACTGACAGTGCAATCGCTAGAGATGCGACTTCCTTGGCGCGGTGGCTCTGATCAGGGTTGCTCCATCGTGCAAGAACATGATCGCGCCTACAGGCTAGAGTCAGCCCTGGGCAGCCAACGGGTGACCGGACGGTGGCCAGGATTCCTCACTCTTGGCAATGGCAACGACCTTTTTGCCCTCTGCATCAGACACTTCTGGCAGACGTACCCCAAGGGAGTGCGCCACGACGAGCAGGGCCTTGCCGTTACAATCCTGCCAAAGCTGAGCGGTGAAGAGCCACCCGACTATGCCGATCTCTGGCACAAGCTGTATTTCTGGTATGATGAAACGAAGACACAGTACCGTCTAAAGGCAGGCATGGCCCTGCGCACCGACGTGGCGATCGGTTTCCCTGGCCACGCTGACGAGGTCAGGACTTGGCACGACTGGCTGGAGAACCCTGTTGTCGCCCGCCCTGACATCGGCCATCTGAACCAGAGCAACGCCCTGCTGACGATAACGCCGAAGGCGTCATCGCCACATCCTCGCTACGAAGCCATGCTCGATCGGGTCTTCGATCAGTGGACTCAGGGTGTCGAGGACCGGCACGAATACGGATTCATGAACTTCGGTGACACGTACTCGGATGCTGAAACCTTCTGGTCAAACAATGAGTACGATGCCGCTTTCTGGCAATACATGGAGTTTCTGCGCGGGGGCGATCCGCGTTTCTGCCTACTGGCGAGTAGAGCCGCCCAGCACACAGCAGACATTGACACCTGCAACTACTCTCGCGATGCCAGCCAGATCGGCGGCCAGTACATACACATACCCGGTCACGTAGGTGGTTATCTACCCCCGTTCTTCCGCAGCAAGATGGCTGGGTCAAGGAGCCAGCCGTCGCACTCCTTCCTGGAGGGCGAGGTCCTGCACTATCTTCTGACAGGTGACGAGACCGTGGGCAGCGTCGTCAGACAAACAGGCTTCCGGCTGACCAGAGGCCTCCGCTACTACGATTTCCGCAACGCTCGAGAGTGCGGCTGGCATCTTGTGCATCTGTGCGGCGTTGCTCGCATGGAGGACGATCCGCGCCTGCTCAATGCGGCCGCGATCATCGTGTCGGTGGTCTTAGAGAAGCAAGAACCGACGGGGGGCTGGGAGCATCCTCTGGCGGAGGCCCACTGCCTTCACGAGCCACCGCGCTGTCACGGCGAAGCAGGCTTCATGGTTGGCGTGCTGCTGGCGGGCTTGCGGCGGTACTATAGTCTAGCCCAGGATCAGCGCGTGGCCGAGGCGATCATCGGTGGCGCCCGCTGGCTGGCCAAGAAGATCTACCTGCCAGACCTGAATCTGTTCCGCTATACATCCTGCCCGGTATGCCGCCCACCAGGGCGCATGGGCAGCCAGTTGACCGAGGGGCTGGCAATGGCGTACAGTCTGACTCGCGATGAAGAGATCGGCAAGGCTCTGCACAGCGCCATAGCGGAACTCGGTGAGCTCCGGCGGCACCCAGCGACGCCAGTGGGATACGGCCAGTTTGTGAATGTGCAGGCGCGCTATGCCGCCACCACGCTCCATATGCTCGAACCCAGCGGAGCGGCGGGCTAGGGACATGGGCAGCCGTCTGGTCACTCGGGCATTGTGGCAGTCATCGGGGGTGCTGTTGCCCTGGGTCGAGGCGCAGCCCCAGCGGCAGCGCGGGCTGATTCTGTTCCTCATTGATGGTCTCTTCATTGGCATCAGCAACGCCTTCATTGCCACATACATACCGCTGTATGCCCTGGCCTTGGGAGCGAGCGGCGCTCAGGTGGGCCTGCTAACTGCGATACAGAGTGGGGCAATGATCGTGGGCAGCGCCACGTGCGACATGGCGGTACGGCGTCTGCGCAGCCGGAAGAAGGTCAGCCTGTACTTCCATCGCATGCTCGAGCAGTTTATGGCTATCCCTCTGATCGCCATCCCTCTGCTTCTGGCTGGGCCGGCCGCGGTCTACGCCGTGATGGTGATACAGATGGTTCGTTCGTTCTTGATGAATCTGGGTGCGCCGGCCTGGGCAGCCTTTGTGCCGCTTGTGGTTCCCCTGGAGATTCGTGGGCGGTACATGTCTGTGCGGAGCATCATTAAGTTCTTTTCCGGCGTGGTGGTGCCGCCTATCGCTGGCCTCATCATCGTAACGATGGGCGGTTTCCAGGGGTATCAGATCGTGTTTGCCCTGTCCATGACCACGGGGCTGCTAGCCGCCTCGTTCTATGGTCGCATTCCTGAGCCGCCGCTCGAGAAGCTGGAGACACGGCGTTCGGGCCTGGGCCTCGACCTGCGGCGAATGTGGCACGAACCCTTCGGGCGCTTCGTCGTGGGCGTCTCCCTGTGGACGGTGACCTCGGCCATCGCTACGCCATTCTATGTGGTGTACATGTCAAAGGACCTGCGTCTAGGTGCGGACGCCATCGGTGCCCTCATCGCCTTTGCAACGGCGGCGCAAACGGCCAGCCTGGCTTTCCTGGGCGGCACACTGGACCGGCGGGGAGCGCCTTGGCTACTTTCGGTCAGTGCGATGGCTCTGGCCGTTGTCCCGCTGGGCTGGCTGCTCGTGCACCAGTGGTGGCAGACTCTGCCGTTGTACTTCGTCTCCGGGGTAGCGACAGCCGGCTATGGGCTGGCCAGCCTCAACGCCTTGCTCGAAGTCACGCCGGAAGATGGGCGTTCGGCCTACATTGGGGCATACTACACGCTGACCGCCACGGCGGGCACGCTTGCGCCGCTCATCGGGAGTTGGTGCTTCAGCAGCTTCGGCTTTCGGGGCTCGGCAGCCATGGGTGGGCTGAGCAGTCTCATAGCCGCGGCCCTACTTGGCACCCTTCTGTCCAGGCAGAGGGTGAGTCGTCTGGCCAGAGTGGATCGAGAATAGTGAGGTGGTTACTCCTGTGATGACAGAACGGCAGCGCTTCCGTGAAACTCTGACCTTTGGCCGGCCCGACAGGGTGTTCCTCGACCCAGGCAGGCCACGCGAATCCACACTGAGAGCATGGCGCCAACAGGGATTACCAGAAGGGGCGGACTGGTTCGCCTACTTGATGGTCCATCTTGGTATTCCTTATGAGCCGGGCGACACACTCGACCTGGGCGTGTCGTTCAAAATGATCCCCACCTTTGAGGAGAAGGTGCTGGAGCATAGGGATGGCCACTATATCGTCCAGGACTGGATGGGTGCAATCACGGAGATTTCGGACGAGTATGATTACACCTACATCCGCTCGGCCAAGGACTTCGTTACGCGCAAGTGGCACCGCTTCCCGGTGCAAAACCGCCACGACTGGGAAGAACAGATAACATGGCGCTACGACCCGCGCCACCGCGAGCGATTCCCCGCCGACTTCGAGGAGCGCTGTCGTGTGCTACGCCACCGTGACTATCCCCTTAGCGTCAATGTCAACGGGCCTTTCTGGCAACTGCGTGAGTGGTGCGGCTTCGAGGGGCTGTGCCTGCTCATGATCGAGCAGCCAGACTTCGTGGAAGAGATGATCGCCTTCTGGACGGATTTTGTGCTGCGCACACTGGAACAAATCCTGGCCCACGTAGACATAGACTATCTCGAGATCCAGGAGGACATGGCCTATAAGGCCCATAGTATGATCTCTCCTGCCATGACCAGGCGCTTTCTGCTGCCCACGTGGAAGAGCTGGGCCGATACCGTGAAACGTGCGGGCTGCCCTGTCGTTTGCGTTGATTCCGATGGCTACATCGCCGAGCTTTTGCCAATCTGGGTGGAGGCAGGCATCAACTGCACCCGCCCGGTCGAGGTAGCCGCGCACAACGACATTGTCGCATATCGCCGGGAGTATGGCAGGCGGATGGCCTTCCGTCAGGGCGTGGACAAGAGGCGCGTGGCGGCAGGCGGCTCTGAGTTGCGGGATGAGGTCATGCGCGTGGTGCCGCCTCTTCTGGGGGAAGGAGGGTTTATCCCCGGTGTTGATCACGGTATCCCGCCCGACATCTCATGGCGGAACATGGTGGAGTTCGTGCGCCTTCTGGCGGAATTGACAGGATGGCTATGACGGAGGTTTCCCATGGCAACTGTACGCCTGCTCCAACCGAAGAGGATCATCTTCGGCCCTGGCTGCGCTGCCCAATGCGCGGAAGATATACTGGCCCTGGGTCTGCGCCGCGTCTTTGTGGTGACTAGCCCGCCCACGGCCCGGCTGGTAGAGCCTATCGCGGCGGCCCTGGAGGCAGGAGGAGCCCGTGTGACAGTGTACACCGACATTGCGGGCGAGCCGACTGTCTCCATGTTTGCGAGGACCCTCGCTGCCGCTCGCGCAGCCGGGCCCGACGCCGTGGTTGGCCTCGGCGGTGGCAGCCCCATGGATGTAGCCAAGCTGGTGGCTGCCCTGTGCGAGGGAACTCAGACCGTGCAAGAGGTCTTTGGCATCGAGAAGCTAGCGTCACGCTCGCTCTATTTGGCCTGCCTGCCGACGACGGCTGGCACAGGCAGTGAGGTGTCGCCTAATTCGATCCTTCTGGACGAAGCAGAGAAGCTCAAGAAGGGGGTGGTGAGTCCCCACTTGGTGCCTGATGCCGCGTATGTGGACCCTGTGCTCACCGTGAGTATGCCGCCACCTGTTACAGCCGCGACAGGATTGGATGCGCTCATTCACTGCATCGAGACCTACGCCAACAAGTTTGCCCACCCCATTGTGGATATGTATAGCCTTCAGGGCATCAGGGCCATTGGGGCGAATCTGCTTCAGGCTGTCAGGCATGGCGATGATCTTGAGGCACGCACTAATATGGCTATGGGTAGCCTGCTTGGCGGACTGTGCCTGGCTCCCGTGAACACAGCCGCGGCTCATGCCCTGGCTTATCCTTTGGCTGGTGAGTTCCACGTCAGTCATGGGATCTCGACAGCCGTGCTCTTGCCTGCCGTTATGCGCTTCAACCTGCCTGCTGCCCCAGAGCGTTATGCCCAGATCGCGCTGGCTTTGGGTGTTCAGCCCGGCGCGTCGGCTGTAGAGACAGCACAACGCGGGATAGACAGGATCGTGGAGATGTGCCGCGCCTGCGACATGCCACTGCATCTCGCTGATCTGGGCATTCCCAGGGAGGCTATTCCTGGCATGGCTCAAGCCGCTATGAAGGTAACCAGACTCCTGCGGAATAACCTGCGCGAGGTCACAGTCGCTGACGCCGAAGCCATTTATCGTGAGGCATACTGAGGCGTCTATGTCCTGCATTCACTACGACTATGAGGAGGTTAGCCATGGCCACGATTGCCAGGGCGGTTGTCAAGAACCCAGTACGCGGGCAGGCCGCGGAATATTACACTGAGCAAGAACGTCAAGTCAAGAAGATGGCAGCAGAGGGAACGCCGCAGCAGGTGAATGAGTACATACCGGTCGTCAAGGAGTATTGGGCCCCCTTCAACTATCCGAACTTCTGCGTCGAGTTGGGCCGCACAGATCCCTATGTCGGCGCGGAGTTCAACAATGATGGCGTGGAACTAGATGTGCCACCCTACGGGGCGATTACGTTCACCGAGGACGAGCCAATTGTTGGCGTTGAGGTCATTGGTAGTGCCTGCGTGCCGCCTGGGTACGTTGAGGTCTTCGCCGAGCCCGTGGAATGGAAGTTCCCACGCACGGGTGTCAAGATGAAGGTGGGCGGCCTTTGGGGCGAGCACTTGCGCTGGAACCTGGTCAAGGCCGGCATTGATGAGGGCTGGCGCACGGCGGGCTTGAGCAGTGCCCATTTCAGCCTGCCTGAGTCCAAGAAAGTGACCATCATGGCCGGCAGCAGCCATGACATTGCCGAGATGGACATCAAGAATATGCGCCATGACGCCCACTATTGCATCCGCATCATCCGGGTGACGGTGCAACGGGCGCTGGCTCGGTGAGACTTGAAGGCGATTGCTGCATGAGCACAGCTTGGAGAACCCCTACGCCCCCCAGATGGTGCGAGACTACCCAAGCGAGTCAGCAGGCACTTCAACCTCGTAGACCTGTGAGAAGCCTGTCTTGTCGCTCGTATAGACAACATAACGCCCATCGGGCGAGAACGATGGGTGGGGATGCGTGTGCTGTGGCGAGTAGACCTTGATCGGGCCATGCTCGTAGGGGAAAGGGCCGCTCCAATGCGTGCCGATGCTTGATGATTCGGGGTAGCATAGGGTGCGGGGAGTGCCTACGCCATCCCGGGGATTGAAGAGCTGCAGGCCGATGTCGGGGAAGTTGGTATCGGCGACCATGAGCGTGCCCTGCCGGTTGCAGGCAGGGTGCCAGGCATTGAACGACGTCACTCTCCGTTCGACGCCCGTGTCCACCTGAACGCAGCGCATGCCTTTGGGCCAATCAACAAAGGCCAGCTCGCGGGTGCCGGGAATCCAGGATTCGTGAGTAATCCACTCGCCCGGGACACGCTGATAGAGCCGGCGGTTGTTGGAGCCGTCGCGGTTGATCACCCACACCCGGTCCGTCAGAGGGCCTGCGTAGAAGATCAGATTGGCATCGTCCGGACAGAACTGCATATGACCGATGGAAGCGCGGCGAAGGATCGCCCGGTGGTCGCCGGTCTCTGTGTCTATGATCACGAGTTCGGATTCAGTCCCGACCTTAAAGCTGACCGCCCACCAACGATCATCTCGGGACAGACCAGTGGTGCCCATAGCTGAGGCGACCATGCCCTGCCCATGGCAATGGGTCGCTGAGAAGTCAGTCAGTAACTGCTCTTCGAGGGTGACTAGGTCCAGCTTCCACGCGCTGGTGCCTGCGGTGAAGAAGACTGTGCGCCCGCCATGGCCCGGCCACACCGACCACTCGTTTAGGTCTGGCCGGTCAGTCAACTGGATCACGTCGCCGCTGCTGCGCTCCTCGGCAAAGACCTGCGGCAACCCTGTACGGTGTGAAACGAAGAACAGGTAGCGCATGGCATCATCATAGGCCTGAATGAAGAAGAAGGGATGGTGGTGAATAGACGGGTGAGATGTGACCTGGCGGACACGCACGCCAGTCCGAGGATCGGTGAGCAGCTTCGACTCTGAGTGACAACGGGTGCCCTTAGGCATTGTTCTGCCCCATTGGCTGTGGCAACATCCTGAGCATGGTCAGAAGCTGATGGATATTGTTCCGGGCAGCGTTGGCCCGGTCGTTCCACTGGTGCGGCTCAATGCAGAGGTAGCCGCCGTAGTGGTCGGCCTGCAGGGCCGCGAGCTGGCCGGGCCAGTCAACCAGCCCCTCATTGATGGCGACCCAGCCGTGGCCAGGCAGCCAGTTCTTGCAGTGGACGTGCGCCACCAGATGGCGGACATGGGCATAGCCGTCGGGGTAGGCGCGCTCACCTGCCGCCTGGGCATTGGCAGGATCCCAGGTCACCCTGGCCCCAACCAGCCCTGCCACTTCAGCCAGGTGCACGCCAGTATCGCCCCAAGAACTGGCGCTATTCTCGATCAGGAGCTCCACGCCATGGGCACGGCAGCGGGCGGCAACTCGCCGCAAGTGCTCGATGGCGAGGGGTGGTAGCGGGGCATCACGGCTGGTGCGGGTATAGCTGAATACCGTGATGCGGCGGACGGCAAGGCGGTCCATCAGCCGGAAGACGGCGTCAAGGCCGTCTGTCAGTTCGATGGTAGCCAGGCGATCGTCAACAGGGCACTTGCAGAAACCAGGGCTGACGCCGATCAGGGTGAGGCTGTGGGCTTGCTGCTGCGCGATGACCTCCCCAATATCGTCCTCGTTCACGTGTGGGATGCGTCCCCCGCGCAAGCTGCGCAATTCATAGGCGCGGATGCCCAAGGGGAGACAGATGCCGACAGCCTCGGCAAACGAGAGAGACACTTCATCACTAAGAATCGCCAACCGGTCAGGCCGGGCAGTCATTGTATGTCACCCACCGAACGCCACACGCATGCGCTCGCAGTAGTACTGGATAGTCTCCCATTTGGCGTCGGGCGCGATGCGGTGATCAGGGCAGGGAAGATAGCCACCCAGGTCAACCAGAGGCTTGAGACGTTCAATCTCCCTATCAACCGCTGCATAGTCTCGGGCGAAAACCCGCTTGTCCATGCCACCAACGCCCCGTATCTCCTGGCCGTACTCCCTGCGCCAAGGCTCGATGCTGGCATGCCAGGTCCCGACCTCGATGGGGAACATGGTGTTGACACCGTTCTCAATCCATGTTGGGATCAGCTCGTCAATCTTGCCATCGCAGTCCAGTGAAACGATGGTGATGCCATAGTGCCGTAGGAGGCGAGTGATACGCCGGTAATGGGGACCGACTTTGGTCTTGAATACTGCGGGCCGGACCAGGGGGCCGTGATTGAAGCAGATGTCCTCCCAGAAGTGCCCGAAGTCAAAGCGGGCGCCCATTTCGAGCACAGTTTTCGTGCACTGGTAGCTGAGATCGGCCAGGGTCTGGATCATCTCGTCGAGGAGGTTCTCGTCGTCGGCCAGCAGATAGGACAAGCCGACGAGACCGAGCCAGTTGCGGATGACGCCGTACAGGCTGCCGCAGTGCAGGCCCAGGAGGTCGGTGCGGTCGGGCCGGCGCAAGTAGTCGAGGCCACCCTCAAAGAAGGGGAGGCTCGTTTCGCCTGTGTGGACGATGTGCGCTGTGATCCGTTCTATGCTATACTGGAGCTTGGGCAGGAACAATCGCTCCCATTCAGCACGCCCTTTGAGGGTATGGTCAATCTCCTGGGGGATGGATGTGACACCGTCTTTCTCAAGGATCACAACGCCGCGCTCGTTGAGAACCTTGCGGGAGCCGTCGGGCAGCTCTTCGAGAACCTGGTGCGCGAAGGGAGGCAGGAGATCAACGGTGGGCCGGAAGACGGTATAGTAGTTGGCGTCGAAGCCAAGCAGCCGGCCGACGCGTCGGTCAGTTGGGTTACCATCGGCCCACTGGGCCACGTCGTCGGCGGTGAGATGTCCCTCCCTGGCCCACTTCGCCAGGGTGTCGCGCCAGAAGCCGAAGTGGAGCAGGGGCAGCCTGTCGTACGATTGGTAGTTCAGGACGGCCAGCACACGCTCTCGGTCATTCATGCGTTGACAGGCTCCGTCTCCGAAGAATGGAATGTCGCCAAGGATGTGCACCTGCATTATAGGGGATGCATGAATGGGCGTCAAGCAGAAACCAGGGGTATGTCATGCAGAAGATCGGAGTGATTGGACTGGGCAATATGGGGCTGCCCATGGCCCAAAGGCTGCTAC
>DAOUCN010000319.1:0-6575 GCA_034431995.1 Chloroflexota bacterium | reverse complement strand
GTCTGCCGCTGCGGCCGCCACGAGGGGTCCCCTCAGTCGCCGAGGACTGAGGGCTAGAGCCACTTCTGCCCGCCGCCGATGGCAACGAGCAGGGCGACCACGAAGGACACGATCGCCAGGATGCGGGCTCTAGTGGAGAGTACCCACTTCATCGCCCTACCTCCTTCCTGCAGCTAGGCTGCAGTGCCCCCGTGTAGCTCTCCTGATTCTTATTGTATCACAAGAGGGCGTGTCAAGTCAACCCATAATGCACAAGGATTATCGGGACATGACCGGGGTGTGCATGACGCCTTTGTGATGGCAGGCAGGGGGGCTAGGCCGCGCGAGAGGAGCGGGGGCGGTGCATGACGCCCTGGAAGAACAGAAAGCCGCCGGCAGCAACGAAGATGTCGCCCACGCTGATCGCCCCTGGCTCGAGCACCGGCAGCGAGAGGACGATCACGTCGCTCAGGAAACCGAGGGGTGCGGAAGGAGTCAACACCGTGAGGCGCATCCACTGGCCAGACGCGCTGGCTGCCGATGGCAGGAGCTCGGCTGCAATGGGCATGTGCCCGCCGTTGGCAACCACAACGGCGAAGTTGAGCAGCCAACCCAGGATGACAAGCGGCATCCCCGGCAGGTGCCGATTGGCGACGAGGAGGCCCAGGATAGTCAGGAGAGACAACTCATAGAGGAGGCTGCCTACTGTGAGGAATCCTGGCACGATCTCCCGGGGGAGCAGGGATCGAAGGAACGGCACAAGGGGGCTGAAACGGCCGACCAAGGCAAGGGGAAGAAGCCACCAGCAGCGAATGGAGACGCCAGCCAATGCGGTCAGCGACCCGCCGCGCGCGAGGGCAACGGCAATGGCGAGAGCGGTCACAAGGAGAAAGAGCATGTCACCTATCGCCTTGCGTGCTAGGTGTTCCTGCGCAGCGCTGCGCCGGATGGATCGGCCTGCATCGTCCCGTTGATGCGCGCAGCAGGTGAGGGGGCGGTTGACGAGAGGACCCACTGCATCTCTGTTCCCACTCCGATGCCCTCATCACGCTCCAGTGTCTTGAGGAAAGCAGCCGCGACCATGGGATCGAACTGCTTGCCAATCCCGCGAATGATCTCGTGCATGGCTGCCGAGGGGGTGAGGGCGGGTCGGTATGGGCGGTCGGAGATCATGGCGTCGTACGCATCGGCAACGGCCACGATGCGTGCCCCAATCGGGATGGCGTCGCCGCGCAAGCCATCGGGATACCCGGTGCCATCATAGCGCTCATGGTGTCGCCGCACGATGTCTGCGCCGGCTCTAAACTGAGAGAAATGGCTGAGAAAGCGGGCGCCAAGCCCGGCATGGAGGTCCAGCTCGCGCCGGTCTTGTTCCGAGATCGGCCCACGCTTGTGCAGCAGTTCATCGGGGATGGTCATCTTGCCGAGGTCGTGCAGATGAGCCGCCATCGTAATGATCTCGACCTGCTGTTCCGGGAGGCCGAGCTCGAGGGCGATCTTCTCGGCATACTGTGCGACACGCCGGGTGTGGCGGGCGGTGAAGGGGTCACGCTCATCAAGGGTGTCTGCCAACTCGAGGAGCGCAGCTCTGCTCTGGCGCAACAGGTCGAAGATGACCCGCACGGCCATGTACACGGCCGCGGTGGGTAGCGACAGGAAGAGTACGCCCACTGGCGTGATCTCCCAGATGACGGCAATGAGAACGCCAATGCAGAGCATGGCTCCAACGGACAGGAAGAGGTTGCGTTGAGTGTCCAGCCAGACATGGCCGAAGGGCAGATTGCTGGTGAGGGCGATGACCAGGGAGACGAGACTCGAGTTCACGAAGAAGAAGACGGTGCCAGCGATGGCGATGGCGCCGGCGCTGCGCAGACTGCCGAGGAGGGGCTCAACCCCGTGTGCTGCGTGGTACACGAATCCAGTCAGGCCCAGGGTCAGAGAGTACTGGCCGACATTGAACAGGACGCGATACCACGCCTTGCGTTGCACGAGGTCGCCGACGACGCTGGCGACCGCCGTCTGGCAGATGGCTGCCGTGGGGCCGAAGAGGAGCAGGGTGGAAAAGGAAACCGCGGTGGAGACCGTCATCTGGTCTCCCCGCGGTAACTGGATGGGGAACGTCTCTGCAACGCAACAGATGATGGTGAAGAGAGCGAGAGGCGCCAGGACAGCGCGCGCCACCGGCGCGGTCAGCGATGTCCAAACAAGAACAGCGCCTCCGCTTGGGGCAACCAGCAGGATGTAGGCTCGTGCTTTCCGGTCAAAGCCAGACACCCGTCTCTCCTCCGCTCAGATCCTCAAGCAGGCTTCGCTGTGAACCGAAGCCTCCGCTCGGCTTCAGGTTGGCACCTCCTAGAACCACTTCTGGCCAGCGCCCACAGCCATGAGGAGGCCCAACACGAAGGACAGGGCCGCCAAGATCCGAACCACGAGCCACTTCATTCAGCGTCACCTCCTGACGAAGTAGTCGCGCCCGACCTGCCCGACGGGTTGCGCCGCTCATATTATAGCACGCCGCATCCGCTCTTGTCAATGGAATTTGCACCGAACTTCGCAAGACTTATGGTACGCCTAGGTGTCCCCGATGAATACTGGGGCTGGGGCGGCGCCCCCGGTGATGCGATGCCGCGCCTTTGCCAGTTTCAGCTTTGCCCACTCTGCCAAGACCTGGGGGTACATCATGGGGTTGAACAGGATGTTCACCGTGTACTGACACTCGTAGGTGCAGAAACACTTGTCGTCACGAATCCAGGCGCGCGTCTCATTCCCCTTCTTGGAGAACCAGATCCGCTTGAAGTCGTAGTCATAGTCGCGCACATTGCCCAGGATGCGGTCTTCGAGAAGCTCGCAGGCCAAGACATCGCCGTTGGCGAACATCGCTCCTCCCAGCCAGCCAGCGTAGCAGGGGATCTGGTACTGCCGGGTGCGGACGGTCTTGGCGATGAGCTTGGGCCGGACGATGCGCTTGGCGTTGATGAAGTCGCCGAAGGGCAGCTTGTAGTAGCCCGTCAGCTCGCGCCGGTAGTTCTCCTCTTCCAGGAGCTGATGGAAGGCTTCGTAGTTGCGGATGTCGAACTCAGCGGCCCTGGGATCAATGGGGGCTGTGTGGGTGCCGCCCGGGTCCTTGGGGCCGCCGCGGAAGAGCAAGGTGAAGACCGTATTGACGCCCAGATGCTGCTTCAGATACGCATAAAGCTCCTTGAGCATCTCATGGTTGTAGCCGCTCACAGAGATCTGAACGCAGACGCTGAAGTTGTGATAGTGCTTTTCAAGCTGACGCAGTTCCTTGTAGGTACGAGCAGCCCGCTCGAACAGGCCCGGGAAACCGCGGATGCGGTCGTGGTCTGGGCCGATGCCGTCAATAGAGATGTCTATGTGCAGGTCCATATGCGGGCAGTTGTCCAGGATGTACTTGCTGATCTCGACATCGCGGGCGGTGAGGCTGCCGTTGGATGGAATGCCGCAGTTGAGGACATGGTTGTTCTTGTAGAACACCTTCACGATTTCGCCCAGGTCCTGGCGCAGGAACGGTTCGCCGCCCGTGGGCGTGAAGAAGATCATGTCGTCCATGCTAGCTGAGACCTGGGCAATCTCGTCGAAGGTGAGTTCGCCCGTGTGACGGATGTGGCTGCCCAACAGGCAGTGGCCGCAGCGGGAGTTGCAGTTCTTAGTGACGAAGAAGACGAAATAGAGCGGCGACGCGCCGCGCTTCCACAGGATGCGTGGGGCGTATCTGAGATACCCAAGGTGGGTGCGTAAGGACATGACTTTCCTCCGCTGGTGTGGTCATTCGTTGCCGGTTGCTGCGGTGCGGGCCGGTTGTGGTTGTGCGGCCCGGCGTGGTCGCAGCAAGCGGTTCTTGAAGCTGCGCACGGCGTCGAGATGGCGGCGCAGGCGCGGCGTATCGTCGCCATACAGATGACGCAAGATGGTGTATATCCTGTGCTTCGTGGGACTGCGCCTGCGCAGGGCTAGTTCCCACTTGAGTTCGCTGAACTTGTCGTGGTAGTAGGCGATCTGCTCCCGCGTCAGGGTCGGCAGGGTAAGGAGCGACTGCTTGCCGTAGTAGCTGGTGGTATGGTCACCCTCTCTGTAGTACCCCTCACGGACTGCGACGTCGTGCAATTCCGTCATGGGATAAGGGTAGAAGACGGAAAACTGGAGTTGTGTTGGCGCCAGTTCTCGGTTCAGGTCTATGGTCTGCTGGATCATTTCCGGCGTCTCGCCGGGCAGGCCCAGCATGTTGCAGGTGTACGTTTCCATGCCGTACTTCTGCACCAGGCGAAAGGTCTTGCGATTCGTCTCGTTGGACATGCGACGCTTGAGTACATCGCGACGTAAGTCCTCATTGCCCGACTCGATGCCTACGCGAATGCCTCGGCAGCCTGCCGCAGCGAGCTCGCGCACGATGTCTTCGTTCTCGACGCGCTCGACACGGGTATTGACCCAGAAGGGATAGGCGAAGCCGTGGGCTCTGTAGGCGGCGCAGAACTCCCGCGTCCACTCATGCGTGAGGGTGAACACATCGTCCTGGAAGTTGAGGGTCTTGATGCGGTAGCGCTTCTCGAGTTCATGGATCTCGGCCATGACGTTCTCCACTGGGCGGTAGCGCGTGTAGCGACCGAGGCCGCGATAGGTATCCTTGAGGCCAGGGTTGCAGCAGTATGAGCAATCAAACGGGCAGCCGCGACCGGCCATCATGTCCACCCAGAAGTTGTCTTGGCGCAGGATCTCGTCGAAGTCGAAGAGCTCGCGGTCGGCGAAGGGAAGCGACCCGAGGTCTTGGATAAGAGGACGCAGGGGGTTGCGCACAACGTCGCGATTCCGCCGCGTCCAGATGTTCTGGATCTTGCTCGTGTCGGCGCCGGCTTCGATAGCGTTGCACAGGTCGCGCAGAGCATACTCGCCCTCGCCGACGCAGATGTAGTCGAGCTCGGGCGTGAGGACGCTCTGCTCAGGCGTCAGGGTGACGTGGGTGCCGCCAGCAATGATGGGCAGCTTGGGGCTTTGTTCCTTGATGTAGCCAGCGTAGATGCGCACGTAGGGGAACTGGTTGGTGGTGGATGAGAAGGCAACCAGGTCGGGATGGCGCAGGGCCACCTCGCGCAGAAACTGTTCTCTATCCATGACGCCTGACAGGTAGATGAGGCTGGTCTGGTGGCCATGGGCCCTCAACACGCTGGAGAGGTAGCCGATGCCGTGATAGTATTTCTTCGACCCGTAGTGCTGCGGGCCTTCTATGTCAGGATAGACAAAACAGACACGCAACGACACTCGGTTATCCCCTCCAATGCTCTGTATCACCTGGCGTGTCCCGCTGCCAGCCTCTCCAGAACTGCATGTTATTCAGCGGGTGCTGACCCGCCCGGGCGCCCAATACGCAACATACGTGTATCGTGTATCCTCCCTATCCTCCGGTGCCAGAGCGCTCCCTGACCATGGCGGATAGCGACCTCAAGTCACTGGCTGCTGACTGTGATCGGTTCACCGGCGGCCATGGGCCGGTTGCCCTGGGACGAGAACGGCGTGGGCCTCCACCACGCCCATTCGCTGCACGTGTTGCACGGCGACACGCCTGTGTAGTCATTGCCCACGTGTCGGCGGCGCAGCTCCCGCATCTTGGCGCCGTTCCACGCCCGCATGACGCCATCCTTCACGTTGCCCAGATCATACAAGCCATCGAAGTCCCGGTCGCACATCACCAGGCGGCCGTCCCAGTAGATGTGAACGTGGAACCAGAGATTGGGGCACGGGTAGCGCGGCGGAAGAGCGACCGCATCAGCCTGCAAGTCCGAGACCTGCTGAATCTGCCCGGCCCAGGAGTCGAACGGCTTGACGTTAATGCGGTCTATGCCCGGCACCTGCCGCCACTCGTGCACAAAAGCCTCGATCTCCGGCGCAGTAGGCTGCATCTTGATGATCTGCACGTTCACCTGAGGCTGCCGGTAGCCGCCTGCCTGCTTCAGCGCAGCGAAGCTCATGATGTTGGTTCGCGTGCGCTCGAAGCTGGCGTTGCGGCGGATGGACTCGTAGGTCTCCTTGTTCACGCCATCGAGGCAAAGGTAGAGCACATCAAGCCCCGCTTCTAGGATACGTCGTGCCCGCTCCTCGTCCAGCAATGTAGCGTTGGTAGACATCTCCGAACGTAGCCCCTTGCGGCGGCAGTAGGCGATCATGTCGAAGATGCGCGGGTGCATCAGGGACTCTCCCCAGATGTGCAGGGTCGTGCTCCTCACGTGGGGTGCCATTTCGTCCACGATGCGGGCAAACAGGTCAAAATCCATGTAGCCTTTGGGACGCTTGATCTGCCTGAGGCCCGTAGGGCACATGATGCAACCCAGGTTGCAGTGGTTGGTGGACTCCAGGTACATGCGGTCGGGAAAAGCCCGGACATGGGTGAGACGGGCGCGGTAGTTGAGCCACTTGTAGACTTGAACGAGCTGCCGTCCCCAACGTCGCACGCGTCCGTAGCGCCCCAAGCGCGGTATGGTCATGCCCACTGCTTGTCACTCCCTAAGAGGCGGCGGCGCAGGGCCGCAAAGCCAGGAACACTCAGCAGGGCGCGGCCAAGCTGCCGGAATGGTTCGGGCCTGGAC
>DAOUCN010000318.1:0-6069 GCA_034431995.1 Chloroflexota bacterium | reverse complement strand
CATCTGGGCCCCCGAGGCGTTGATTCGCAGTCGCGGGCCATGACAGCGCAGCCTTCGCCTGCCCACCCGAGATTGCGGCTATCCTAGCAGATCGCGATACGGAATGCAATACCGACTACTCCCACTCAATGGTGGCCGGCGGCTTGGATGTTATGTCATAGACCACGCGATTCACGCCCGCCACCTCGTTGACGATGCGTCCGCTGATGCGAGCCAGCAGCTCATGGGGCAGGCGCGCCCAATCGGCCGTCATGCCATCCGAGCTTACTACCGCCCGCAGCACCACCACATTGGCGTACGTGCGCCCGTCTCCCATCACGCCCACCGACCTCAGCGGCGTCAGGATGGCGAAGCTCTGCCAGACCTGCTGGTCTCGCCCGTCCCTGTGCATCTCCTGTTCAACGATGGCATCGGCGGCACGTAGCATGGTCAGGCCCTCCCTGGTCACGGGCCCGACGATCCTCACCGCCAGGCCCGGTCCGGGAAACGGTTGGCGGTGAACGAGTTCTGCTGGCAACCCTAGCTCCAACCCCACGGCACGGACTTCGTCCTTGAACAGATAGCGCAGGGGTTCTACCAGAGAGAAGGTCAGATCGGCCGGCAGCCCACCCACATTGTGGTGCGTCTTGATGCGCGACGCCGCCTTCCGCTCTGGGTGGGCGCTTTCGATCACGTCTGGGTAGAGCGTCCCCTGGGCCAGGAAGTCTATCTGCCCCAGCTTGCGCGCTTCGTCCTCAAAGACCCGCACGAACGTCGCACCGATGCGTCTCCTCTTCTCCTCCGGGTCATCAACCCCCTCCAGGGCCGCCAGGAAACGCTCACTGGCATCCACACAGACCAGCTTGACGTTCAGGGTGCGTCTGAAGGTGTCCACCACGCTCTCCACCTCGCCGCAGCGCAGAAGACCATTGTCCACAAAGACGCACACAAGTTGATCGCCCACGGCGCGATGCACCAGCGCCGCCGTCACCGACGAATCCACTCCCCCCGACAGAGCGCAGAGAACGCGGCCAGTGCCTACCTGGGTCCGGATGCGCTCGACGCTCTCGGCAATGAACGATCCGGGTGTCCACGTTGGCGCGCAGCCACACATCTGGTGGAGGAAATTGGCGAGTATGTGCGGGCCCAGCGGGGTGTGTACCACCTCGGGGTGGAACTGGAGACCAACGTAGCGGTCGTTGCCCATGGCTGCGACGGGCGAGTTGCTCGTGGACGCCAGAACACGAAAACCCTGGGGCAACCGCGTGACGCGGTCGCCGTGGCTCATCCACACGGAGAGGATGAAAGGGAGGCCAGCAAAGAGAGGGTGATCCAACTCAAGGACGTCCAGATCAGCGGGGCCGTATTCACACGCTACGGCGGGGGCCACCTCGCCACCAAGCTGGTGGGCCATGAGCTGCATGCCATAGCAGATGCCCAGCACAGGCAGACCGCTGCGCCAGACGTAATCAGGAGCAAGGCGAGCGCCGGGGCCATACACGCTGGCCGGCCCGCCGGAGAGGATGAACCCTCGGGGCGCCAGCGGCTCAACCTCACCCCAGGGCGCATCGCAGGGCACCAGCTCGCAGTATACCCGAGCCTCCCTCACGCGACGCACGATGAGTTGGCTGTACTGGGAGCCGAAATCAAGAACGACAACACTATCCTTCATCGCCGAAGACGATCTCATCGCCGTCCAGCCGCTGGATCAGGGCCAGGGCGTGAATCGGCACGTTCCATGGCCGCAGGAGAGTGCGGCCGCCCTCAAAAGACTTCTCGATGCAGCTTCCTATGCCCACCAGCGTGGCACCGCTCTCCGCCACGATGCGGGCAAGGGCCGCGATTGTCTGTCCCGTGGCTAGGAAATCATCAACGATCAGAACACGCTCCCCGGGCCCCAGGAACTCCGGCGAGACAATCAAGTGGACGATGCTGCCTTTGGTGTGCGAGGGCGCCGTCTGTTCGTACACCCTGGAGGGCATGGTGACCGGCCGCACCTTACGGGCGTAGATCATGGGCACCCCCAGCGCCAGGGCCGTAAAAGCAGCGGGGGCAATACCAGAGATCTCCGCGGTTAGGACCTTGGTTGCCCCCACATCCTTGAAGCGACGGGCCATCTCCTGTCCGGCCCGCATCATGAGCTGCAAGTCCACCTGATGGGTCAAGAAGCTGTCCACTTTGAGGATGCCACGCCCCAGGTGTTTGCCATCCCGGCGAATGCGCTCCTTCAGCTCCTCCACCGTCTACCCCCGTCTTAGTGTTCCCGGCCACAGGCACCGTGTGACGCACATTATACGCAACCGCTTCGCGCCTGTCAACCAACTTGCGCGTTTGCGCCCGATGTGCTATACTAGCCGCCTGGACGCGCCCCATAGTACGCACGCCTCTAGACCAGCGCAGCGTGGCCGCAGCGCGGCTCTGCGACTGGAATGAAGGGGGCGGAGGGGCCCTGCCCGCAGGGCAGGACCAATAACGACAAGGAGGAACTGTGGCAAACGTCGTCTCCATGAAGCTGCTCCTGGAGGCAGGGGTCCACTTCGGCCATCAGACCAGGCGCTGGGACCCGAAGATGCGACCCTACATCTTCACCGAACGGAGCGGCATCCACATCATTGACCTGCAGCAGACCGTCGTCAAACTCAACGAAGCCTACGCCTTCGTGCGCTACCTGGCAGCCAACGGCGGCAAGCTGCTCTTCGTGGGCACAAAGAAGCAAGCCCAAGAATCGATCGCCGAGGAGGCCACCCGCTGCGGCATGTTTTATGTCAATCAGCGCTGGCCCGGCGGTATGCTCACCAACTTCAAGACCATCCTCTCTCGTCTTTCCTACCTGGAGAGCCTTGAGCAACGGAAAGCCAGCGGCGAGTTTGAGCGTCTTCCTAAGAAAGAGAGCCTCAAGCTGGAAGAGGAAATGGACAAGCTCAATCGCCTGTTGGGAGGCATACGCGGCATGGCCAGCTTGCCCGATGCCGTCTATGTGGTTGACCCCCACAATGAGGCCATCGCCGTGGCCGAGGCCCGCCGCCTGGAGATCCCCGTCGTCGCCCTGGTGGACACCAACTGCGACCCAGACCTCATTGACTGGCCCATTCCAGCCAACGACGATGCCATCCGTGCTGTCAAGCTCCTCACCGGCAAGATGGCGGATGCCGTGCTCGAGGGCCTGGCCCTGCGCGAGGCCATCAGCCAGGAGCAGGCAGTTGCCGAGGCGCCAGCGCCAACGGAGGAGCTCCCTGAGGAGGCACAGCCTGTTCCCGAGGTCACTCTTGACGAGTTCGCCCTGCCTGAGGAGAGCCTGGCGACAGAAGACATCGAAGAAGACACCGAGATTGCCGTACCGATGCGCTAGCCGCCACGGCAACTCGTCCATCAGGAGGAGACGTTGGAGATCACCACTGCAATGGTAAAAGA
The DNA here is from genome assembly GCA_034431995.1 of Chloroflexota bacterium. Lineage (GTDB taxonomy): Bacteria > Chloroflexota > DTOL01 > DTOL01 > DAOUCN01 > DAOUCN01. Next base: position 2,679 of record DAOUCN010000318.1, on the reverse strand, counting down.
GCTGCGCGAGAAGACCGGCGCAGGCATCTTGGACTGCAAGAAAGCCCTCGAAGAGACCAACGGCGACATGGACATGGCCGTCGGACGGCTCAAGGCAAAAGGTCTGGCGTTGGCCGCCAAGAAGGCTGATCGCCCGACTGGCCAGGGCGTCATCGCCTCCTACGTCCACGCCGGCGATCGCATCGGCGTCCTGGTCGAACTGAACTGCGAGACGGATTTCGTGGCCCGCCTTGACGAGTTCAAGGCTCTCGCCCACGACATCTCGCTCCAGGTTGCCGCCACCAAACCACTGTGGGTCTCGGCTGAGGACGTCCCGCCGGCCACCGTGCGTCAGCGGCGCAGGGAATACCGCAAAGAGGCCGAGGCCGAGGGCAAGCCTGCCGGTGCTGCACGCGGCATCGTGCGGGCACGCCTCAAGAAGTTCTACCAGGAGATGTGTCTGCTGGAACAACCATTCATCAGGAAGGAAGATCAGTCCATCCAAGACCTGATCAATGAGAAGATCGCACACATCGGCGAGAACATTCGTGTGCGCCGCTTTGTGCGCTTTGAACTTGGAGAGTAGGCGCGACATCATGGGGACGGCCGGCCGCGACGGTTCGCTCGGTGGCCAGCTCGACGGCGGCTTCCCCGCTCTCGATCTTCTTTCATTCTGCTGCGCTCTCTGGAGGTGTGATGCCAGAACCGAGGTATAAGCGCATCGTGCTCAAGCTAGGAGGAGAGGCTCTCTGTGGCGAAGGCGAGTATGGCATAGATCCCGCCGCCGTGGCTGCTGTTGCTGATGAGATCGAGCGCATCAAACGCCTGGGCGTGGAGACCGGCATCGTGATCGGCGGCGGCAACATCTGGCGGGGCCAATCGGCCATGGCCCGGGACATGGACAGAGCCACCGCCGATTACATGGGCATGCTTGCCACCGTGATCAATGCCCTCGCTCTGCAGGACGCCCTGGAACGGCGTGGCCTGTTCACCCGGGTGCAGACGGCCATCGAGATGCGCGAAGTCGCTGAGCCATACATTCGTCGCCGTGCCACGCGGCATCTGGAGAAAGGCCGCATCGTCATCTTCGGCGGCGGCACGGGCAACCCCTACTTCACCACGGACACCGCGGCCGCCCTGCGCGCCATCGAGATCGGAGCACAGGTCCTGCTCAAGGCAACCAAGGTGGACGGCATCTACGAGGAGAACCCCAGGCGCAACCCTGCCGCCCGCCGCTTCACCCGTCTCACCTACCTCCAGGCGCTTAACCTCAAGCTTGAGCAGATCATGGATGCCACCGCTCTGACTCTGTGCATGGACAACCATCTGCCCATCATCGTCTTCAACCTCTGGATACCAGGCAGCATCGAGCGAGCTGTGCTGGGTGAGGAAATCGGTACCATGGTCTGCTGAGGCAGCCACAGCATTCGTGGCGCGACGCTATTGGCCAACGCCATCACAACACGCGCTTAGAAGCCCCTCCTCCTGACCAATTGCTTCTATTCGATTCAGTCGCCAGCAAGCGACAACCCGAATCATCGTACTCCACCTACCCGGAGGTGTGTGATGACTGACAAGGTCGTGGCCGAGTGCGAGGCCCGCATGAAGATCGCTGTCCAGGCCCTTCACGACGAACTGGCCACCATCCGCACGGGTCGTGCTTCTCCGGCCCTTATCGAACGCCTGCATGTCGAGGCCTATGGAACAACCTACCCCCTCAACCAGCTAGCGAGCATCTCGGTTCCCGAAGCTCGCCTACTCCTGGTGCAACCCTGGGATCCGACGGTTCTCCATGCTGTCGAAAAAGCCATCCTGAAGTCGGATCTAGGACTCAACCCGTCCAGCGATGGGCGCGTCATTCGCGTCGTCATCCCCTATCTGAGCGAGGAACGACGCAAGGAGCTGCTGAAGCTCGTTCACAAGAAGGTGGAAGAAGGGCGCGTGGCCGTGCGACACTGTCGCCACGAGGCTCTGGAGGCCTTGGAGAAGGCCCAGAAGAACAAGCAGGTCTCTGAGGATGAATTCAAGCGTGCCAAGGATCGCCTTCAGAAGCTCACCGACTCCTACATCGGCAAGACTGAAGAGATTGGCTCCCGAAAGGAAGAGGAGATACTGGAGGTATAGCCTGGTGGGCGTGCCCGCCCGGCGGGCAGCGCCATCCGGTCACCTATGAGCAGAGTATCGGGCTCCCGCACCAAGGGCACTGACGAGCTGCCCGATCCCTTGCCTCGCCATGTCGCCATTATCATGGATGGCAACGGGCGCTGGGCGCGCCAGCGGGGCTTGCCGCGCCTGGCGGGCCATCGTGCCGGAACCGAGAACCTCCGCCGCATCGTGCGCGCCTGTGCCCAATTCGGCATCCCCGTGCTCACCATCTATGCCTTCTCTACGGAGAACTGGCAGCGTCCCGCTGAAGAGGTGCGGGGCTTGATGAGCCTGCTAGAGGAAGTCATCGAGCGCGAGACGCAAGCCCTACACAAGGAAGGCGTGCGCATCAAGCACTTGGGGCGCAAAGAGGGCATCTCCCCCGCCCTGCGCGACAAGGTGCAACAGGCAGAGGACTTGACCAGCAACAACACGCGCTTGATCCTCAATGTTGCCTTCAACTACGGAGGGCGCATAGAGATCATCGAGGCCGTCCGGCGCCTCATGGCTGATGGCGTGGACGCCCAATCGCTCGACGAGGAAGTCTTTGGCCGC
>DAOUCN010000317.1:0-5567 GCA_034431995.1 Chloroflexota bacterium | reverse complement strand
CGCGAGTCGGATAACTGTTCCAGATTACAGCTTGGGCTGGCTTCGTCACGGGCTTGATACCACTGCTTTCCCATCCTGTGCTCCAATATGCGTCGGTCGGCATCCGCGATCTCTCCATGAACGTCTTTGTGGGTGCGCTGATTGGCGTGATCTTCCTCCTGTCCGTACCGATGATTCTCCTCGGCTGCGTCTCACCCTTCGCCATCCGCCTACAAGCACGCGCCGTCGAATCGGCCGGTAACACGGCGGGCGCCATCTACGCCCTGTCGACCATCGGCAGTATCCTGGGCACTTTCCTGCCAGTCCTCGTGCTGATTCCCGCGATTGGCACGCGCAACACGTTCCTGCTCCTCTCCCTCGTCCTCACCGGAGCATCCGTCCTCGCCCTGGCGTTGGCCAGAGAGAGGCGCGCCTGGTTCTACGCCGTTCTGCTGCTCGTGGTTGTCATCTTGACCGTCGTGCAGCCGCGCGGTGCGGTGCGGGCCGCCGAAGGGGGCGAGCTCGTGTACGAGACCGAGTCGGCGTATAATTACATACAGGTCGTTCAGTCGGGAGAGAACCGCTATCTCGTCCTCAACGAGGGTCACGCCGTGCACTCCATCTACAGCCCTTCTTCTCTCCTCACCCACGGCCCGTGGGACTACTTCCTGATCGCCCCCTACTTCAACAAAGACTACAACATGAGCGAGGTCAGGCGCATCGCCCTCATCGGTCTGGCCGCAGGCACCGTAGCGCGTCAATACACTGAAGTCTATGGCCCTATCCCGATAGACGGCGTTGAAATTGATCCCGCCATCGTTGCCGTGGGCCGCGACTACTTTGGCATGACACAGCCCAACCTGAACGCCATCGTCCAGGACGGTCGCTACTTTATGCGCACGTCCGATCAGACCTATGATGTCATCGGGGTGGACGCCTACCGCCAGCCCTATATCCCCGCCCAGCTCACGACGCGCGAGTTCTTCACCGAAGCGCGCGATCATCTCACGGAACGAGGCGTCGTGATGATCAACGCCGGGCGCACCGAAACGGATTTTCGCTTGGTCAACGTGTTGGCCAGTACCATGAAGTCTGTCTTCCCGAACGTGTACATCGTTGACATACCCTACCAGGCCGGGTACACGCTGCGCAACAGCCTCATCGTAGCGACGCGTCAGCCCACACGACTCGACTACTTCGCTCAGAACGCCAGCCGCATCACCAACCCCATCCTGGCCGACGTCGCCTATTCCGCCATTGCGGGAGGCATTCGCGAGTTTGCGACATCGGATGTGATCTTCACGGACGACAAGGCACCCGTGGAGCAGGTCATTGACCAGATCATTCTGGGATACGCCTTGGGTGGGCAGTAGCCGCAACCACATAGCAGGCCCCACGTTGTCGTATGTGACAGACTGAACGACATCCGTTCGTCATTGAAAAGGGGGACGCAGATGGCCAAGACTCGCATCGCGGCTCAGCTTGCGCGCAAGTGGCGGGCCAATCCCGGCGACCGGGTGAGCGCCATCGTCCACACCACCGGAGAGATTGAAGAAGTCGCGACGCTGCTGGAACAGCAGGGCATGAGGGTGACGCGCCGCTATCGGCTGCTGCCTGCCGTGGCGGTCACGGGAGCGGCCGGCGACATTCTGGCGCTGGCAGGCGAGGAATGGGTAACAAAGGTGGAAGAAGACCGCCAGGTGCACACCATGGCAGGCGGGGGGAAGAAGACGTGATATCGAAGTTCACACCGAGCCTGCTCCATCAGTTGGATCAGCTCCCAGAGGATCGCCAGCTCCGCATCATCGTCCGCTATCGCCATACCCCGCCAGTCGTGAGCATCCGAGCACGGCGTGCGGCCGCTCTGGCGATCTACCGTCTGCTTCCCTTCGCTTGCCTGGAGCTGCCCGTGGCAGCCGCCCGTGAGCTGGCGGACGACGACAACGTGGAACAGATATGGCCCGATCAGCCCGTGCATATCTGGCTCGATGCCTCGGTGCCCCTGATCGGTGTCCCCCGCGTCTGGGCCGATGGCAAACGCGGTCACGGCGTGGTGGTGGCGGTCGTGGACACAGGCGTGGACAGCAGCCATCCCGACCTGACGGGGCGGGTGGCCCTCACGCAGGACTTCTCTGGCGAGGGCTTCCAGGACAACCACGGCCACGGGACACACGTCGCCGGTATCATCGCCGGTAGCGGCACATCCAGCGGCGGTCGCTACACGGGTGTCGCGCCGGAAGCGACCCTCATCGCGGCCAAGGTTCTCAGGAGCGACGGATCAGGCAACATGAGCGACGTCATGTCCGGCGTGGAGTGGGCTGTCGAGCAAGGTGCGCGCGTCATCAACCTGTCGTTGGGGGCCGACGGCTCGTGCGACGGGACAGACGCACTGTCGCAGATCTGTGACGCTGCTGTGGAGCGTGGTGCCGTGGTCTGCGTGGCAGCAGGCAACGCCGGGCCGGCATACTACACTATCGGCTCACCCGGCTGCGCGCGCAGGGTGATCACCGTCGGAGCCTCTGACCCGAGCGATTACGTCGCCTCCTTCTCATCCCGCGGCCCCACGGCCGACAAGCGGCCAAAGCCGGACATCTGCTTCCCGGGCGTCACCATTGCGTCCTGCCGGGCGCGGGGCACCAGCATGGGGCAGGTGTTGGACGAGTACTACACGGCAGCATCAGGGACGAGCATGGCCACGCCCCACTGCTCCGGCGCGGCAGCCCTGCTGCTGGAAGCGACCCCAGCGCGGACCCCCCAGGAGATCAAAGATCTCCTGATGAGCTCTGCCAAGGATTTGGGAGCAGACTGGTATACGCAAGGCCGGGGCCGCGCCCAAGTAGACCAGGCCTACCTGGGAAATGTGACACCGCCGCCTCCGCCGACCCCTACGCCGGAGCCGCCCCCGGGCTGCACGAGCCTGCTGCGGAAGGTCTTTCGCGTCCTGCCCCTGGGCAGGCATCAGCCGGGCGACTCGTCACCGGGTGTGCCTCCAGAACCGCCATCTTGATGGATCCATCGGAAGGCAGATCTGCATGGCAGTGACTTCAGCGAGACCGGGAGTCACCGTCTTTCGAGACGAGCTGATACGTCTGCCCAAGAAGGGCTACCGAATCCTGGTGCCAATATCGAACCCGTCCACGTCAGGGGAGCTGCTGGATCTGGCCACAGCCCTGGCCAGGGGTCAGCGCGGCGAGGTCGTGGCTCTCCACGTGCTGGTCTCCGACAACAGGTTTCCCGACGAGGAGGAACAACGCTCAGCAGCGGCCCGCCGCACGATCCTTGAGCAGGTAGTTGCCAACAGGCGACGGACTCCCGTCCCCATTCATACCGTCACCCGCATCGCCGGCTCCCCAGCCGAAGGAATCCTGGCAACGGCGCGGGAGGACGGATACAACCTCATCCTGCTCGGCTGGGAGGGACGGCTGCGCCCTGTATCCCTCGGCTCGTCGCTGGGTGAGGTCTTGGACCCTGTGGTCAAGGATGCGCCGTGCAATGTGGCGGTGGCCAAGATCCGATCTCTCCGCTCGGTACGGCGTATCTTGATTCCCACGGCCGGGGGGCCTAATGCCGCCATCGCGCTGGAGCTGGGGCAGGCTCTGAGCAGACGGTACAGGGCCGAGATCACGCTTCTGTACGTTGCGCGTAAGGGCCGGGAGGAGCACGGGCGCAGAGCGCTCGCCCGCACCGCGCAGGTGGTGAAGCCCACGCAGATCATCCATGAGCAAGTTGTGGTCGCGGACCGCGTGGTCAAGGGAATTCTGAAGGAGGCCAAGGACTACGATCTCGTGATCCTCGGGGCAAGTCAGGAAGGGGTCTTCCAACAGATCCTTTTCGGCGTCGTGCCGGAGCAGGTTGCCAAACGTTGCAGCAAGACGGTCATCATGGTCAAAGGGGCACATGGCCGCATCGTGACGGGCGTGCGTCGCCTTTGGTCGGTGGTGCTGTCCCGCTTTTCCGGCACTAGCAAGGGCGCCGGCAAGTTGCCGTGACATGCGCACCCTTGTCGTGACCAGCCACCTCAACGCTCTCCATGCGCGTTTCCATAGCACGCACTTGTGGAGCCACCCTCAGGAGGCCAGCTCTGTTGAGAGCCGGCCTCTTTCCTCACTGAGGACCTGCGGCAGGCGCCAGGCGGTCCAGAGCGCGCCCACCCACTAACCCAATCACGATCAGCGAGATGCCAATAGCGAAGACCGTCTTGTTGACGCCCAGCAGATCAGCGATGCCGCCAGCGCCCAAGAGAGGCAGAATCGAGCCTGCCCCAGACAGGGTGAACTGCACACCAAAAATGCGACCGCGAAAGGCAGGCGGACAACGCTCCTGCAGCAGCGTCTGGGCCGGCACGCCGACGCAAACGAACCCAACGCCCATGGCAAACGACAACACCATGACGATGGGAATGAACTCCAGGGCAACAAAGCGGGTATCAACGACGCGGCCCAGCACGTTATAGAGGAGATACGACCCGCCCGTTTTCGCCGAGCCAATGGCAACCAAAGCCACGCCCAACCCCACCAGGCCATAGGTCATCACGCGTATCTTACCCAACCGCGTCACCAGCCTGCCCAGTAAAGCTGTTGTCACAAACATGCCAATGCCAGCGGGCGCAAACAGATACACCACATCCTCAGGCCCCGTGCGGATCACCGCCACGGCGAAGATCGGCCCCAGCACGGCAATCAAGGGGACTAGGGAAGCCAACAGCGTAAGATGGAGCATGCTCAGGGAGGCAACCTCATCTTTCCGCAGGATGCGCCAACCCCTACGCAGGTCGGCCCACACTCCTTGCATCATGCGCCGACTGCGCCGGGCATTCAACACACCAAACAGGGCGGGGGTGTCTGATGGCAGAAGCGCAACGCACACGGTTGCCACGACGAACAGCAGGGCCAGGGTGATAAAGAAACCCGTCACGCCTACCAGCTTGATGAGAAGCGGCGCCACAATGACCAGCCCCACGAGCTGGGATGCATTGAGGGTAAGGTTGAAGAGGGAGTTGGCCGCGATGAGCTGCTCACGACGAACCAACAGCGGTATAGCAGCAGCCTCGGCCGGCCCGAAGAACTGACCGACGCTGGCGAAGAAGAACGTGACCAGGTAGATCAGGGCCAGGCTGCCGTTCATGAGCACGTAGGCGAGAGAGCTCACCACACGCAAGAAGTTCGTCGCTACCAGCACGGTGCGCTTGTTGAGGCGATCCACCACCACGCCAGCCAAGAGCCCAAACAGGACCGAGGGCACCACGAGGGCCAGTGTGGCGACGCTCAGATGCGTGGGGGAATGGGTCAGCCGCTCGACCAGCACCAGCAGGCCGAGAACGAGGGCGTTCTGCCCGATCTGGGATGTCGCCTGGGAAAGCCACAGCAGCAGGAAGTGGCGATTGCGCAAGATCGAGGGTGCTGCGGCGAGGGTCTCCGCAGTGTCGGCAACGGCTTTGGCAAGCGGCTGGGCGTCACTCATCCGGCAGCCGCCCGGGCGGAGTGTCTGAGCCAACGCTGACCACTGCCTTCACACGGCGCTCCAACACAGAGCGTGCCAGGAGCACGCGGCGATTGCAGGTCTGGCAGCGCAGTCCAATGTCTGCGCCC
>DAOUCN010000316.1:0-4937 GCA_034431995.1 Chloroflexota bacterium | reverse complement strand
CTCCAGGTCTGGAAAGCACGCGGTACGCACATCACCGCGGAAACCAGCGCCCCGGAGATCCCTGCCGTCGGTCCAATGTCAGCGTTGAATACCCGACCCTGTACGATCAGATCACCTGGCTGTGTAGCCGTTGGCATGGGCGTATCCGTTGGAGTGGGCGACAGCGTCGCCGTGCAGGTCGGTGTCGCGCTCCATGTTGCGGTGGGTGCCAGCGTTGCCGTTCCAGTGGGAGTCGTGCTGGGCGTAAGGGTTGGCGACTTGGTAACTGTCGCTGTGTGCGTCGCTGTGGCCGTGCTGCTTGGGCTGCTGCTAGGCGTCGACGTGGCAGTCAGGGTTGGCATCGGAGTCTGAGTAGGCGTCAACGTGGCTGTGGGGTTCGGAGTTGCGGTTGGGGTCGCAGTGTCCGCCGCGGTCGCCGTCGGGGTATGGCTAGGAATGCTGGTCAGCGTGGCCGTGTGACTTGGCGTCGCAGTGGCTGTCGGGCTGAGGGTCGCTGTTCGAGTCACGGTGGCAGTTGGAGTATGGCTGGGAGTGGCCGTGAAAGTCGGCGTGGGTGTGGGCGTTGGCGTGGAGGTCAGCGTTGCCGTGCGCGTCAAAGTCGCCGTCAGGGTATGGCTAGGAGTAAGCGTGGGCGTGGGTGTCGCGCTGCGCGTTGAGGTGGCGCTTGCTGTCGCTGTCGCGGTCCTGCTCGGAGTGGCCGTGACCGTGGGCGTCGCCGTGGGGGTAACCGTCTTGCTGGCAGTAGCCGTCGAGGTCAGGGTTGGCGTGGAGATTCCAGTGGCCGTTGCTGTGGATGTTGCAGTACGAGTCAGGGTAGCGGTCTCAGTAGGCGACGGGCTTGCCTTGGGCACTGGACTCAGGGTGGCAGTAGGCGACGCGCTTGCCTTCGGCGTTGGGCTCGGGGTGGTAGTTCGCGTAGCACTGGCTGTAGGTGTGACTGTGGGCGTGCGAGTCGCGGCTGGCGTGGCGTATGTGCACAAAAGGCTAAGCACATCCAGTCGCGCCTCCCTCTCCCGTGCATACACGCGAATCTGGTGTTGCCCGACTCCGAGGCGGTACACCTGTACCACAGCCGGGCCTCCGCCCTCGCTATCGGTCACCGGCGTCCAGGTCCATGGCCCGACAGGGATGTCCCAGCGCACCTGTGGTTCGCTATCCACGGCAACCCAAAACGAGTCCGAACCGTATCCGTCCGCCGATACCCTGCCCCAGATCTCATAGTTGGCCTCGACTTCCACCCAGAACTGCAACAGAACCGAGCCTGCGTACGACTGTGGCGAGTACACGTATTGGCCGCTTGAAGCGCTCGGCTCGTGTCCGACAGTCATCGGCAGGTACAGAACTCCCCGCTCGGCTTCCTGCGAGACAATCGGCGCGCAGGGCGGCATGGGGGTACTTGTGGCAGTCGGAGTAGGGCTGCTGGTGGGGGTCGGCGACCCTGTTCCTGTTGCCGTGGGCGTCGGCGTCAGCGTTTCCGTGCTCGTTGCGGTTGCCGAAGGCGTAGGCGTCGGCGCAAGCGCCCATCCCATGTCCTCCAGCATGGCCAGCGCAACCGGCCCGGGGCTGTGGTTCGCCTCGGCCTTGTGCAGGATGGGCGTCATTAGGGCATTGGCGTTGCCCGCCGGGTACGTGCGCTCGTCCAGGTGCGAGTAGCTCGAACCCAGAACCCACAGGAACGGCGCGTACAGCTTGGGCGGTACGCCACCATTCGCCGCTGTGGCGTACATACCACCGAAGAAGAGGGCATCGCTGGTCAGTTGCCCTGCCAGTGCCGCGGAAGGATTGGGGAACAGACTGGTATCGACAAGGCTTTGCCCAGAGCCATTGATCGCGAAACGGTCATAGATGTACGGGCTCCCCATGTAGCCGTAGCCGCCCTGCCCTCCGGACACGTTCATCGAGCCCGCAAAACCAAGCCCGTGTGCAAGCTCATGCAAAGCAACGGTCACCAAGTCATAGTTGGCCGTGGGAGTATTGCCATCGGTACCAAAGTACCAGTCGGTGCGGGCGCTGTTCAGACGTATGGTGATGTCTGTAAGGCCAGGATAGAGGTCAACTCCAGCCAGCCTGTTGGCCAGCGCCATGGGATACCAGGTATCGCTCAGTGGCGCGTGAAGGAACTCGCGTATGATCCAGCTCGGGCCGCCCTCCCCAAGAATGTCATCAGCCAGGGGCGCCCACACAGCACTGACCTGGATGGCAACCGGTGAATCAACCAGCGTCTGCCAGATGTCCACCGCGTACTGAAAGGCAGCCTGAGCCTGCGGTGTGAACCCGTAGTACGTAACCTGGATGACGGCCGTCTGCGTGCGCGCGTCCCCATGCAGGCCAGCGCGTGGCGGAACGAACGAGGGTGAAGAGAATGCACCTGCGCGCAAGATGGCCGACGGACCCGGCGAGACAACAGGTCCAGACAAGGCCCCAGCGCCTTGGACCACGCCAGCCAGCAACAGGGTGACGATTGCCAGAAGACACAACAGCCTGGAGGTTTGCCCTCTCATCAGTCCCCCTAGGACTCTGGCTTTGTCAGGTACGAGCGGTTCAACCCCGCCCAAAGTTGGCCGAGAAGGTGTTGCGCGCCAGTTGCGCCTATGCCTGCTCAACCCAATTGGTTGCCCTATTATTCGCCATTTTACCCCTCTGGCCCTAGCCTGTCAAGTCCTCGATCCCATCTTCTTATGTCTTGCTAGTCATGCCCCCGCCTCGGCCAATTTGACCCCCGCGCTGATCTTACAACACAGTGGGAGCTGTTGACTACCCGAGTACTCGCGGTGCGTGCTTGCGCGTGGGCAGCCCTGGAGCGGCACGCCATGCGCACTCCGGTGCTGCACGTGCGAAAGACATCAACTCTGGGCAGTTCGTCAGGCATTGCAGCGCCAATCGTCACGAGGCACACCATGCTCAGCAACTGTGAGTATCACCACGTCAGCACCAACGGCATCCGTCTGCACGTAGCCCAAGCCGGTCCGCCGGATGGCCCACTGCTCATCCTCCTGCACGGCTTCCCCGAGTTCTGGTACGGCTGGCGCAAGCAGATTCCATTCTTCGCCGAGTCCGGCTATCGAGTCTGGGCGCCGGATGGACGTGGCTACAACTTGAGCGAGAAGCCGCGTGGTCTGGCGGCGTACAATCTCGACACGCTGGCCGCCGACGTGGTGGAGTGCTGGACGCCGCAGGGCGAGAGGGGGCCTATCTTGTGGGCCACGACTGGGGTGGCGCCGTAGCTTGGTGGGTTCCGGCCAGGTACCCGCAGCGTCTGCAGCGCCTGGTGGTGATCAACTGCCCCCACGGATCGGTGCTACACAAGGCTCTGCGGCGCGACCGCGCCCAGCAGCGTCGCCATTGATGTCCGAATCGGAAATGGCTCAGTTTGACAGTACGCCGGGAACGCGCTATAGTGGCATACAAGCACCACCTCTTTGGCTGCCGTAGCACAGCGTCCGCAGTGGTACACATCGCGCCTTCTTCGCTGGCCACTGGTCCACCTGTCCGCACAAAGGAGGACGACCATGGCGAATAGGCAATGGCCCACCCTCATCGCACTCGGAGTGCTACTATGCAGCGCCCTTTTGGCAGCGCGTCCGTTTCCTCAGCCCCTCCAGGCCTCCAGCGCCAGCAGCGAGGTCATCATCCCCGCCGATATCGATGCCACGATCGACAGCAGTTCCCCCGATGCCAACTACGGCCTTGCCGAGACCCTGCAAGTCCAGGTATCGGGACGACTCCAGCAGCGCACGCTGTTGCGTTTTGACCTTGCGGCAGCCCTCCCCTCTGGCACGGTCATTGACTCGGCGCGCCTGGAGCTTTACCTGCTGGCCACCTCCGGTGAAGCGCGCGTACAGTTCATCGTCGCCCCCTTGAGTGCTGCCTGGAACGAGGCCACGGTCACCTGGAGCACGGCGCCCGCCTCCACCACTCCTGCCAGCGAACCCTTCTGGGTGGCTGCTGCGCTAGACTCGTGGCAGGGCGGCGACGTGACCCCTGTGGTGCAAGCTCTATGGAGCGGCACCAATTACGGCATGCTCGTGCGCGCCGTGGATGGCACGCCGATCTTTTCGCGCACCTTTGAGAGCACAGAACGCGTGCGTGGCACTCACCCGCCGCGCCTCATTGTCAACTACCACTTGCCGCCCACGCCCACCAGAACCGCCACGCGTACGCCATCCCCGACGCCCACCGAGACGGTCTCTCGCCCTACCTTGACCCCCGTCCCCACGCACACGCCGACGAGAACCGCCACCCGCGCAGCATCGCCGACGCCCACCGAGACAGTCTTTCGTCCTACCCTGACCCCTGTTCCGACGCACACGCCGAGCCTAACCGCTACCCATACGCCTAGTCGGACTCCAGTCCCGACGAACACGCCCACCCGCACCCTCACGGTAACGCCCACCGCTACCCGCACTGCCACCGCTCTGCCGCCCAACTCCTTCAATGCCACCCCACAGATGGATAGTTGGGTAGATCAGGGTCAACCGAGCGCGAACCATGGCGCAGAGCCCACGCTGGTGGCAGGCTACTGGGCACGTACAGGGCCGCCGGTGCAGAACATGGCGCTGCTGCGCTGGGGCCTGAGCAGCCTTCCGGAGCACGCCTGCATATCGAACGCCGTTATCGAGCTCACCCAGGTAGACGGCGGCGGTGCCACCATGCTCCCCATGCTGCTGGAGGCACTGACGGACAGGTGGTTCGAGATGGAAGTGACCTGGGCGAACATGCCCCCGGCGGTTGGCTTTGGCGACACGGCGCACGACATCCCTGCCCACGCAGGCGTCAGGACCTGGCAGATCACCAACCTGGTGCAGAGCTGGGTGGTGGGTGACCGCGAGAACTTTGGCTTGCGCCTGCTTAGCGTCCTCCCCACACAAGGTGCGCGTGTCTTTGGTTCGCGCGAGAGCAGCACGCCGCCCCGCCTCACCTTCCAATACCAGGTGGAC
>DAOUCN010000315.1:0-8437 GCA_034431995.1 Chloroflexota bacterium | reverse complement strand
GTTGGAGGCCGCTTCCCGCTCTAGCGCCAGCGCCGAGGTGACCCCCTTGCGCGAGGCAGTGGGCAGCGAAGACCGCGAATTGGAGCGCTCGGAGGACCGGGCCGTCATCGCCCAGGTGCTCTCACGCCTCTCGCCCCGCGAACGCATCATCCTCTACCTGCGTTTCTACGTCGGCCTCTCCCAGGCCGAGGTGGCCAGGCGCCTGGGCATCTCCCAGATGCACGTCTCTCGTCTCCAGCACCGCAGCCTTGAGAAGATCAAGCAAGGCATCGAGGTGTCGTAGTCTCGCCATGAAGGTCTCGCTGATTGCTACCCTGCGCAACGAGGAGGCCACCATTGGCGCCCTGCTGGCCTCATTGCAGGCCCAGACCAGGCAGCCCGACGAGATCGTCTTCACGGACGGCGGCTCGACAGACCGCACTGTGGAGATCATCCGCTCGTTCCCCTATCGTGGCGCAGCCATCCAGGTTCTATCCATTCCTGGAGCGAACATCTCCCAGGGCCGGAACGCAGCCATCAGAGCAGCAACGGGCGAGGTCGTCGCCACGACTGACGCTGGCGTGCGCCTGGTGCCCGAGTGGCTGGAGGAGCTGTGTCGGCCCTTCGGGGCGAGTGATCGCGATTCTGCGCGGCCGGACGTGGTGAGCGGGTTCTTTGTGCCCGACCCGCACAATCCCTTTGAGGCGGCTATGGGGGCCACGGTGCTGCCGCAGCTCGACGACGTACAACCCGACAGCTTTCTGCCCTCCAGCCGGTCAGTGGCGTTTACGAAGGAAGCGTGGCAACGGGTGGGCGGCTACCCGGAGTGGCTGGACTACTGCGAGGACCTGGTCTTCGATTTCGCCTTGAAGAAGGCTGGCTGCCATTTCGCCTTCGCGCCCACGGCGATCGCCTACTTCCGCCCGCGCTCCAGCCTGGGGGCGTTCTTCCGCCAATACTACCGCTATGCGCGGGGCGACGGCAAGGCCGACTTGTGGCGCAAGCGCCACGCCACCCGCTATGCGACATATCTGTCGGCGCCGCTGGCGCTCGTGGCGGGTGTGCGGTATCCCGTGCTGTGGCTGCTGCTGGCCGCGGCGGCCCTGGCCTATTGCTGGCGGCCCTACCAGCGCCTCTGGCCCGCCCTGCGCAGCTATGGCCCGGCCGACCGGCTGAAGGCGATCGCCCTGGTACCGGTGATACGCTTCGTGGGCGACGTGGCGAAGATGGCGGGCTATCCCGTGGGGGTGTGGTGGCGGCTGCGGTGGGCAAGGCCAAAGGCAGTTGGAAACTGCACCTACGGGGGCGCGAAGCCGCCCTGCGGCGGCTAGGTGGGCCTGCGCAGGCAGGCCTCGCGCCGTGGTTGCTGCGACTTGCAGTCGCCCGACGAGGAGGGATTGGCTCATGACTGGCAGACGGATGGCGCTGATCCTGGGGGTGCTGCTGGGCATCCTGCTGTTTGTCATTGGCTTCGGTCTGTGGGTGTACACGGTTCTTGTGCCTGATCATGCCGCCTGGCTGGACACGGCGTTCCAAGTCCTCGGTGGCTGGGGAGCATTCATTGCAGTTCTGGCCGCGGTGGTGCAAGCCTCCTTACAGTTTCTCGGGGCGTGGAAGCCGCCGCCTCGGGAAGGGCCCCCTTTGCTCAAACCAGGATGCGAGGCTCCTGGCATCCTACCCACCTTCGTCGGCCGCGAAGCCGAGATCAAGCGGCTGCTGGGCGCCGTGCGTCCCGGCCGCAAGGTGGCCATCACCGGCATCGTGGGCATGGGGGGCATCGGCAAGACGGAGCTGGCCAAGGTGGTGGCCAATCAGGTAGCGCCCCGTTTCCGCGACGGCGTCCTGTGGGCGGACTGCGGCGACGCCGGTGTGGAGAGGCTGCCCGAACAGATGGCCGCAGTCTGCGGTGTGCCTAACCTGCCGGGTGACGACTTCCAAGCCAAAGCCGCCGCCTGGCGCGGCCTGATCAGCCAGAAGGTAGCGCTGCTCGTCTTCGACGACGTGCGGCCGGGGCATCGGGTCGAGGACCTGTTTCCGCCCGCTGGCCAAAGCGCGGTGCTGCTGACCTGCCGCCATGCAGACCATCCGGCCCTGGCCGGCGCCGAGCAACTGCCCCTGGATCGCTTCAGCCCAAAGGAGGCCACGGCCCTGGCTGAGCGCATCTTGGGCAAGGACGAAGCTGGCCGCCAGCAACTTCAGGCTGAGGTGCTCTTCGAGCTTCTTGGCTATCTGCCCCTGGCGGTGAGCATTGCCCTCGAGATGGCCCAGCGCCACGGCTGGCGGCTGGTCGACTTTAACGAGCGGTTGACGAAGGCGGGGGCGATGAAGACTTTGGACGAGGCGGGCCTGCCCAAGGGCCTGGTTGCTACCTTCGACACGGCCTGGGACACCCTGCCGCCGGAGCAGCAGCGCGCCTTCGCCGTGCTGGCCGTCTTCAACCAGGGGCCGAGCTTCCATACGGCGGCCATGGCTGCCGTCCTGGACAGCGAGCACGAGACGGCCCACGCCCTGCTGCACCGCCTGGCCAGCGCCTCGCTCCTGACCGAGGTGGGCGAACACCGCTGGTCGCTCCATCCGTTGCTGCGCGAGTTCGTAGCGATGAAGCTGGCCGCCGACGACCCGGCCTGGGAGCGCATGGCGGCCTATTACGTGCAGGTGGCCGCCGCCGCCGATAAGCTGTACCTGAAGGGCGGAGAGAACATGCTGATGGGGCTGCGCCTGTTCGACCTGGAGTGGCCGCACGTGCGGGCGGGACACGCCTGGGCGGTGGCGCACGCAGCGCTGCCCTCACCCCCTGCCCTCTCCCAGGAGGTGAGCGAGACGCCGTCACCCCCGGCCCTCTCCCAGGGGGTGAGGGCCACCGCCCTGCGCTTGTGCAGCGACTACGGCGCTGCCTCCATCTATTGCCTGGACCTGCGCCTGACGCCGCGCGACCGGACTCCCTGGCTCGAGGCAGCGGCAAAGGCCGCGCACCTGCTTGGCGACAAGAGAGCCGAAGGTACGCACATTGGCAATCTGATCAATGCCTACGCCGACCTAGGGGAGACCCAGAAGGCCATCGCCTTGTATGAGCAGCACCTCGCCATTGCCCGGGAGATCGGCGATCGGCGGGGCGAGGGCAACACCCTGGGCAACCTGGGCAATGCCTACGCCGCCCTGGGGGAGACCCGGAAGGCCATCGCCTTCTACGAGCAGGCGCTGGCGATTGCTCGGGAGATCGGGGATCGCCGGAGGGAGGCGGCCGCTCTGGGCAACCTGGGCAATGCGTACGCCGACCTAGGGGAGACCCGCAAGGCCATGGCCTTCTACGGGCAGCACCTCGCGATTGCCCGGGAGATCGGCGACCGGCAGGGCGAGGGGAGCGCCCTGGGCAACCTGGGGCTAGGCTACGCGGCTCTGGGGGAGACCCGCACGGCCATCGGCTTGTACGAGCAGCACCTCGCGATTGCCCGGGAGATCGGCGACCGGCAGGGCGGGGGCAACGCCCTAGGCAACCTGGGGCTGGCCTATGCCGCCCTGGGGGAGAGCCGGAAGGCCATCGCGTTCCATGAGCAGCACCTCGCCATTGCCCGGGAGATCGGCGACCGGCGGGGCGAGGGCAACGCCCTGGCGAACATGGGTTTGGCCTACGCCGCCCTGGGCGAGGCAGCCAAGGCGCGGCGGCTCTGGCAGCAGGCCCTGGCCATCTACCAGGCGATCGAGGACCCGAACGCGCAAAGGGTGAAGCGGTGGCTGGCGGAACTGGAGTGAGCATCAACCGCAAAGAGCGCAAAGGGCGCAAAGCCTTTGAGGGCCTCTTTGCGTTCTCTGCGCTCTTTGCGGTTCACAAGACGGCCGTGCAACGCCTGCCCTATGCAAGGGGCCAAGTATGATGACATCGTTGCCTGATCTGTCTGTGGTGATCCTCAACTACAATACCCGCGACCTGCTGCGGGCCTGCCTGCGCTCCGTGCTGGCCAGCAGGGGGCTGTATGGCCTGCAGGTCATCGTGGTGGACAACGTGTCCACCGACGGCAGCGCCGACATGGTGGCGGCGGAGTTCCCCTCCGTCGTGCTGGTTTGCAGCGCGGAGAATCGCGGTTTCGCCAACGGCAACAACCAGGGGCTGCGCATAGCCGAGGGCCGCTATTGCCTGCTACTCAACCCCGACACAGAAGTGCCGCCGGACGGGTTGGCGAAGCTGGTGGCTTTCATGGACGGGCACCCAGAGGTCGGGGCCTGCGGGCCGAAGCTGGTGCGGGCCGACGGTAGCCTGGACCTGGCCTGCCGCCGTAGCTTCCCCACGCCAGCCGTCAGCTTCTACCGCCTGACCGGCCTGAGCAGGCTCTTCCCGCGCAGCCCGCGTTTCGCCCGCTATAATCTCACGTACCTCGACGAGAACGAGCTGGCCGAAGTGGACTCGGTGGTCGGGGCGTGCATGATGGTACGACGGGAGGCCATGGAACAGGTGGGGCTGCTGGATGAGACCTATTTCATGTACGGCGAAGACCTGGACTGGGCCTACCGCATGAAAGCGGCGGGCTGGAAGGTGTACTACAATCCGGCGGTCACCGTGCTGCACTACAAGCGCGAGTCGTCCCGCCAGCGGCCGGTGAAGACCATCGTCGAGTTCTATCGGGCGATGCTTATCTTTCACCGCAAGCACTTCGCGCCAAGGACGTTCTTTCTGCTCAACTGGCTCATTGTTCTCGGCATCTATGTACGTGGTGGTCTGGCGCTGGCGCTCAACGTGGTGCGCCGGCGTGGGGGGTGACATGGCATGAAGAAGCGATACATCGCCGTGGCGCTGGTTCTGATCATCGCCGACGCCGTGCTCAGCGCCCTGGCTTTCTACACGGCGTACCATCTACGGCTGCGCACGGAGTACCCGCCGCCGGTACACGTGCCTCCCTTCGAGACCTATGTCCCGATGATGGGACTGCAGGTGCTGGCCATGTTCGTCGCCTTTGCCTTCATGCGCCTCTATGTGGTGCGACCGGGGGCGTCGCGCATTGACGAGCTGTACGCTGTGTTTGTGGGCGCGGCCTTGGGGACCGTGCTCTCTCTGGCCCTCACTTCCTTTGTGCTCAAGAATCTGGACTTCCCGCGCCTGATGATCCCCTATGCCTGGGCCCTCACCGTTGTCTACGTGACGGCGGCGCGGCTGGTGATTCGGGCCTTTGTGGGCATCCTGCGCAGGCGCGGGGTCGCCACGCAGCGGGTGCTCATCATTGGGGCGGGGAGCGTGGGGCGACGGCTCAACGCTACGATCAAGGACTCGCCGCAGCTCGGCTATCGCGTGGTGGGCTTCATTGACAATGATGAGAGCCTGAAAGAAGTGGACGGCGTGCCTGTCCTGGGCAACGCCGAGAGCTTGACGGATGTCCTCTTTCAGCAGCGGGTGGACGATGTGCTGATCGCCCTCCCTCACGCGCCCCACGGAGAGATCCTGGATCTGGTTTCCCGCTGCGAGCAGGCCCGGGTCAACGTGCGCGTGTTTCCCGATGTGTTCCAGATCATGGCGTCGGAGGTCAGTGTCAACGACCTGAACGGCGTGCCGCTGGTGACCATCCGCGACGTGGGGCTGCGCGGCTGGAGGCTGACGCTCAAGCGGGTGATAGATGTCATTCTGAGCTCCATCATCCTGGTGTTGATGTCGCCCCTCCTGCTGCTGGTCGCCGTGCTGGTCAGGCTGGATTCGCCTGGGCCGGTCTTCTACCTGCAGGAGCGGGTCGGCCTCGATGGCAAGCCATTCTGGTGCGTCAAGTTCCGTTCCATGCGGGCAGATGCTGAAGCCGAGACAGGCCCCATTTGGGCGACCCTAAGCGACCCACGGCGCACCCGCCTGGGGCGAATGCTGCGCCGCCTGTCCATAGACGAGATGCCCCAGTTCATCAATGTGCTCTTGGGAGACATGAGCATTGTGGGGCCGCGTCCCGAACGTCCCGCCTTCGTGGAGCAGTTCCGCCAGGAGATACCTCGCTACATGGAACGTCACCGGGAGAAGGCAGGCATCACCGGCTGGGCCCAGGTCAACGGCCTACGAGGCGATACATCCATCGAGGAGCGCACGCGCTACGATCTCTGGTACGTCGAGAACTGGTCTATCTGGCTAGACCTCAAGATCATCCTGCGCACGCCGTTCGAGGTGCTGCGCGGACGCAATGCCACCTGAGGCATACTTGCAGGGGCCGGCTGTTCCTGCTATAATGCCCCTCGCACAGACGGGAGGTCTATGTGAGAACGTACATCAGCATTGCACAGATCATTATCGCCATCGCCATTACCGTGGTTGTCCTGCTCCAGTCGCGCTCCTCCGGTGGCTTGGGCGGCATCTTCGGTGGCGATAGCTCTATCTTTCGCACACGCCGCGGCGTAGAGAAGACGCTTTTCGACTTCACGATCATCTTGGCCGTGGCTTTCGTCCTCATCTCGCTGCTGGCGGCCTCCAGCTTGGCTGCCCCCTAATCGCCACAACCAGCGATGCGCGCCCTGGCTCGGGTCGTCTTGGCAGCGGCTGGCCTGGTGGTGGTAGTCTCGCTGGTGGCCAGCGTCCCGCGGCCCACTGCTGCTGTTCCCACTCCTGCGCTCACGCCCACACCGCCCCCTACTCCCTCCCCTGCTACGACGACGGTGGTCGTGCCTGCGGCAGGCGGCGTCTACATCGAGGGCGTGGCTGGCCGTCACCTTACGCTCAACCCCCTCACCGCGCCCATGAACCAGCCCGATAGGGACGTGGTTGCCCTTGTCTTCAGCGGCCTAGTGACACGTGATGAGAACGGCCACATCGCCCCTGACCTGGCTGAGCAATGGGAGGTCTCTGCCGACGGTCGCTACTTCACGTTCCTGTTGCGCAGCGACGCCAAATGGCACGACGGGGCGCCTGTCACGGCGGACGATGTGGTCTACACGGTGGGCGCGCTGCAGAGCGGTGAATTCGACGCTGCGCCCTGGCTCGTGCAGCTATGGCAGGGCGTGGATGTAGACAAGGTCAGCGAGCGCATCGTGCACCTGGGTCTGCCTGAGCCATACGCGCCTTTCTTGCAGTACGCGACCCTCGGCCTGCTGCCTGCCCATGTCCTCGCGGGCACGGGAGAGAGTGGGAAGGACGCCTTCGAGGCTCACCCCGTGGGCAGCGGGCCTTTCCAGGTGCGCCAGCGCACCGCCGGCCGTATTGTGCTGGAAGCCTTTCCCGACTACTACGGGGCCAAACCCATGATCCCCCAGATCGAGTTCCGCTTCTATCGCGATCGGCAGTCGGCCATTGCCGCGCTGAAAGCGGGCGAGGTGCTGGGCGTGGCAGGGATATCCATCGAGGAGGCGGTGGCGCTGGAGAAGGAAGCAGGCATCCGCGTTCACTGGAGCGCCAGCGCCGAGTATGACGTCATTCTGTTCAACCTGAGTCTGCCGTTCCTGGACGACGCCGAGGTACGACGTGCCCTGCTGATGGCCATTGACCGCAAGGGGCTGGTGGAGACCGTCCTGGCAGGGAAGGGTACGCCAGGCGATGGCCCGTTCCTGCCTTCTTCATGGGCATACGCTGCAGGTGGCCGCACGTGGCCCTACGATCCCCAGGGGGCAGGCGCGATACTGGACAAGGCTGGCTGGCGGGACACGGACGGCGATTCCCTGCGGGAGCGGGACGGCGTGAAGCTGGAGTTCGCGTTGCTGACCAACGACGACGAGACGCGGGTTGCTGCAGCGCAGTACGTGGCAGGCGCCTGGGCCCAGATCGGGGCGCGGGTCGAAGTCCACGTTGTAAGCTCCTATGGCCTCGTGCACGAGTACCTGCAGCACCGATACTTCGAGGCCGTGCTCTTCGGCTGGGCAGGCATTCCTGACGACCCTGATCCCTACGAGATGTGGCACTCGTCCCAGAGGGAGGGCACGGGCCTCAACTTCACCGGCTTTGCCAGCCATCGGGCCGACGAGATTCTCGAGGCCGCTCGGCGCACGGGCGATCCGAGTCAGCGCAAGGCCCTCTACGCCCGCTTTCAGGACATCTTTGCTGACCAGCTGCCGGCACTCATTCTGTACTATCCGATGTTCCCCATTGCGGTGAGCGACAAGCTGCAGGCGGTGCGCTTCAGCTTCGTCACAGAGCCTGGCGACCGCTTCCGGCACTTCCATGAGTGGTACCTGATGACGAAGCACATCGTTGTCCCTGACACGAATCGGGTACGCTGAGCCAGAGCAGCAACCAGGGCCTGCGCCAGGTCGCCACCCTGCCGCAGGCTGGGTCTGCCGTGGCGTAGGCCGTTCGCGAGGGCCCAGCGGCCACCAGGGACGAATCTGCGGGAGGTTCTTTCAGCGCCTCCGCGATCTCGCACAGGCCCTGAGCCGCAAGCAGGGTCTTTTCGTTCTCGCTGTCATCCTGAGGAGCGCCCTTCAGCGACGAAGGATCTCGCTCGGCACGACTGAGATTCTTCGCTCGTTGGGGAGCACTCGCTCAGAATGACAACACAATGAAAAGGCCCTG
>DAOUCN010000314.1:0-19390 GCA_034431995.1 Chloroflexota bacterium | reverse complement strand
CTGCCGCAGTGGGCGCCGACGGTCACGGCAGTCGAGAGGCAGACCTTGCCCAGCTCCTCCATCAGCAAGCCATAGATGAGCATGCCCGCATTGACGCCGCCGTACTCCTCGGGGAACGGTATGCCCAACAGGTCGAGACCTGCTGCCTTCTGGAGCGTCTCCAGTGGCGGCCTCTCCCTGCGGTCTAGGTCCTCCGCTAGAGGAGAAACCTCGTTCTGAGCGAAGTCCCGGAACATGTCCAGGAACATCTGCTGTTCATCAGTCAGGGCGAAGTCCATGAGTACCGCTCCCGCAGTTCTTTCTTCAGAACCTTGCCTGTGGGGCCTTTCGGTAGCGCGTCCCTGAACTCAATGTAGCGCGGATACTTGTACGAGGCCAGGTATTCCTCGCAGTAGGCGATGATCTCTTGGGCAGTGGCCTGAGCACCCGGCTTCAGCACGACGAAGGCCTTCACTTCCTCTCCCAATTCGCGGTCCGGCACACCTACCACAGCTGCCTCCGCCACGGCTGGGTGACTGCCCAGAACGTCTTCCACCTCACGGGGCCACAGCTTCATGCCATTGCGGACGATCGTGTCTTTCTTGCGGTCCACGATGTAGAGGAAACCGTCCTCATCCACTCGCCCGATGTCACCAGTATGGAACCAGCCGCGACGCAAGACCTCGGCCGTGGCCTCGGGCCGTTTGTAATACCCCTTCATCACGTTCGGCCCGCGGATCAGGATCTCGCCCGATTCGTCAGGCGCGACAGGATCCCCGTCCTCATTGACCAGCAGTATCTCGGTGCCCCAGATGGGCAAACCGACGGAGCCGGCCTTGCGCCCGCGGTGGCGCAGGTTCAGCGCGGTAACAGCCGACGTCTCGGACAGCCCGTATCCCTCCACGATCCTGACCTTGAACCGACTCTCGAACGCCTTGAGCACATCCAGCGGCATAGCTGCCCCACCTGAGATGCAGACCGCCAGGCTATGCGTGTCGTAGCTGCCGGCATCTGGGAACTCGGCTAGATGGAGGTAATGGCTCGGCGCCGCCGCGAAGTAGGTAACGCGATGGGCAGCGATTGCCTCCAGGACATGCGCGGCTTCAGCGTCCGGCGACAGCGCAAGCGTGCCGCCAGCATAGAAGAGGGCATTCATCAGGCACGTCTGACCGAAGGAATGGAACAGGGGCAAGACCGCCAGGCCCACGCTGTCGCGTCTGAGTCCAAGGAGACGGTCCACGAGGGAAACGGCACTGTGGAACATGTTGAAATGGGTCAGTTCCGCCCCTTTGGGACGACCTGTTGTGCCCGACGTATAGAGGATCACGGCGGTATCGTCGGGCATCGTTGCCACGGTCTCGAACGACGATGAGCCGATAGCGAGCATGGCCCCGTAGGAGATCGCTCCTTCAGGCAGCAGGTCAGAGCCTTCCCTGTTCACGATGACCATGTGGTGGCATGTCTCAGCCTGACGGAAACCTCTCGTCGCTTGCTCGACATATCCCTCCCAGCAAAACAGGGCAACGGCATCGGAGTCGGCCAGGTGATAGCGAATCTCGCCACCCTTGAGCATCGTCTCCAGTGGCACGACGGTTGCGCCCAGCTTGAGAATGCCGTAGTAGATGATCGGAAACTCAGGGACGTTGGGGACCATCATGGCGACCTTGTCCCCTGGCTGGATGCCCAAGGAACGAAGGGCGTTGGCCACCTTGTTTGCTGCGGAATTGAGCTCGGCGTAGGTGAAGCGCGTTTCGCCGAGTATCACAGCCGTGCGCCTCGCATGCCGGACGGCACTCTCGTTCAGCAACACGGCAAGGTTGAGCGACATTCCTATCTCCGGGGCCGGTGTCCTCCCGCGGCTCAGAACCTGGGGGAGGACACCAGTCCTCACCTGTCCTGGAACTTCGGCTGCCGCTTCTGCAGGAAGGCTGTGATCCCTTCCTTCGCGTCAGCGGTCTCCATTACCCTCGCGAAGTTATCTGCTTCGATCAGCAGCCCCTCCGCCAAAGACACTTTCGTTCCCCGTTCCACGGCATCCATGATCAGTCGCGCGGCAACTTGGCCTTTGGATAGCAGGCGCTTCGCCAAATCCCTGGCCGCCTTGACGACCTCACCCTCCGGCACGATCTTGTTCACAAGTCCGATGCGATAGGCTTCCTGGGCGGGAAGCATGTCACCCGTCAGGAGCAGCTCCAGCGCCTTGCTTTGTCCCACCAGGCGCGGCAGACGCTGGGTGCCACCGAAGCCCGGAATGATCCCCAGGTTGATCTCCGGCTGGCCAAAGCGGGCCCGATCTGAGCAGATGCGGATGTGGCAGGCCATCGCCAGCTCGTTGCCGCCTCCCAGGCATACGGCATTGACGGCGGCAATCACGGGCTTGCCCATGTGCTCGATCTTGTTGAGAATGCCCTGCCCCATGAGGACGACACTCTTGGCCTCCTCTGCGCTCTTCAGCGTGGCAATGACGTTGACGTCTGCTCCAGCGCAGAAAGCGAACTGCCCGGCGCCTGTGATGATCACTGCCTTGACGTCATCTCTGGAGGCCACTTCATCTAGGGCGCTGTTCAGATCGGTCAGGGTCGGCCCGTCCAGGGCGTTGGCGGGAGGATGGTCAATGGTCAGGACAGCGATGCGGTCTTCCACCGTCATCTTGACGAACTGGCGCTCAGCCATAGCCTATGCTCCTTTTGGTTCTTGCTTCCTGCGCGCAGAACCGGTATAATAGGTACATACGAGCCAGCGTTGAGAGGAGAACGACATGCTCGAACGATCAGTCACGATAGACAAGCAAGGGCGTATCCCATTACCGTCAGACATCCGTCACGCGCTGGGAATTGGACCCGATGACAAGCTAACTCTACGCTTGATTGACCGAAAGCTCATCATCGAGACCGAGACCGCGCTGGGCCCCATCACGTCTCGCATTGCTGGCATGGGCCTGCCCGTTGCCACCTGGGAGCAGATGGAGGACGAGATCGAGCAGGGACGCCTGCGTTGAAAACGCGCATGCGGAGCGCGAGGCCTCTCGGCGCAAGGTTCCGACCACGGCGTCGTCGGAGTCCACATCACACCCGCGTTTTCGTGCCCGGTTGTGCCCAACAGGGGCATAGAGAACTGACATGACAGATATGTACTTCTTGGACGTCAACGTGCTGATGTACGCCGCCGGCCGAGAGCACCCACTGAAACAGCCTTGCCTGTGCGTGCTCGCAAGCATTGAGGCTGGCATCATCTCAGTCGCAATTGACGCAGAGATCGTGCAAGAACTGCTGTACCGCTACACCAGCATCGGACTGCCCGCTAAAGGCGCGGAACTTGCTGAGGCTCTTCTGGACTACCACCCCACTGTGATCCCGCTTGGTGAAGCCGAGATCAAGCAGTCGCTGGACCTCTTCAACCGCCTTCACTCGAAAGGCCTCAGACCTCGGGACGCCCTGCATGCTGCGGCAATGCTGAGTCATGGAATCGTCCGGATTATCAGCACCGACCACGACTTCGACCTGGTTCCCGGAATCATCAGGCTTGACCCGCAAAGCGCCTAGCTCGTATACTCGCTAAACCCCTTCCCTGTCTTCTTTCCCAGGTGTCCGGCCAGCACCTTGCGCCTCAGCAAGGGCGCGGGATGGAAACGCGGACCAAGGACCCGCTCAAACTCCTCCATCTTCTGCAGCACGTCATCCAGTCCCATCTCGTCGGCGATTTGCAACGGGCCCACCATCTGGTCGCCCCGCTTCATCCCCGTCCCGGCGATCATCGCCTTGTTGATGTCGCCGACGCTGGCGATGTTCTCCTGCAGGCACAGGATCGCCTCGTTGAGCAGAGGCAGGAAGAGACGGTCCAGGCTGAATGGCGTGCCCACAACGCCAGTCTTCTTTTGGATCTCCTCGATCATCTCCTTGACCGGTTCGTCAGTGTTGTCTCCGTAGCCGTAGAAGCCTGCTCCCGACTTCTCGCCCAGGCGTCCCGCCTTCACCACCGCGCCCAGCAGCTCAGCCGGGCGCATGCGCTCACCGTACTCCTGGTAGAGGATCTGGGCCACGTCCCAGCACACGTCGAGGCCGAGGAAATCGGCCAGGGTGAAGGGGCCCATAGGCATCCCAGACTGCACGACGGTCTCGTCTATCTCGGTCGCCGTGGCAGCCCCTTCCTGCAGCGCATACACGCTTTCATTCAGGAACGGCATCAGGATGCGGTTGACCAGGAAGCCCGCACATTCCTGGACGACGACAGGTATCTTGCGCAGGCTCTCCGCGAACATCACGACGTCGTCAATGGTCTCTTGGCTCGTGTCCAGCCCCGGGATGACCTCCACGAGCTTCATCACATTGGCGGGATTGAAGAAGTGCATGCCGATGACTTTGTGTGGGCGCTTGGTGGCCGCAGCCATCGCAGAAATGGAAAGGGCCGAAGTATTCGATGCGAAGATGGTACCCTCCGGGCAGATGGCATCCAATTCGGCGAAGATGCGCTTCTTCAGATCCATCTTCTCCGGCACAGCCTCTATGACGATGTCAACGTCCCGGAAGTCATCATAGCTTGTGGTGCCGGTCAAGAGGGCCATCTTCTCTTCCATCTGCCCCGCATCCATTCTCCCGCGATCCACCCGGCTCTGGTAGATCGCCCGCACCCGTTCGATTCCTTTGTCCACCAGCTCCTGGTTGATGTCCTTGATGACCACGGGCAGTCCAGAGAACGTGATGACCTGGGCGATGCCCGCCCCCATGGCCCCCGCGCCCATGACGCCAGCCTTAAAGATATACATAGCTCCTCCTTGAGCTTCGAGTTCCTACGTTATGCTGATCGTCCCCTTCCTGAAATCCATGGTCAGACGACGGTCGCGGAGCAGCCCGGTTCCGACAAGCGCGTCCAGCCCGTCGGTTAGTCCGATCATCGCGAGCTGTGATCTGCCATCAAGAACCGCTGTTCCGACGAACACCAGTTCGCTCCTGATGCTCCCATCTGCGAGCTCAACCTGCCTGCGCGACACAAGCTCAAGCCCTAGCTCCACGGCAAGGCCAATCGGCAGGGTGAGATCGCCATTGAACCCGGTGTCTATGAGGGCATCAAGCTCAGCGGTTTGCCGCCTGCCGCGCACCGTCACCGTGAGACGAGGACGCCCGCCGCTGTCAAAATACCCTTTCATGAACTCAGCATGCCCTTGTGTGTGACCGCGGTTCGAAAGCCGATTCGGCCAAGGAAGAATACCCTGCCCGGGTGTTTTGCGCGTCCTGCCAGAATGGCCTCTATTCCTCTGTCGGCGATGAAGAACTCCCCACTGTAGGGCTCAATGGCGATGTACCTGCCTGTGTGCTCCGCTTCCAGGGTCGGCCCGACTCGTCTGAAGATTTCTTGACCCAGCCGGTCAATCTCCTCAGTATTGACGTTCCAAACGACCACAGGTTCCTTGACCTTCGGCACAGGCTACTTCCTTTCTACGACGATCGCGCCGCCTTGACCACCGCCGACGCACATGGTGGCCAGGCCAAAACGGGCACTCCGTTTCCTCATCTCGTAGAGCAGCGTGACCAGGATGCGACAGCCCGACGCCCCCACCGGGTGCCCAAGGGCAATGGCGCCGCCGTTGGGGTTCACCTTGTTCCAGTCCCATCCCTGGTCGGCCAGGATTTTTCCCACGGCCAGGCTCTGAGCGGCGAATGCCTCGTTCAACTCAATGAGGTCCATGTCCTCGAGCTTGAGCCCTGCCTTCTTCAGAGCCCGTGGCACGGCGACGGTGGGCCCAATGCCCATGACCTCCGGTGGCACCGCTCCATAGCCATAACCTCGAATATACCCCATGATCTCCAGCCCCAACTGCTTGGCGCGCTCCTCCGTGGCGACCACGATAGCAGCAGCACCGTCAGAGATGCTGCACGAATTAGCCGGGGTGACGGTGCCGCCCTCCTTGAACACGGCGGGATACAGAGCGGCCCGCTGCACCGTCAGGCTCGGGTTAATTGTCTCGTCCTGCACGATCTCTTCCTTTACGGGGTCCCGGCCCGCGACCTTCTTCTCCACAGTGACCGGTACGATTTCGTCCTTGAAGCGGCCGCTGCGCGACGCCATGAATGCTTTGCGGTGGCTGTTGACAGCGAACTCGTCTTGTTCCTGGCGGGTGATGCCGTACCTTTCAGCCACATTCTCCGCCGTGCGCCCCATGATCTGGTTGCAGATGGGGTCAGTCAGGCCCTCCCACAGGGCATCGGTGAATTGGCTGTGCCGCAGGCGAAGTCCCCAGCGCGCGCCCTTGGACACGTACGGGATGCAACTCATACTCTCGACGCCCCCGCAGAGATACAGCTCTCCGTCCCCTGCTTGAATGGCCTGATACGCGGACGTGATAGACTGCACCCCAGAGGCGCAGTTGCGTTGGACAGTGAAAGCGGGGATGTCAACGGGGACGCCTGCCATGAGGGCGGACACACGGGCGATGTTGGCGGCTTCCGACGGCTGCGCGATACAGCCAAAGATCACTTCGTCGAGGGCCTTAGGATCAAGATTGGCGCGCCGCATGGATTCTACCATGACGACGCGTGCCAATTCCTGTGCAGGGACTTCCTTGAAGGCACCACCGAAGTTGCCGATCGGGGTTCGGACGCCAGCCGCGAGGACGACCTCTTTCACGCTTGACCTCCTTGTCATAGTGTGCGGCCCGGAAACACATATGCGCATCACGGCGTGCAAAAGCGCACAACCGCTGCCTGGCTTCACTCCCTATTCTACGCGACGCCACAGGCCAAAGTCAACATTGTTACGCCCTTCACAAGCCCGGCCGCCGGTCCCAGTCTCAGCGGACGGTAAGCTCTCCGCCAGCCACCACCTCGCCGATTGGCCAGATGGCCCGCCCCGCATCGGCACACAGGGCAGCGAACCTCTTCATCCGCCGCGCCGGAACGGCTACCAGCAACCCACCCGAGGTTTCGGGATCGAGCAGCAGGTCTCTGAGTGTCGGTAGAACGGCAGGCGACACCGTCACACGCGGGGCTTCGCTTCCGGCGCGTGCCAGCAGGTACTGCTCATTCCTGTCCTTCCCTCCGGGCAGCCACCCCGCTTCGGCGTACAGCCCGGCGCCCGGCAGCAGCGGCACCGCGCTGGCGTCGATCTCCATGCCCACGCCGCTGGCCTCGCACATCTCCCAGGCGTGGCCCAGCAGGCCAAAGCCTGTGATGTCAGTGGCAGCCCTGACGCCCAGACTCACCGCCACTCGCGCTACCACATCATTCAGCGCAAGCATGCTGTCTATTGCGGCCGCTAGATGCTCATCCCGCACAGCTCTGCCCCGGTGCGCGGTAGTGATGACGCCGGTCCCTAGGGGCTTGCTGAGGGCAAGGATGTCCCCTGGCCGGGCGCCGCCTTTGCTGAGCACGCGCCGAGGATCCACCAGCCCCGTCACGCACAGCCCATACTTCGGCTCTCGGTCGGTTACTGTGTGTCCCCCAGCCACTATTCCCCCAGCCTCCCTGACCTTGTCGGCCCCGCCCTGCATAATCGCCGCCAGTACGTCTAGCGGCAGGTCGTCTGGAAAGGCAGCGATGTTGACTGCCAGTAGGACGCGGCCGCCCATGGCAAAAATGTCGCTCATGGCGTTGGCAGCGGCCACCGCACCGAAGGTATAGGGATCGTCCACCACCGGCGGGAAGAAGTCCACCGTCTGCACCAGGGCCTCTCGCCGGCGCAGGCGGTAGACCGCGGCGTCATCTGCCGGATTGAGACCGGCGATCAGATTCGGGTGATCGTACTGCTTGACAGAGCGCAGAACCTGCGCCAGGGCGCCAGGGCCCATTTTGGCCGCTCAACCGGCGCAACTGGCCAGCGCAGTCAGCTTGATCTCTTCGCGGGATGCCATAGCCACACTCCCGTCTCACGTCGTAGCAGATCTTCTTGTGCGATGACGATACGCCAGTAGGACTCCACACGCCACGATCAGCACCCCCCCGATGAGCTGGGCCGTGCGGATGCCTGCAATCGTCCACACATCCCCGATCTTGACGGCCTCCAGCACGACGCGGCCTATTGAGTACAGCGTCAGGTAGAGGAGGAACACGTCTCCCGTGAGGAGGCGCAGCCGGGCGCGCCGGCTGAGATAGAGCAACACACCAAAGACCAGCAAGTTCCACAGCGATTCGTACAGAAACAGGGGGTGAAATCGTTCGTAGCCCTCGTAGCCAGGCACACGATACTGCGGTTCGATGTAGACGGCCAGCGGCCCGTCGGTGGGCGTTCCATAGAGCTCCTGGTTGAAGTAGTTGCCCCAGCGCCCAATCGCCTGCGCAAGGCTGATGCCAGGTGCAGCGATGTCGAGCCAGTGGAGCAGGCTGAGCTTGTTGCTCAGGCAGTACACGGCGAGAGCCAGGACTCCTCCCGCCAGCGCGCCGTAGATGGCCAGGCCGCCATACCAAAGGTAGAACACGGCCAGCGGGTTGTCCTTGTAGAGCGCCTCCCATTCATGCACGACGTGATACAGCCGCGCGCCAGTGACCCCGCAGACCACCACCATCAGCGAGGCATTCCATACGTGCTCGCTATTCTCGCCGAGGTACTCCGCCTGCAGCGCGGCCCAGTAGACACCCACGACGATGCTGAAAGACAGGATGAAACCATACCAGTGGATTGGCCACTGGCCTATGTGGAAAGCCACCGGATCCAGGAACGGTCTGATCGTCACGCACTCCCCCTCTCATCGGCCGTTGTGTCGTGCAACGCTCTACCCACCAGCCCATCGGTCGCCTCGCCCTCCAGGAACACAGGGACGAGACGGTTACGCATGTTTTCGCTGCATTGCGCGTACACTCGGACGTAGTTGTCCGTGAGACCGGTCCAAAGACGCGCTGCCCCGCCTTCCTTCCCGCTGACTGTCTCCCGCTTGTCCTCCCACAACACGGGACGCACAGTGCCCACGAACCGCCTGCGGAAGGCCCGGCCCGCCTGATCCGACAGCTCAAGCATAGCGCTGGCTCGCTCTTTCTTCACCTGCTCCGCGATCTGGCCAGGTAGCCGCGCTGCTGGCGTACCTTGACGAGCGGAGAAGCGGAAGACATGGATCTTGGCAAACGTCATCGCCGCCGCGAAGTCGTAGCTCTCCCTGAACTCGGCCTCGCTCTCGCCAGGGAAGCCAACGATCACGTCAGTCGTGATGGCGATGTCCGGTGCAGCGGCTCGCGCCCATTGAACCAGCTCGGCGTATACCGCTGTCCGGTAGCGTCTGCCCATACGCCTGAGCGTCGCATCGCAGCCGCTCTGCAAGGGAAGGTGCAGATGGCGGGCGAAGCGAGGGTTGGCCCACAGCGCAAACACGGCCGGGTCAAGGTTTTCCGGCTCAACGGAAGAGAGGCGCAGGCGCTTTACGTCCGTCTCCTTCAGAATGGCCCCCACAAGCCTGGTCAAAGCCGTGCAATTACAGCCACCTCTCGCCGTCGGCGCCCAATCGGTTCCGTAGCTGCCCAGGGCGACGCCGGTCAGTACCACTTCCTTGTACCCTTGAGAGACGCGCCGGCGTACCGCCTCCACAACTGATGCAAGCGGCACACTCCTCACGGGCCCACGTGCCCTGGGCACGATGCAGTAGGTGCAATGAGCCGCGCACCCGTCCTGCACCTTGAGCATGGTACGGGTGCGGGCAAGCGGAGATGCGGCAGGCCCAGAAGGAATGCCAGCCACAGGAACGCTGCCCAATCTGGCAGCCACAAGCTCGACCAGTCTCGCCTTGTCGGAGTTGCCCACAACGAGGTCCACACCCTCGATCGCGGCCACGGCCTGGGCATTCACCGTCGCATAACAGCCCGTTGCCACGATCAGCGCACCTGGCCTCCGCCGCGCCGCCTGGCGGATCAGCAGGCGCGCCTTGTGGTCCGCTACGTGAGTGATCGTGCAGGTGTTGACGATAACCGCGTCGGCGCCATCATGCGGCGGCACAACGACGAACCCCGCTTGACGGAACTGCTCGCCCAGTTCTTCGATCTCCGCCTGGTTGACCTTGCATCCCAGGTACGCAAGAGCCACCCGGGGCACCTCTGCTTCTGTCATCGTCCGTGTCCCGACTGTGTTGCCAGCGCGGCAGCGCCATGATATAATCGCCGCGGGAGGTCACTATGACCCACATCGCGGCCCCTCGCTCCCAGGACATCTTCGGCCTGGATCGCTCCCTCATGGCCTGTCTGGCGGGGAGCTTCGTCCTCCGCTCTGCTGCCGCAGCCATGGGCGTCATGATTCAGTTCTACTTCGAGTACATCCACCAGAACGTGTATCCCATCTCCAACACCGTCGGCGGCCTCATCATCGGCGCGTTCTTTGCTGCCGAGCTGATCGGAGCACCCGCCTTCGGGGCCTGGAGCGACCGCCGGGGCCGCAAGCTCTTCATCATCCTTGGGCCGCTGTTTGGCTTTGTAGCAGTACAGATGACCTCCATGACCACGGTGGTCTGGCTCCTTCTGATTACCCGTCTGCTGGAGGGGCTGTCCACGGCGAGCAACGCCCCTTCGACGCTGGGCTACATCTCTGCCGCCACCTCTGGCTCTGCGTCCTTGCGCGGGAGGGTCGTCGGGATGTTCGAGGTGGCCACCATCGGCGGCATGGCTGCCGGCCTGTGGCTTGGCGGCAGGATGTGGGATTCATTCGGCAAGCCCCAGACCCTCGGCTTTCTTCACCTGACCAGCCCCGCCTTTGCCCTGGACGGGCTGATCTACCTCCTCAGCCTGGTCATCTTTGCCTGGGGACTGCACGAAGTCGAGTTCCATCAGCCTGGCGGCACGTCCATCTCCAGGGGCGTCGAGGCTATCCGCGCCACATGGCTGCGCTACTGGCGGTTGGCCACGGCGGGTCGCGTCTTGCGCTTCGTTCCAGCCTGGCTGGCCATCAATGCCGTGCTTGGGGTGTGGCTCAATCACGTGGCCAGGCAGTTGACGCGCTCTCGGGATTTCCCGACCCAGCTCCTGACGGGCGGCTTCTCCGCGGGGCAGGCTGGCGCTCTCTTCGCTGCCTACGCTATTGTCTTCGCCCTGGGCATCCTCGCCTGGGGCATCGTGCTGGGGCGGCTGTGCAAGACATCGGTCATGCTGGCCGGAACCGGCGGTCTGCTCGTCGCGGTAGCATCGCTATGGACCCTGAACCGGCTGCCCGCCCTCTCCCATCCCCTGGTCGTGCCTCTGGCGTGCGTCTTCCTGGTTGGTCTCGTGGTACAGAGCGGTTTCACCCCGGCCGCCCTGGCCTATCTGGCCGACATCACAGAGGACTACGCCGCCGACCGCGGCGCTATCATGGGGCTGTATTCCGTATTCCTCGGCGTTGGCCAGTTCTGCGGAGCGACGGTAGGCGGGCCTTTTGCCGACTGGCGAGGCATGGACGGCGTGATTGCCGTGACCGCCATCCTCGGCCTTCTTGCCGGAGCAACCATCCTGCGCTTGAGGAGTACCGAGTCCCACGCAGCCAACAGCCAAGCTGCACGCGCCCGCGAACGCAGTCGTGACATGTAGTGTGGCAGTTTGCTTGCGGCGTTCGCCCGAGAGATGGCGCGGTGGAGATTACCGCGCCATAGGCTCTGGCTGCAGGCAATACATCTGTTGCAGATACTCCTTCAGCATCCGCCGCGTATTGAACGCGGGCGCTACCGTCCGGATAGCCTCCTTGACGACTGCCAGCCAGCCATGGGGAATGCCGTCGCTGCCCCGTTCATAGTAGAGCGGAATCACCTCATGTTCTAGCACATCATAGAGCGCCCTACTATCGGCTTCGTCTTGTGCATCATGGTCATGGCCAGAGCTGTCAGAACTGGCAATCCCCCATCCGTTCCTGCCATTGAACGCCTCCGGCCACCAGCCGTCCAGGACGCTTGCGCTGGGCACCCCATTGAGGGCCGCCTTCTGGCCACTGGTGCCGCTGGCTTCGTTGGGGCGACGCGGGTTGTTGAGCCACAAGTCCACGCCTTGCACCAGATGCCGCGCCATGCACATGTCGTACTCCTCCAGGAATACGACGCGCCCGCGCAGACCGTCCAGTTCTGCTAAGCGGTATATCTCCCGGATGAAGTGCTTGCCCGGCTCGTCGTTCGGATGGGCCTTGCCTGCGAAGATCAACTGCACTGGTTGGTCGAGCCGATTGAGCAGACGGTGCAGGCGATCCATGTCTCGGAACAGCAGGGTAGCGCGCTTGTAGGTGGCAAACCGTCGCGCGAAGCCGATGGTCAGGGTGTCCGCGTCAAGCAGCCGCTCCACCTCTGCCAGGCGGCTGGGGGGCGCACCCAGGCGCAGCCATCGGTGTCCCACACGCTCGCGCACCAAGCGGAGCAACTTGGCCTTGAGCTGGCCGCGGACACGCCATAGCTCCTCGTCCGGAATGGCAAGCACGCTGTCCCATGTGCCTGGCTCGTCCAAAGCATCGCGCCAGCCAGTGGGCAGATACCTGTCATACAGCTCGCCCATCTCCGGCGCCAGCCACGTCGCGGTGTGAACGCCGTTGGTGATGTGGCCGATGGGGATCTCGGCAAGCGGCCGATCAGGCCATACAAAGCTCCACAGTGAGCGTGACACACTGCCATGGATGCGGCTGACTCCGTTGGCAAGGCCCGCCATACGCAGGGCAAGAACGGTCATGCTGAAGCGCGGCCCATAGGGCAGGTCCTCCCGGGCAAGGCCAAAGAACTCGTCCCGGCTCATGCCGAAGTCGTGCCACTGCTGCGAGAAGTACTTCTCAACCAATTCATAGGCAAAGGCGTCGTTGCCCGCTGGCACGGGGGTATGCGTTGTGAAAACGGTGGTGCGGCGCACCTGCTCCCGGGCCTGCGACGGCTCGACCCCTGCTCTGACCAGCTCGCGCAGCCGCTCCAGGGTCATGAAGGCGGCATGCCCCTCATTCATGTGCCACACGGCTGGATCAACCCCCACGGCCCGCAGGGTGCGCACGCCGCCGATCCCCAGCATGATCTCTTGCACGATGCGCATCTCCTGGTCGCCTCCATATAGGCGAGCGAAGAGCTCTCGGTGCTGGGGCGCGTTCAACTCCACATCGGTATCCATCAGAAAGATCGGCACACGGCCAACCTGGATGCGCCACACCATGGCGTGCACAGCCTGCCCGGCCAGGTCGACGCGAATCATCACCGGCTTCCCGTCTGAGCCCAGGGCACACAGGGCAGGCACATCAGGAAAGCTGATCTTGCTGTAGATCGCCTCCTGGCTGCCGTCAGGGCTGATACGCTGCAAAAAGTAGCCCTGTGGATAGAGAAAACCAACACCGACCAGGGGAACGCCTAGGTCGCTGGCTTCCTTACAGTGATCACCGGACAGAATGCCCAGACCACCGGAGTAGATGGGCAAGGACTCGTGAAGTCCGAATTCGGGAGTGAAGTAAGCAATGACGCGATCGTGGCCATGCCCATAGGTGCGCGCATACCATGTCTCCTCGCCATCCATGTAGGCGCAGAAGTCTGCCATCACCCGCTCGTAGTCAGCCAGATAGGACGGTTGCAGCGCGGCCTCGAGCCTGCTGCGCGAGACATCCCGCAGGAAACGCACAGGGTTGTGGTATGCCTGTTCCCACAGGTCCGGGTCTATGCGGGAAAAGAGTGCCTGGGCTTCAGGATGCCAACTCCACCATAGATTGTACGCCAGTTCGCGCAGGCCGGCGATCTGCTCAGGCAGAAAGCGAATCGGTGTCATGGAGCGATGCGACGGCAAGTGTGAAGACTCCTTTGTCACGGCTGTAGGCCGGCGGTTTTGAGCTTCTCTGCATGATCCGCCACGGCCACGGCCTCGATGATAGGATCGAGAGCACCTTCGAGCACGGCCGGCAGGTTGTGCACCGTAAGGCCAATGCGGTGATCGGTCACCCGGTCTTGAGGGAAGTTGTAGGTCCGAATCTTGCCGCCCCGTTCGCCGCTGCCCACCTGGGTCCGGCGCGTCGCGGTCACCTCGCTCTCGATGCGTTCCTGCTCGAGGGCATAGAGGCGCGCCCGGAGCACGGCCATTGCCTTGACCTTGTTCTGTATCTGGCTCCTCTCGTCCTGGCACGCGACCACGATTCCCGTTGGCAGATGGGTAATCCGCACAGCCGTCGAGGTCTTCTGCACATTCTGGCCGCCGTGCCCCGCTGCTCGGTAGACGTCAATGCGCAGGTCGTCGGGATTGACGTTCACCTCGACCTCCTCTACCTCAGGCAGCACAGCCACGGTGGCCAGGGACGTGTGGATGCGCCCGCTGGCCTCGGTCACGGGAATGCGCTGGACGCGATGCCCCCCACTCTCGTACTTGAGTCGCGAATAGGCTCCTTTCCCTCGCACTTCGAAGACAATCTCCTTGAGGCCACCCAAGCCGGTTTCGCTGGTGCTGACCACGTCTACCTTCCAGCCCCGGCTCTCTGCATAGCGGGAGTACATACGAAAGAGGTCAGCGGCGAAGAGCGCTGCTTCCTCGCCGCCCTCCGCCGCGCGGATCTCCATGATGACGTTACCCTCGTCGTGGGGGTCTCTGGGCAGCAGGAGAGTGTTGAGTTGGCCCCTCAGCACGTCGCGGCGAGCTTGGAGAGCGTGTAGCTCTTGGCGCGCCATCTCCCGCATTTCCGCATCGCCGTCCGAAAGGAGCACTTCGGTTCCAGCTATGGCTTGTTCCGTCTGGCGCAGAGCGCGATGGGTGAGCACGACCGGTTCGAGCTCGGTCTGCTCCCGCGCATAGCGCGCCAGGAGATCGGGGTTCGTGGCCACATCCGGCTGAGCCATCAACTCCAGGAGCTGATCGTATCTTCTTTCGATGTCGTCCAGTCTGTCTGTCGCTTTCATGGTAACCGTCCGCAACGGACGGTATTATAGCTTGCCACCGAAACGGTGTCAAGGCGAACGATGTGGTTCAACACCCTCACACCGTCGCCTAAAGGGCCTGCGCAACGTGAGGCAGGCTGTCATGCTGAAGAGCGGTCTGTGCGATGAGGCAGCGCTTGTAGCCTATCGCAGAGATGCCTTCGTTGTGCCCCCTGGCCTCCCCCCATGAACCTGAGGATATTGCCTGCCTAGCGCCTCAGATAGTCTCCCCTGTGGCCTGCCTTGACAATGAGACACTCACTCATGTATAATCCAGGCCAGTGAAAAGGGCACGGGCGCTGCCCCGTGCCGGCGTACGCATCAACCTCTGTCCATAGGTGAGGATGACTCAGGGTAGATCCCTTAGCTGCTGGTTCCTCGTTGGCGTCATTGTGGTAGCCTTTGTGTTCGGAGTTCTCGGCGGCGGCCTGGCGGGCGCGGGTCTCTTCTTGCTCCTGCGAGGGACAGCCGGTGAGCCAACACCGTCGCGTGTAGTGCCGACGGCAACGCCAACCATTCCCGTCTCGACCGTGACTGCTACGCCGACCGTGCTCGCCTCCACGCCGACGCGAACGCCCACGTCCTTCGCGGCCGCAGCGACGCCAGTGCTGCCTGCCCCCACGCTCGCCGCGCACCCCACACCGCAGACTCAGATCAAGACGCAGGAATCGGCGATCATTGAAGCCGTGGGGCAGGTGGGGCCTGCAGTTGTCACCGTGATTACCCAGCTTCCGCCCCGGCGGACAGTCTTCGGCCGCATTACCCAGCCAGAAGCGCGCGGCACTGGCGTACTCATCACCAGAGACGGTTACGCTGTGACCAACAACCACGTGGTGGAAGGAGCGCAAACACTGAGCGTGCTGCTAGCGAGCGGCGAGCGCAAGGATGCCACGCTTGTCGGCACAGACGAGTTCACCGATCTGGCCGTGATCCGCATTGCTGCCGAGGGCCTGCCCTTTGCGGAACTGGGAGATTCGTCGTCCCTCACTCCGGGCCAGCTCGTGGTCGCCATTGGCTCTGCCCTCGGCGATTTCCGCAACACTGTCACCGTGGGCGTGGTGAGTGGGTTGGGGCGCAGCCTGGAGACTGAAGACGCCTTCCTGTTGGAGAATCTCATCCAGACCGACGCCGCCATCAACCAGGGCAATTCGGGCGGTCCTCTCGTCAACATCAACGGACAGGTCGTTGGCATCAATACGGCTATTGTGGGCCGCAGCGGCTCCGGTGTCGTCGCCGAGGGTCTCGGTTTCGCCATCCCCGCCAACACAGTGAAGGAAGTGGCACAGGAGATCATCCGCAGCGGGCGGGTCCCCCGGCCCTACCTGGGGATTAGCTACCAGAGCGTGACGCCGCAGATGGCCTCGTACTACGGTCTGAGTGTAAGCAAGGGCATTCTGGTCACAGATGTGGCAGCCCGCAGCGCGGCTGCTCAGGCCGGTCTCCAGCCCGGCGACGTCATCCTGAAGATCGGTGATCAGGAGGTAGACGAGAATCACCCGTACCTCAACATCCTTATGCGGTATCGTCCCGGGGACAAGGTGAAGCTCCTCGTCAATCGGTCGGGTCAGGACCTCGCCTTGGAGGCCACCCTGGGCGACCGCCAGCAGCCGTAGCCCACCAGTCGTAGGAATCCCACGTCTTTGCACATCATCAGAAAGGAGCCACTCTGTGCAGCCGAACACTGGCATGGTTTCGGACGAATCGTTGCCGCCGCCGCGCCTGGTTCACTTTCTCGACAGCCTCGTGCGTCCAACTGGGGGGCTGGCCGCAGCGCTGAGCATCCTCCTGATCGCTGTCCTGCTGCTTGCTGTGCTCTTGGCGCCGCCCGTGTCCCTGGCCGCCCGCATCTCCGAGGCGGGCTACCAGCAGATCGGCAAAGAGGGAGGACACGTCACCCTGGCCGATGGCAGTGAGTTCGCCATCCCTCCGGAGGGTGTGCTCTCGCCGCTGCCGGTCAGAGTTACCATCCTCCCCGTGGCCGACTTCGCCGCCAAGGCGCCGCCCGACCTGAAGGAAGCAACAACGATCCCGCCTCGGCTGAGCCTGCGCAGCGCCGTCTACGCCCTCGACACGCGGGGCCGCCAGGCCAGCGATGTCCGCTTCTCTATGCGCATACCCACAGGGGTCAGGGATGAAGAACTCACCCGCGTGGACCTCTATGCGTGGAACGGCTCCGAATGGATATGGCAGCCCACAATTGTGGTAGACGATGATGATCTCATCTATACGACGTTGCCATCACTGCCCCAGGCCGTCGCTCTCTTCGTTGTGTCCGCGCCCCGGACCACCGTTGCCGCCACTCTCTCGCCCAGCGAGTCCTTGCCAGAGGCATCTGCGGATGTGGTCAGCGAGGTAAGCCAACAGGGCCTGTGGGTTGATGCCGATGGCTCGCTCCGTGGCAGCCTCGACGACCTGCCGCCGCTCAAGGGCGCACGCTATCAGACGGTGCCCACGGTGCAGAATCTGGCCGGCGACAGGTGGGACGGCGACCTGATCTCCAACATCCTGCAGAACAGGGGACTGCGGCGCGCCCATATCGCCAACCTGGCCGCCCTGGCCGACAAGCCTCTCTACGCCGGCGTCAACATTGATTACCGCCGTCTGCCGGCAACCCTGGAAGACCAATCGAACTTCCTCGCTTTCCTGAGTGAGTTGGCCACCGAACTCCACAACCGCCGCAAGCTCCTTGTCGTCACACTGGAAAGCCCCCAGCGCATTTCCGACGATCCCCGCCCCGAATTTGCGTGGGATACTGGGGGCTACGACTGGGTGTCCATCGGACGCGTGGCCGACACCGTGCGCGTTCTGGTCGCCGCCGATGCCGGTGACCAGTTGTCGTCGCTCAGTCGCACGCTCCAATTCGCCACCACGCAGGTTAGCCGGCAGAAGTTGCAGCCAGCCCTGGCCACGTCAACCAACGTGGTCAGCTCAAAGGGGCTGCGGGCCATCTCGTACAGCGAGGCATTGGCCATGGCCGTCGCCATCGAACGTGCCGACGCGCCGCAGCCCGTGGTGGCCGGCGAGGGCAAGGTCACCGTGCGCCTAACGTATCTCACCGTTGGCGACACGGCCACAGCCTTCTTCTGGGATAGCAATGCCAAGCAGTATCGTTTCGCCTTCAAGGACAATGGCGGCGTCGGCACGGTCTGGCTACAGAACGCGGCCAGCCTGAGCCACCTGCTGGCAGCCACCTCTCGCTACGCTGCCAAGGGGGTCGTCCTGCGTGACCCGTCCAGTCAGCGCGTGGATCCCGGCATCTGGGATGCTCTGCGTGCGTACGTAGCGACCGGCCAGGTCACGCCGACTGAGCCAGACGACGCGCAGATGCGCATCAACTGGCTGGTCTCCGGCGGCCAGATGTCATCAGGCATGTCGGCTACCGAGATGACGTGGCAAGCGCCCAAGGAGCCGGGTCAGTATACCCTGTCTGCGGCCCTGCCGGCTCCCCTGGCCGTTGTCGGTGCCAAGTCCGCGCAGAGCCTCTCCATAGAAGTCATCGCCCCCACGCCGATTCCCACGCCCACGGCGACCCGCGCCCCAACGCCTACGCCTGCGCCAGTGGTTGTAGCGCCAACGGCGACCAAGGCTGCGGCGGCACCCGCACCTGCGCCTGCTGCCTCCGCCGTGGGCAAGTATGGCTTCGGCTACGGCATTCAGGCCCACATGATCCACAACGATCATGGGCCAATCATCAATGCCATTGCTGGCATGGGCTTTGGTTGGGTTAAGCAGCAAGTTGAGTGGATCAACTACGAGCCGTCCAAGGGGAACTACAACTGGGGCGAGCTGGACCGTGTGGCCAACAGCGCCAGTGGCGCCGGCATAAAGGTGCTCTTCAGCATACTGAGGTCGCCCAAGTGGGCCAACTCCGACCCCGACGGCCCGCCACGCAACTTCAACGACCTCGGCGACTTCCTCGCCGCCATGGCGACCCGCTACAAGGGCAAAGTCCAGGCCTACGAGGTCTGGAACGAACAGAACCTTGGCCGCGAGTGGAAGGGACACACGCTGTCTGCATCGAAGTACGTCGAGCTGCTGCGCATCGCCTACCAGCGCATCAAGGCCGCTGATCCCGACGCTGTGGTCGTTGCCGGAGCGTTGACACCGACGGGGTGGAACGACGGCGTGGTCGCCATTGATGACCGTCTCTACTTGCGCCAGATGTACGATGCAGGGCTGAAGAGCGTGTGTGACGCAGTTGGCATCCATCCCAGCGGGTTCGCCAATCCGCCCGATGCCCTCTACCCGGAGCCGAAGCCGTCTGCTCCTTCCCACAACAACCACCCAAGCTTCTACTACCGCAACACGATGGAAGACTATCGCAACATCATGGTGGAGTACGGCGACTCACGCAAGCAACTCTGGCCGACGGAGTTCGGCTGGGCGGTATCTGCCAAGCCAGAGCCAGGCTACGAGTACGCTGCCTACAACAACGAGAGCACGCGAGCGCAGTGGATCGTGCGGGCTTACCAGATGGGCAAGAGCTGGGGCTGGGTGGGGCCCATGTTCCTCTGGAATCTGAACTTCCGCTTGGTGGCGCCCGGCACAGAGATGGCTGCCTTTGTCATCATGGACCCGGGCTGGCGGGCCACACCTGCCTATGCAGCGCTGAGGGATATGCCGAAGTAGGAC
>DAOUCN010000313.1:0-2397 GCA_034431995.1 Chloroflexota bacterium | reverse complement strand
GTTCGTGGCCCTCGACCGCGAGCAGTGGGGACGCTACGATCCGCTGACCGGCGAGATGGCGCTGCAC
Source organism: Chloroflexota bacterium (assembly GCA_034431995.1). Lineage (GTDB taxonomy): Bacteria > Chloroflexota > DTOL01 > DTOL01 > DAOUCN01 > DAOUCN01. Next base: position 2,330 of record DAOUCN010000313.1, on the reverse strand, counting down.
GCGACGCAGGAGATCGGCGACGACGATCTGCTGAACCTGGCCGCGGTACTGTCCATGCAGTGCGGTGGAACGGTCTACGCAGCGCCGGCCAGTGAGACGCCGGGTGACGCGGGCTGCGCGGCCATCTTGCGACCGGGAGCGGCGCCCGCTGAGACGGGTGCTGCGGTTGGCACAGGGGCAGAATCAGCCTGAAGGTTGTTCCTGGGAGGGCTCCGCCCTCCCACACCCTCCCAGGGGAAACCAGGTTTCCCCATCCTCCTGCTTGAGGGCTGCGCCCTCCCACACCCTCCCGCGGGTGAGGGCATGGGGAAACCCGGTTTCCCCCCACCCCTGCCCCAGCAGCCTATGTTCACGTTAGTGGATCAACTCCGGATGGTCCTCAAGCGTCCCGGCCAGATAGGCGGCAATGACCTCGTCCACGCTGAGGATGGGCGTGCAGATGAGTTGCAGTCCCGCCCGGCGCACGCGCTGGCTCATTGGCGCGCCGATGCCATTGGCAATGACGACCGCACAGTCAGCGATGGGCGCCAGCATGGCGTCATGGTCGTGTGTATGCTGGCCCTCGCCGGCCTCATCCGGGCCATAGATAGGGTGGCTGTGCCCGTGGCTGTGGCCGTGATGCGCGGGTTTGGCGCGCATCTCACGGGCCACTTCGCGCCCATCCTCGATAGTTGCTACCACGTAGCTCCGCGCGCGCCCGAAGTGACGGCTTAGCCGGGTTCCATCGTTGCTCACCAGGGCGATGTTTATGCGTCCTCTCATGGACAAATACCTTCAAGTAAGAAGGACGTAGACAGTGGAGGGGGCGCGGGCAGGCGCAGCCTCCCGCGCTCCTCCTCCATAGAGCTTACACATCCACAAACACTTCACCCTGCTCCTCGGTGACCGGGTAGGTAGTCAGGGGCGTTGGCTCCTTGCCCAGGGCAATCAGGGCGCGCGACCAGCCGGGGAGGCGCATGCCGCCAAGACCGCGCACCCAGTCCAGATTCTTGCCGGTGGTCAGGTCAAACTGTGAACCGTGCCAGGAGCATGTCAGCGTGCTGCCCTCAAGCTGGCTGCGGTTCAGGGGCAGGTTGAGGTGCGGGCACAGGCCGTAGGCCGCGTAGATCTTGCCATTGATCCGCGCAGCCACCAGGTTGATGTTCTTGCCGGTCACTTCCACCAGGGTCGCCTCGGGAAAATCGGCCGACGTGCCGATCTTGACGCGCATAGGTTTGCCTCCTTCTTACTCCGCAACCATCGTGGCGCTGCTTGAGACCGTAAACGACCAGGTGTACGTTGCGCCATTCGCGGTGACGGACACAGTATAGCGTGTCCCTGGCGCAAGCGGGCTGCGGGGGATCACGACGATGGCATCGCGAGAGTTGAGAATGGCGCGTCCCAGGGCCTGTTGCCCGGGATCAGAGTTGACATAACTGGTTTCATCGAACACGCAATGTGCAAGCGACGTACTGCCCTGCAGAAACGCCGAGGCGGTAACGCTGGGCGTCCGATCTCCAGGGCCGAGTTGCAGGATGATCGGCAGCCCGCTCGGGCTGCCGTAACCCGGGCAACTGGTGAGCGGACTGGGGTACTCGCCTCGATGGGCAGTCAGGGGCACTATCGCGCCATCGGCGGGCCATTGCACGGGGAAGGTCACCGATGCAGGAAGCCTGCCCAGCCCGCGGAGCACATCCAATCCCGCTCCCATTTGCAGGCCCCCATCGGCCTCGCGATAGCTCCCATAGCCCACCTGCAGCAATCTGGGGTCAATCACGCCGATCCCGTGAAAAGGGCCTTGCATCCACATATCGATGGCCCACTCATCGGGGGTGTTGACGTCATAATGAGCGACGAGATTGCTCGATTGAGCAGCGGCCAGACCTTCGGGAGTGTACCACGGATTGCCCGGGTCCTCGGCGTGTTCGACGATATCGTTCTTGACCATGTAACGCGCGTGCAGGGTGTTGCCGTAACTCCAACTTGTATGCTCGGTGACCGGCGGCAGTCCGGCCATGGCCCGGTAGTAATTGACATAATCAAGCCATCCGGTTTGTGACGGCTGCCGGATCACCAATGGCAGATGCACCGATGTCGAGGAGGCGATCCCCCCGGTGCCGAAAACGGCGCTGCCCGGCAGGAGGGCGAGCGACGCAAACAAGGTGAGGAACCATCCGGCCACAATGGCCGTTGAACGTTTGAACTGCTGCATCGGCCCTCCCTGGATGTGAGAGAATGGGTTGCTGGCAAGTATAGCCTCTCTGCCCATGGGTCGCAAGGCGGGGAAGATCATTAATTTACAGGACGTACGCGGTCGCCTTCCGGCAGGGAGGAGTGGGGGGGGGCCGCGC
>DAOUCN010000312.1:0-1551 GCA_034431995.1 Chloroflexota bacterium | reverse complement strand
CCCCGCCTGTCAACACCCATTCTGCATCGGCTCTTCGTGGCAAGCGTGTTTGTCCTCGCCCTCTTCCTGGCCATGCAGGCTACCGACTTCGCCCTGGGCATCGTGGCTCCGGACACCCGGGCCGATGCCAAGACCATCGCCGAGGTCATCCAGCAGTTACTGGCCGAACCCGCCACGGACCCCGATGCCGATCTGGAGGCCCTGGGCTTTGTACGGGACAACGGAGCGGAACCCGCGAGCGCTGCCAGCATCGCGCCAGCGCCAGCGCCCTCGGCCACCGCCACGCCTACCAGCACCGCCGTCCCGCCAACGCCATCGCCCACATCGCCTCCTCCCCTGCCCACCTGGGAGCAGCAGGGGCGGGTCAACTTCTTGCTGATGGGGCTGGACGGGACAGCCAGCCAGGGGCGTTTCCGCCGCTCCGATACGATGATCGTCGTCAGTCTCGACACCGCCACGAACTCGGCGGCCATGCTCTCCATTCCGCGAGACCTGTACGTGACCATACCAGGCTTGAAGAAGCCCATGCGCAACAGGATCAACACGGCCTGGGTATGGGGCGAGTACTATGGCTATCCAGGCGGAGGCCCCGCCCTGGCCATGCGCACCGTGCAGGAGACCTTGGGCATCCCGATACATCACTATGTCGCCATCTACTTCGACGGCTTCGCCAAGGTGATTGACGCGATTGGCGGCATTGACGTCAACGTCGAACAGCCCATTCGCGACTACTTCACAGGCTGGAGTTTCAGCAAGGGCATGCAGCATATGAACGGCCAGACCGCTCTCAACTACAGCCGCTCGCGCTACACCACCAGCGACTTCTCGCGCGCTCGGCGCCAGCAGCAGGTTCTGCTGGCCGCGCGCGACAAGGTACTGCGGGCGGGCATCATACCGCGCCTGCCTGTCTTGCTGCCCACCATTTGGGGAGCCTTCCGCACCGATCTCTCCGTCACCGACATGCTGGCGCTTGCCGGCGTGGCCGCCAAGATAGACCTGGCCAACGTCAAGAACGCCGTCATTGACGAGACCATGGTCACCGGCTATACCACCCCCGACGGGGCGCGGGTCCTGCTGCCCAAGATGGACCGCGTCCATGCCCTGGTCAAAACCGTTTTCTCCCCTCCGGCTGCTCCCGCAGTGGTCGCCACCCCTACCGTGCCCCCGGTAGCCGTCTCTACTTCGGCAGCAGCCCTCACGGGGTCAATCCCCGAAGCGATGCGGAGCGAAGAGGCTTCCCTCGATATCCTCAATGGAACCACGACGCGCGGCCTTGCCGCCCGCACCAAGAGCTACCTGGAAGGCCAGGGGGTGCGCGTCGTGCGCATTGGGGACGCCGACCGTTACACCTACCGGCAGACCATTCTCTACCACGATGGCACCAAGCCAGTAACGCGCGACCTGCTCGTTCGCCTGCTTGGCATTCAGGCCGAGAACGTCAAGCCGCTCCCCGCTGGCGGGCCGAACCTGCGTCTCGTCCTGGGCGCCGACCTCAAGCTGCCCTAGCTCTCCTCAGCGCGTGGAGTGCCCCCATGCATCGGGGCACTCCAC
>DAOUCN010000311.1:0-6362 GCA_034431995.1 Chloroflexota bacterium | reverse complement strand
CTTTGGGGACGAGGAGGCTGGTGGCGGCAGAATAGGCTGGCCACTGGAAGGCACTGAAGGTGGAGCTGATGGCCATCAGGACGTAAATATGCCAGACGGCCAGGCGGCCTGCCAGGAGCAGGATGGCGATGCTCAGGGAGCATAGCCCGGCCCCCGCGTCGCTCAGGATCATGGCCGCGCGCCGATCCCAGCGGTCCACCAGTGCGCCGGCGATGGGCGAGAACACGATGCCGGGCAGCGCGGTGAAGAGGGAGATGAGGGCGAACTGGGTGACCGACCCCGTGCGCTGATAGACCCAGACGCCCAGGGCGAACCCCGTCAGGCCGGACCCGGTGAGCGAGGCCAGTTGCCCGAACCAGATGATGACGAAGGTGCGAAAGCCGTGAGCGACGGCGGTCTGCATCACTGTATACCCCGATAGCCATTGCCGATTGCTGGCAGGCTGATCTGGTCAGGCAAGCGGCGCTGCGTTGATTTGCTGGATCTCCCTATGCTGTGCTGAGAGTATACCCCAGAACGCGTACGAAATCAACTTCCTGCTGCTTACCCCAACTCCTCGCCAATGCCTTTGCGAATCTCCTCGTCCGAGGCTGGCCCGATCCACTTCGCCTTGCCGTTGACATAGATGCCGTCGGCGCGGCCGAAGGCCAGCAGCGTCTGCCGGTCGCCCGGGAATTCGCGCACGAGCACGCGGTCGCCGAACTCGGCGGCGATGCGCCGCACCTGCTTCTGCGTGGAGACCATGACCGGGCAGAACTGGCAGGCCAGCATGACGACCTCCACCTTGTCGCTGATCCGAGGTGGCACGTGCTCCTCCAGGGGCTCCGCCTGCACGCTGTCCTGGTTGAGGGGATAGTACATCTGCCAGGGGCCGGCCTGTTGCATCACGCGGAAGCCGCGCTTGGCGAAGTGCTCGTGGTGCATGTATTCTTTGATCTCGCTGGCGTCCACCAGGATGCCCTTGTACCCAGCACGGCGCAGCTCCTCCACAGCCGTGTCGAACAGTAGGCGCATGAACCCTTTGCCCCGGTGCTGTCTCTGAACCCACTCGCAGTACTCATAGACAATGCCGTCCTCGGCCTGGTAGGGCACCAGTCCGCGCCCCGACAGACCGTAGTACATGTGCCCGATCACATTGCCGTTGTCGTCTTCCAGGTGGAAGCCGTCCACTAGCACGCCCAGGTTATGCGCCATCCAGGCCCGGGCATCCTCCAGGCCATCCTGCCAGCGCAGCGGCTCCTCCGTCAGGCAGGGATAGGCCCGCGCTGCATCCCCGGCGGTCTGCAAACGCGCTACTCTCATCGCCGACCTCCTTATCGAGAGCACTTCCTGCCTTGTCCAAGACCAAAGCACGCTTGTTCTATCCCGTCAAGGGGTTCTGGACGTGGAACGCAGAAGGCCGCTGGCACGGCGCAGACGAACGCAGAAAAGCTCCTGTCAGCGTTTGTCTGCGCTCGCCTGCGTTGGTCAGCGTTCTGTGTTATGCATGATCATCTACAGCTCCGCGGCTGCACGGCTCGCCACCAGCTTCTGCGCCCGCCCGATAAAGGCGTCCACGCCCATCGGTCCCAGGTTCTCCTCCGTGCGCAGGCGCACGGCCACCGCACCCGCCGCCTGCTCCTTGTCCCCCACCACCAGCATGTAGGGAATCTTCTGCAGTTGCGCCTCGCGGATCTTGAGCTGCATGCGCTCGCTGCGCTCGTCCACCTGCACCCGCAGGCCAGCAGCTTGCAGCTTGGCGGCCACCTCATGGGCATAGGCCACGTGGCGGTCGGCAATGGGGATCAGCACCGCCTGCACGGGCGCCAGCCACAGGGGGAAGGCCCCGGCGTAGTGCTCGATCAGCACACCGAAGAAGCGCTCCATGGATCCCAGCAAGGCCCGGTGCACCATGTAGGGCTGGTGCTCCTGGCCGTCCTCGCCGATGTAGGTCAGGCCAAAGCGGCTGGGCAGGTTGAAGTCGAACTGGATCGTGCTACACTGCCATTCCCGCCCGATGGCGTCGTTGATCTTGAGGTCAATCTTGGGGCCATAGAAGGCGCCACCGCCCTCATCCAGGTGATAGGGCAGCTTCGCCCGCTCCAAAGCCACCTTCAGGGCCGCCGTCGCCGCATCCCATTGCTCCGGTTCGCCCACGCACTTCGGCGGCCGCGTGGCCAGATAGGCGCTGAAGTCCGTGAAACCGAAGCTCCTGAGAATGTGCAGGCAGAAGGCCAGCGTGCGCGAAAGCTCCTCGTTCATCTGGTCGGGACGGCAGAAGATGTGGGCATCGTCCTGCGTGAAGCCCCGCACCCGCATCAGGCCGTGGAGCACGCCGGCCCGTTCGTAGCGGTACACCGTGCCCCACTCGGCCAGACGCATGGGCAGATCGCGGTAGCTGCGCAGACGGTTCTTGTACATCAGGATATGGAACGGGCAGTTCATGGGCTTCAGGTAGTATTCCTGGTCGTCTATGGCGATGGCCGAGTACATGTTCTCGCGGTAGAAGTCCAGGTGGCCGCTGGTCTCCCAGAGCAGGGCGCGGCCGATGTGGGGCGAGTAGACGAGATCGTAGCCGTTGCCCAGGTGCTCACGCTTGCAGAAGTCCTCGGCCAGGTGGCGCACCATGCCGCCCTTGGCATGCCAGAGGACCAGGCCGCCGCCCATGTCTTGGTGGATGCTGAAGAGGTCGAGCTCTTTGCCCAGGCGGCGATGGTCGCGCTTCTCGGCCTCTTCCAGCCGCCAGAGGTACTGGTCGAGCTGCTGCTGGGTGGGGAAGCACGTGCCGTAGATGCGCGTGAGCATCTTGTTGCGCTCGTCGCCGCGCCAGTAAGCCCCCGCCACATTGAGCAGCTTGAAGGGGCCGATCTTGCCCGTGCTCTCCACATGAGGGCCGCGGCACAGGTCCACGAACTGGCCGTGGCGGTAGGTGGACATGACGACAGATGGCCCTGCCGATGGGGCTTCCCCGTCCTCCCCTTCCTGCCCAGCCATAATGCCATGAATCAGCTCCACTTTGTACGGCTCGTCCCTGAACATCTGCAAGGCAGCCTCGGGGCTGATCTCGCTGCGCACGAACGGCAGATCCTGGGCGATGATCTCCCTCATCTTGGCCTCGATGGCAGGGAGACCGTCTGCCGAGATGGGGCGGGGCAGGTCGAAGTCGTAGTAGAAGCCATTCTCGATAGCCGGGCCGATGGCCAGGCGAGTGCCGGGGTAGAGCTGGGTCACGGCATCGGCCATGACGTGGCTACAGGAATGGCGCATGCGTGCTAGATCATCATCCATCGAATCCTCTCCTTGCCTTGGAACAGTCTTGTTGGCATCGCAGACAGCACGAAGGACACAAAGGCAAGAACAGGCCGTTCGTATCCTTTGTGGTTCAGACGCCCCTTCCCTAACAGAAAAGCCTCTCGTCCACAATGGGACGAGAGGCGCGTGACCTCACGTGGTTCCACCCAGATTAGGGCCGCAAAAGGGCCTGTCTCTCTCGCCTGCTAACGGAGGCATCCGTGGAGCCATACTATCCGCTCTGGAGTTCTGGCCCAGGCTCCCAGGGGGTTTTCTCCGGGGCGTTGCCTGACGGGGATCTCAGCCGCGTGCGTCCGCGTCTCTCTGGAGGCTGGTTCCCGGATACTCGTCCTGCTCGTCGCCTGTGTCTCGTAGATGAACGGAGACCAACGCCGAGGACTGCCCAAGCCTCGAACAGGAGCCTTCAACTGCGTTGTCTGGTCTCCGTCTACGTTTGCCTGCGTGCTATCCTTGTGGTGGGCGATACCCCGATTGCATCGGGGTGACCTCGCCATGTGGCCTGGTGGGCGATAGAGGATTCGAACCTCTGACCTCGTCGATGTCAACGACGCGCTCTAGCCACCTGAGCTAACCGCCCGCACCCTTGCGGCCCTGATTATAACACACTGGGTGGCCAAAATGCAAGAGCTCGAGGCGAGCGTAACGGGTTGGGGACAAGTGGCCCGCGCATAGTCGAACGTAGATCGGCAATTATGCGCAGGCGCCGCTCTGCCTTTCGTCCCTTTCGCGGAGCGGATTGCCCAATCTCACGTGCCTGTATGTCCCCAGCGTGATACGCTGTCGTAGTGTGCCCTAGTCTCTATCCATCGCGAATCGCTCCCGTGCCAGCGTCAGTCCCCAGACTGCCGCGACGCCAGTCTGGTACAGGGCAGCGGCGCAGGCTTCCATCGTGGCACCCGTGGTGCATACGTCGTCTATCAGCAGGATGCGCTTGCCCCCCAGGGATGCCCTGCCCCGGCAGGCGAAGGCATCCCGCACGTTGTCGCGCCGCGCGGCTGCCCCCAGTCCTACCTGGGGCTGCGTATCCCGTACCCGCAGGAGGTCCGAAGCCGTCGGTAGACCGGTCCGGCGGGACAACTCCTGGGCCAGGAGTGTAGCCTGATTGAAGCCCCGCTGGCGCTGGCGGGCCTGATGCAGAGGGACGGGCACGACCACGTCGCAGGTGATAGTCACCTGCAGGTAGCCCTCATGCAGGATCTCCCCCAGCATCGGCACAAGCTCGCGCAGACCCTCGTACTTGAAACGATGAACGGCCTGGCGCAGCGGCCCTTCCAGATAGGCCGCGGCACGCAGGCCGTCAATGGCCAGCGGCCGGCGCCGGCAGGCGCGACACAGGTCGCCACTCTCGATCCCCTGCCCGCAGCGCTCACAGATCGGCGGCAGCACCGGCTGCACCTGCTCACGACAGGTCCGGCAGAGCCAGGCCCCGCGTGTGCGGCAGCCCACGCACCGCGGCGGGAAGAGCAGGTCTAGCGTAGCAGCCCACACGCGAGACGCGGAGAGCGAGAGATGCGGTGACGCGGAGACGCGGGGACGCGGAGAATCGTCCTGACCTTGATACTCCACGTCCCCGCGCCTCTCCATCCCCGCGTCTCCGCGTCACGCCCTCACCGCGTCCAACTCCTCGCGCAGGCGGGCCAGACGCTGCGCACGCTCGCGCGCGAAGCGCTCGATGCCCCTGAACAGCCAATCGGGCGAGAGGTGCGCCTCTTCCAGAAGCTCGTCCACGGTGCCGCCAGTGCGCCAGCGGTTGTCGAAGTCGGAGGACAAGGTGTACTCCACGGCCACCTGGTTATACAGCCAGTCGTACATCAGACGGCGGGCACCGTTAGTGATGCACATGGAGTCTACCTTGTCAGCAGGCGAAAGCACTTGCTGCCGGTAGTCTGCCGGTTGCAGGGCGAAGAGCTCAGGGCTGACGCCAGCCACGATCTTGACGTTGAGCCCGGCCTCGTCCAGCTTGGGCAGCAGGCTGACCACACCAGCCGTCGTGCTCGTCCCCTGCACGATGACCGTGCCCATGGGCTTCTGGCCAGCCTTGTACGGGCGGATGACGTAGGCGCCCCGGGCCGCGGCGAAGTGGGACGGCATGCCCAGGGCCTGGCGGTCGGGCACAGCGATCGGCGGGCGCGTCAGGTGCAGGGCGATGATGGGGGCCTTCTGCTTGAGAGCAGCGGCCAGCATGACAGGCACCTCATTGTGCTCCCAGGGGTGTAGGTTGATAATCTGTCCCTCGGGGAAGAGCTGGGTCACGCCCGGAGCGAAGATGCCGAAGTGGGTGCGCGAGTCATCGGCGGTCTCCGGCCCGGAGTGCCCGGCTACCTGGATCACCTTGCCCAGCTTGAGATCGCAGTCCTGGGCCAACTGGCTAAACAGGCGCAGCAGGCCGTAATGGAGGTAAGCGAAGGAGCCATAGGTGGAGGTGGCGCCATAGAAGCCGTTGAACTCCGTGAAAGGATCGCGGGCGAAATTGACGGTGGCCATGCCTACCATGATACCGGCGTTGCAGAACTCCGTGATCTCCTGGGGGAGGAGGGCGCCAAAGGTATTGTTGTCCCGATGATAGCGGCCAAAACCAGGGAAGTCGCCCCATTGCCGGGCGAAGCCGGCGATGTTGGTGGACTCGGCAAGATCGGCTGAGGAGACGACGAAGATAGGACGATTGTAGTACTTGTGGCCGATGTAGTTCACATAGGCGCCCCACTTGGCCAGGGCGGCGCGGTTGGCGATCTTGGTGCCCGGGGCCACGTACAGTTCCGCCGGGTAGTTCTCGTAGTCGTAGAGTCGCTCGTCCTTGAAGGGGTTATCCGGGCAGACGCGACAGGCAGGCACTTCCTCCGGCACCGAATCGCCCAGCTCCGCCAGGGTGTTGGCGATATAGTCCACCAATGCCTGATCGGCCCGCAGGACGCTCACCACTTTCTCCACATTGGCGGCGGTCTGGGCTTGCTGCTCCGCTGCAATGGCGGGGGCTGGCTGGCCAAAGCCCTCGAACTGCACGCCGTACTTCTCGGCGAAGGGCCTCTTGGTCTCCCAGAAGAGGGGGCTGTTCATGGGGCTGTGGGGTACAC
>DAOUCN010000310.1:0-13036 GCA_034431995.1 Chloroflexota bacterium | reverse complement strand
TCGTGACACTGGCCGCTGGCGTCTGTCTTGGCAGAGTCGGTTCTGCCCAGGCCGCGCCATTGGCCGACGAGCGCAAGCCCTTCGATGCGGAGCCCGTTCGTTATGCCATCGTCACGCTGGCAGAGCCTGGTGGGCGGATCGTCCTCTACTTCGAGGTGAAGAACATCGGATCGGAAACGTGGACGGTGGCATCGGGGGTAGCCCTGGTCAACACGAACGGCAACCCGATGGGAGCGCCAGCACGCCAGGGCTTGCGCCGTAGCGTGTTGCCAAATGAGACGTTCTACTGGGACTTCGAGGCGACCGCGCCCAGTGCCAGCGGAGTGCACCAGAGCATCTGGCAGGTGCGCCTCGACGGCATGGCTGCCGGTCCAGCCATGGTGGCCTACGTCGTCGCTGTGCCGAAGGAAGCCCAGGAGCAGCGCACCAAGATCGAGAAACTCGTCGAGGAATTCCGCGAGGGGCACGGCCACGAAGTGGAGCAGCTCATGCGGGCGATCACTGAAATCCTCGGCCAGCAGGGAATGAACTGGCTGCAACGTCTACTGCAATCCAGATGTGCGCTGCTTTCGGGCTTCCTGCTCGCGGCGGGGGTGGCGGTGGCGGTCAAACGTCAGGGTCTGCCGTGAACATTGCCGTCGGCTGCTGTGGATTTTGCCGCTCCAGGACAGAATACTTCATGAGCTTGACGGTGGTGGAGATACAGCAGACGTTCTATCGTCTGCCTCGTCCACAGACCGCTGCCCGCTGGCGAGCCGAGGCCCCGTCGGACTTCCAGTTCACACTCAAGGCCTTCCAGGGCATCACTCATCCTGCCAGTTCGCCGACCTATCGCCGCTCTGGTCTTCCTGTTCCCATTCCTGACTCGTATGGCTTCTTCCGTCCGACCCCCGAGGTGCAGGCTGCCTGGGAAGCGACACGGGAGATTGCGCTCCTGCTGCAGGCCAGGATCGTGGTCCTTCAATGCCCCGTCAGCTTCGGGCCGACGCCTGAGCACAAGGCGGACCTGCGCTCTTTCTGCAGGGCCATAGAGAGGGGTGGGCTGCTCCTGGCGTGGGAGCCTCGCGGTAACTGGACGGACGAAGAGATCAGCACACTCTGCCGTGAGCTGGACCTGATTCACTGCGTTGATCCCTTCCAGCGGCTGCCAGTCCACGGCACTCCAGCCTATCTTCGGCTGCACGGGCGCACGGGGTACCCTTATCGCTACAGCGACGATGACTTGCGGCAGCTTGCCGCTTGGTGTCAGTCCTATGCCGACGCGTATTGCATGTTCAATAACATGAGCATGTGGGAAGACGCTCTGCGCTTTCAGAGTCTGCTGCGTGGGCGCTCTTCAGGCCCAAGACACACGCCATAGGAGAGAATCATGAAGGTCAATTCGCTCGATCGGACAAAGGCGACGGATGCCACAGCATCGGGGCATTTCCAGGGCCGGGTGCGCATCCAGCGCCTCGTGAACGCTCCCGACGACGGGGAGATCGAGGTGCTGGCCGTCCACTTCAGCCGTGGGGCGCGCACCAAACCCCATGTCCACGATGTTGACCAGGTGTTGCACATCGTGCGGGGGCGGGGCGTGGTGGCCTGCGAGACAGAGAGGCGCATCGTGCAGGCGGGAGACGTGGTCACGATTGCGCGGGGAACGTGGCACTGGCACGGGGCAGCGCGCGATGCCTCGATGATGCATCTTTCCATCAAGCGCGCCGGAGGGGTACACTGGGACGTGGAGGCCAGGGACTGGGCAGACTTCTGAGGGCTTCTCATTGTCTGTTCATGTTGTATTGACAGACCTGCTGGTACCTGTTATAATGCCAGCAGCAAGGGGGGAGATCGCATAGTGGTCGAGTGCGGCCGCCTGCTAAGCGGTTGTAGGGGCTTTCTAACCTCTACCGAGGGTTCGAATCCCTCTCTCCCCGCCATGAGCATTACACGATTGTGCCCTCGTAGCTCAGGGGATTAGAGCGCAGCGCTGCGGACGCTGAGGCCACAGGTTCGAATCCTGTCGAGGGTACCAGCCAAGCCATAGCGAGACCCGCCGGCATCTGCCGGCGGGTTTGCCATTGTCCTCTGTCATATCGCCGGCATGCTCTGCCAGCGCCTCAGGAAGTCCTTTCTCAGGCGGTCCAGCTCCCTAGTCAGGCGCGGAACCGTCTCTTGCCACGCCTTCGCAATACCTCTCATCAGGCGATCCAGGTGGTAGGCCATATCGTAGGCAAGCTGCTCGAGACGCCGCAGGACTTGCTGGCCAGGGCTATCGACGCCGGATGGATCGGCGGGTCTGTGCGACGGAGTGGTCGAGCCTGGTGCCGCCTCGGTTGGCAGAGGACACTGGCAGAAGGAGCGTTGCCAGACCAGCGCCCCAAAGGCTGCTACCACTGTCAGCAATGTCAGCACCAGGACCAGCCGCAACAAGAACCGGATAATCCGTCTCATGACTGACCCGACATCCTCGCCCGCACGCCGTGGCCGCAACTCCCCACTACCACGTAGCATAGCATGGGTGCAGGCGTGAGTCAATGACTTCTATGGCCACCAGCCCAGAGCATGGATGGCTGCATCCAGAATCAGACCCAGCACGAGAAACGAGCCGAACTGTCGGCTGTGCACAAAGGACGAGGCCACAAACCACAAGGGCCAGGCATCAGCAGGATAGCCGTCGGGCTTCCGCTCAGGCCGTGGGTGCCGGAACATGAGCCAAGCCAGTCTGAAACTGGGCAGGGCCAGCAAGACAATCAACATCGCAGGTGAGAAGTAGCGAGTGAATATCAGGCAGAGAACAACCCCGTACTGCAGCGCCATCATGAGCACGGCGGCGTAGCGAGCGCTACGTTCCCCAATCAGAACAGGCACCGTCCGAATGTGCTTCTCCTTGTCTGGCGCGTACTTGTCAATATGCTTGCCGAAGAGCGCGGCAGAGACCCCCAGCCCAAAGGGCAAGCCCGCGATGGCCGCATTCCAGTCCCACTGGCCAGTGATAGCATAGTAGCCGCCGCCGATCATCAGGGGGCCCCACACCAGGAGTACCGTTAGCTCTCCCAAGCCGATGTACTTCAGAGGAAATGTGTAGAACAGAACGAAGAAAGCCCCGACCGCCATAAGGAGAAGGGCCAGAGTCCCACGCACGGATACCAGGTACGCGCCGCAGGCCAGGGCAATGAGACCAGTGACAGCGGCGTAGACCAGGAGCCCCTTGATGGTCATGAATCCGCTTTCCAGAGGTTGAGGGCCATACTGGGTGCGGAAGTAGTTGCCTTTATCCACTCCTTTGTGGTAGTCTATCAAGTCGTTGAGCAAGTTGTTGGTGCCGTGCGCCATGAACAAGCCAATGGTGACGAGCAGCCAGAGCGGGAAGTTGAACATGCCCTCCCTGAAGGCCAGAATGCCAGCAATGGCTGCGGCCATGAAGCTCAGGACGAGGGCAGCAGAGCGGGTAGCGACCAACCACTTGGCAATGATGTCCAGCCTGTCCCATTCCTCTTTGGTCATGCGTGGCATCACTCGTAATGCCCTGATCCACATCCCTGGGTTCATCGCCGGTACCTCCTCGCGCTCTCAGTGCTTCCTGCGGGCAAGACCGCAGCAGGCATTGTATATTATAGCACGATCCTTTCTCTGGCACAAGACAAGGTAGTGAATGTGCCAGGGCCTGTGGATCATGGGGCCAGCCCATTCAACGGGCTACGAAGCGTCACAACACAATGAGATTGCCAGTCGGGATTGCGTGTAGCCGCCGGCGGCGTCAGGACGGCGCCAACCCCACCATACCATGCCCCCCTGCAACAACGGAAAGGACGGACGTAAAGGAAAGATGAAGACGCCCTATATCCCCAATCGTCACATGCATTGACAAACGTGAGGGAATGTGGTATGCTTTCCAAGAGAGGCAAGAAAAGTCGCCAGATGACTCGCCGGGAGTAGACGACTTTTGCATCGCGGCACAACGCCACCAAAACCGGGAGGAGAAAACCTATGGTACGCGAAGGATTGGTCAAGGTTCCAGCCACCATCTTGGGCGCTCGCATGAGAAACAAACGCAAGGCGTTGCGCCTATCGCAGCACGACCTCGGAGGCGGCGACTTCTCACCCAGCTACGTCAGCGCCGTCGAGCGTGGGAAGATCCGCCCCTCACTGAAAGCTCTCTACATTCTGGCCGACCGACTGGGCGAGCCTCCCACCTACTTCCTGCAGGACGAGGACGCTCTACGCGCGACAGAAACCATCCAGGGAGCCATTGCCGCGGCCACCGTCGCCATGCATCGCGGAGAGCCTGGGAAGGCTGTGGAGACGCTTCGCTCAGTCAGCGTTGCCGATGCTCGGCCCCAGCTCCAGGCACGATGGCATCTCTGTCTCGGCAAGGTGCTCCTCGCTCAGCACAAGGCAAGCGAGGCCATTGCGGAGTTCCAGTCCGCCCTGAGCCTGGCAGAACAGATAGGCGACGCCGCTTTGCTGGCTGACGCACGCCTGTATGCCGGTGACGCCTTCTACCAGGAGCAGAAAGTCGGCATCGCCGCGGAGTACCATCATCGCTCCCTTGAGGCGGTCATGTCCGGCGCCATCAAGGACCCCGAGCAAATCCTCCACACCTACGTCAGCCTGATTACGGATCTGCTCCGCATGGGCCAACACGGGGAGGCGATGGCCCTGTCCAAGAAAGCAATGCACTTCGCCGACGCCGCGTCCAGTCTGCGCTCCCTCGCCTTCTCCTTCTGGGATGCCAGCGACGCCGCTCGCGCAGCCAACGACCCCCAGGCCGCCGCCCGCTTTGCCCAGATGAGCCTTGGCGCCTTGGACAACCTCAGGGTCATGAGCCTGGCCGTTCAGATGCACTCCGTCCACGCGGCCCTGTTGTCGGAGACGGGCGGCGGTGAGGCTGCCCAACGTGCCTGGCTCCAGGCCCGCGACCTCGCCCAGCGCACCGGCGATAGCGCAGCCGTCGCCGCCGCCAATGTCGGCCTCGGCCAACTGCACTGCCAGCACAAGGAATACGGCAAGGCGGAGAGCTTGGTCCTGCAGGCGATCCAGCAGGCATCGGAGTTGGGAGACCTGCTGGTGGAAGGCCGGGGACTCCTCTCCCTGGCACAGATCTGCGATGCCCAGGCCCGCCGACAAGACGCCGAGCGCAACTTCCTCGCCGCTGTGGACAAGCTCCAGCAGGCAGGCGCCCGCGAACTTCTCAACCAGGCGTACTTCCAGTTTGGCCAGGCCCTCGTCTCTTGGGGGGAAACGACGCGCGGCTCCGAGTACCTCGCCAAGGCCTACCTCGAGAAAGGCAGATAGACGCCACACCCGGCGCCTCTGCCTCGCTCACAGAGAGGTGAAGCATGAACTCCAGAGAGCGGGTGCGCGCCGCCATCAGCCACCGCCAGCCTGATCGCGTGCCTCTGGACTTGGGCAGCACGGCGGTCACTGGCATCGCCGCCGGCGCCTACTTCCGCCTCCGTCAGGCCCTGGGGTTGCCGTCCCGACCGCCCAGGGTCAACGAGCCGTATCAAATGCTGGCAGAGGTAGAAGACGACGTCCTCCAGTGCCTCGCCGTGGATGTGGTGGGCATCGGCCTACCGACCACCTTCTTTGGCTTCAGGAACGAGGACTGGAAGCCCTGGCAGCTTTTCGACGGCACTCCCGTCCTGGTCCCAGGCAAATTCGTCGTCCGCGCCGACGATAGCGGCGACCTTCTCCTCTATCCCCGCGGCGATGCGGCCAGCCCTCCCAGCGCACGCATGCCAAAGAACGGCTACTACTTCGACGCCATCATCCGCCAAGACCCGCTAGACTGGGATAACCTGGATCCTGACCAGTGGGTGCGGGAGATGTACTCGGTCTACAGCGACTAGGACTTGCGCTACCTTGAAAACCAGGCGACACAGGTCTTCCGCAGCACCGAGTATGCCATCGTCACGACACTGGATGGAGCTGCTTTCGGTGACGTCTCCCACGTCCCTGGCCTGAGACTCGCCCACCCCACCGGCATCCGCAATCCGGTTGACTGGTATCTTGCCCACGTCACCCACCCGCAGTACATCACGGGCATCTTCGAGCGTCAGTGCGAGATTGCCCTGCACAACGCCCTCCTGCTCTGGCAGGCCGTGGGCAGCAAGGTAGACGTTGTTTTCGTTAGCGGCACGGACCTGGGCACCCAGCAAGGCCCCTTCATGTCTCCCGACATGTACCGCCAGCTATACAAGCCCTTCCACACGCGCGTGAATGGCTGGATTCATCAGCACACGACGTGGAAGGTCTTCTTCCACTCCTGCGGTTCGATCGTGGACCTGCTTCCTGACCTCGTGGACGCTGGGGTTGACATCATCAACCCTGTGCAGTGCTCGGCCAGGGGCATGGATCCGTGCTTCTTGAAAACGACGTATGGGGATCGCCTGGTCTTCTGGGGTGGCGGAGTAGACACGCAGCGAACACTCCCCTTTGGCGGGCCAGAGGATGTGTACGAGGAGGCCCGGGAGCGCATTCGTATCTTCGGGGCGGGCGGGGGCTACGTCTTCAACACCGTGCACAACATCCAGCAGAACGTACCCATCGAGAACCTGCTCGCCATGTTCCGCGCCGTTCGGGATTCCAGCCCGGCGGCGGAGGAGGCGCGTTGAGCCGCGCCGCCTTGCCCAGCGGCGCGGCTTTGGGCAGACGGCAATCAGCCAGCGGACCGCCGGGTGGTGACGCCGTTGGTGCGCAGGATGCGCCGAATGGTCTCACGACCGATATTGGTGGCAACCCCCGTCTTGCGCAGATATGCCTGCAGCGTGCTCAACGTCCAGTAGTCCCCGTTGAGGCCCAGTTCCTTTGGCGCACGCCGAGCGATCTCCACCACCTTCTGGCGCTCATCTGCGCCGTAGACCGGTGCCCGTCCGCGCCCTGGCCGATCATGCAGTGCAGCCATGCCCTCTTTGTTGAACCGATGCACGTACTTGCGCACCGTATGGTGATGGACGTGCAGTTGCCGCGCGATCTGCGGCACGTGCCAACCCTGTCTCGACATCAGAACGATGCGCGCGCGCTGCCCAGGCCCCGGCACGTCGCCACTCGCCTTGTCCAGCCGCTGCAACTCGGCCACTTCTTCTTTCGTCAATTCCCGCACATGAATAGCCATGGATTGTCCTTGCTTGACCTCCTTCCCAATGATTTGCGAGTCTTTGTCCCTCACACCTACCAGCCCATCGGACAGAACCGGCAAGGCAGACGTCGCCATGGGCCGCCAGATAAGTCCCCCTGGCGATGAATCACCAGGCTACAGGAACGAAGGTCGCTCCAGCGGCCTCGATCCAGCCCGCTGCCAGCGGGCATTGTTCCTGTAGCCCGACGATTCATCGTCGGGCACTGGGCCGGAGAGCAATTGACGAACGCTCTTGATTCATTCTAGCAGAAACGGCGGCTGCTGTCAAGTTTTCTGCATCCCTTTTCAGGGCCTGCCCGAAGTCACCTGCGGGAGGCCAGGTTGGTCGCGCCGCGATTCCTCACATATACGACGCGCCATCGCCCCATCGCGCCATCACCGCGTCCCCTCGTCCTGCTGTCGCCGCGTCACGCCCTGTAAGCCCGCCACGATATCCGGCAAAACGGAGATGACGAACTCCACGTCGTCCCGCGTCGTGGCCGCTCCCAGGCTCAGGCGCAGTGAGCCTCTTGACTGCTGACGAGGAATGCCCAGAGCAGCGAGAACATGACTGGGGTCAAGGGTGCCTGAAGTGCACGAGGATGCACTGGAGGCAGCAACATCCAGGCGATCCAGGTGCAGCAGCAAGGCTTCACCATCAACATGCTCGAAGACGAAGCTGGCCAGATTCGGCAGCCGCTGCGTGCGCTGCCCCGTGAGCCTGGCGCCAGGAATGGCTGTGATGCCCTGGATGAGACGGTCGCGCAGAGGGATGAGGCGCGCGCACTCGCTGGTCCGGCGGCTCTCCGCTGCCTTGAGCGCGACCGCCAACCCAACAGCCTGATGGACGGCCTCGGT
This sequence comes from Chloroflexota bacterium, assembly GCA_034431995.1. Taxonomy (GTDB): domain Bacteria; phylum Chloroflexota; class DTOL01; order DTOL01; family DAOUCN01; genus DAOUCN01. The sequence goes on along the minus strand of DAOUCN010000310.1, from coordinate 5,076 downwards.
GCCCGCTCGCCGCGATCGCTCGTGTGGCCCGCCCACGATCTGAGCCTGCAAGGGTGTACCGCGACGCACGAATAACACGCCAGAGCCTTTTGGCCCGCCGAACTTGTGGCCTGAGAGGGACAGCAGGTCCACGTCAAGCTCACCGACTGCCAGCGGGAGGCGGCCCGGAGCCTGGGCAGCATCGGTATGAAAGCGCACGCCGCGCTGCCGGCAGATGCGCCCGATGTCGGCGACAGGCTGCACGGTGCCGACTTCGTTGCTGGCGTAGATAACGCTCACCAGGATCGTCTGTGGCGTGATGGCACGCCCCACCGCGTCCGGGTCCACCAACCCCGTTTCATCTACCGGCAGATAGGTCACGGCGAAGCCGTCTTTCTCCAGCGCCTCGCATGTCCTCAGGACGGCTGCATGCTCAATCGCCGACGTGATGATGTGGTTGCCTGTCTCTTTCAGGGCCAGAGCAACGCCGCGCACGGCGAGATTGGCGGCCTCGGTGCCCGAGCCCGTGAAGATGATCTCGCTCGTGCGCGCGCCCAAGACATCAGCCACCACCTGGCGCGCCCCTTCCAGGGCCTGCCGCGCCCGCTGCCCCAGGTCGTACACACTCTGGGGATTGCCGAACTCAGGCCCCAGATAGGGCAGCATGGCCTCCAACACCCCCGGCCCCAGTGGGGTTGTGGCCGCATAGTCCATATAGACTAGCCGTCTGCTCACGCGTTGCTCCCTCGCCGGCCCCTGCTCCTGTCTCGCCGGCGCGCGCAATCTAGCACAGCGACCAGCCATTGTCAAGGCGAACTGGACCCAAAGTCTTCTCAAGTTGCAGAAGTCCAACCCGGCCACAACGGTATTTGTGTCCCGTCATGCCAGCCATCCGCGAATAACGCACGATTGCTCGAGTCCGTTCACGCGCGCTCGAGTTATCGTGGACGCTTCTTGGACGGCTGCTCCGGCATGGAGCAGCAATTCTTGCATGTGCGGGGTGACACGCTGCTTGAGAAGCCCTGCAGCTGGAACACCTTGGCTTGACGCTCTTCGGCGTTTCCACTAGAATGACTGAGGTTGGGCGGCGCTTCAAGGCCAACGAGTTCTATGTCCCGGAAGTGCTCCTGGCCGCACGAGCCATGCATGCAGCGATGGATATCCTCAAGCCCCTCTTGGCCGCCAGCAAGGTACAGCCCCGAGGTGTCGTCGTCCTGGGAACCGTCAAGGGAGACTTGCATGACATCGGTAAGAACCTGGTCGGGATGATGATGGAGGGTTCTGGCTTCCAGGTGATTGACCTGGGTGTGGATTGCCCACCGGAGCGATTTGTGGCCGCGGCGAAGGAGCATAACCCGCACATCGTGGCCATGTCGGCCCTGTTGACCACGACCATGGTCAACATGAAGAGCACCATCCAGGCATTCGTTGAGGCAGGCGTGCGCAAGAACGTCAAGATCATGGTGGGCGGTGCGCCCCTCACCCAGCGCTATGCTGACGAAATCGGCGCCGACGGCTATGCCCCTGACGCCGCCTCGGCAGCCGAGCGGGCGATCATGCTTGTCAATGAACGATAAAGGCCGTGTTATTCTCACGAGCATGGAGGCAAAGATGAGCTCGGATGAGCCACGTAATGTGCAGATATCGGACAGCGAGGGCGTCGTCGAAGACCTGCTGAGCAAGCTGACACTTAAGGAGAAGGTGAGCCTACTATCCGGACTCGATTGGTGGCGCACCGTGCCTATCGAACGCTTGGGCATTCCCTCTCTGGCGATGATAGACGGGCCCCACGGTGTGCGAACCGACATGCTCGGATCGGCGAGAAAAGCCGGACCAACAACCTGTTTCCCCACCGGTGTGTCCATGGCTGCCACCTGGAACCCAGAGCTTGTGGAGCGTGTCGGCGCCGCTCTTGGGGAGGAAACGCGGGCCATGGGCTGCGATATCCTCCTGGGGCCTTGCGTCAACATCGTCCGCACCCCTCTGGCGGGCAGGAACTTTGAGACATACTCCGAGGATCCTTACCTGGCCGGAAGGATCGGCGCGGCATGGGTCAAGGGCGTACAGAGCCAACAGGTTGGAACCTCGCTCAAGCACTTCGCCTGCAACAATCAAGAAACCGAACGCCTGCGCGGAAGCTCTGTCGTAGATGAGAGGGCTCTGCGGGAGATCTATCTACCGGCCTTCGAAGCCATTGTCAAAGAAGCCAGACCATGGACAGTCATGTCTGCCTACAACCGGATTAACGGCGTCTATGCCAGCCAGAACCGCTACTTGCTCAACGATGTTCTGAGGGGCGAGTGGGGATTCGATGGCATGGTGATGTCCGATTGGGGAGGCAATCATTCCACCGTGGAGTCCGTCCTTGGCGGATTGGATCTGGAAATGCCCGGGCCGGCCAGGTACTACGGCCATCTGCTTGTGGACGCCGTCCTCACCTGGCAAATCCCCGAGTCAGTCGTTGACGATTGTGTGCGGCGCATCGTGAAGACACTTGCCAGATCAGGCAAGCTGGGCGCTCCGGCCGCCCGCCCGCGAGGAGCGGTCAACACTCCCGAACATCAGCGGCTTGCCCGAGAGGTGGCACAGGAAGCAATCACCCTCCTGAAGAACGACAACGGGGCCTTGCCGCTGCGACTGGACGCCATACGGTCCATCGCCGTGATAGGACCAAACGCTGCCGAAGCGAGGCTAGGCGGTGGCGGCAGCTCGTACGTGGAGCCGCCCTACCGCGTCAGCCCCCTAGAGGGCCTGCGAGCCAGGGCAGGAGGGCGCGTTGAAATCAAGTATGAACAGGGCTGCGACAACTTCGTCGTTCCACCGGTCATGCGCCCCGACTATCTTACGCCTGCCAGCGGCACGGGTATTGGCTTATTCGGCGAGTACTTCAACAACCTCGATCTGTCTGGCCAGGCTGCCCTGCAGCGAGTTGATCGGACGCTAGAGTTTCGCTGGTGGCGCAGCGCCCCGGCCGACAGCATCTCGAAAGACTGCTTCTCAGTCCGCTGGACGGGCACGCTTGCGGCTCCTACCACAGGCCGGCACATGATCAGTCTCACCAACACAGGCGTGGGCCGCGTCTTCCTGGACGGAGGCCTCGTGTGCGAGGGCGCAGCTCCTGCGCAGACATGTCCCCAAATCCCCATGAACAGGCAATCCGCGTATGTGGATATTGTGCAGGGCAAGACATATGGCCTGCGCATGGAGTTCATCAAGCGGCCGGACGATGCGGTTTCGTATCTCAGATTGGGTTTTGCCTACGCACCCCGGCCGGAGGATGATCGGCGGCTCGAGCGGGCGGTGGAGCTGGCGCAGGCTTGCGATGTGGCCATTGTCTTCGCTGGATTCCCCGAAAAGTACGAAACAGAGGACACAGACCGGCCACACATGCACCTGACAGGCCGACAGACGGAATTGATCAGAGCAGTGGCCAGAGCCAACAGGCGAACCGTGGTTGTCCTGAACTGCGGCGCACCGGTGGAAATGCCCTGGCTCGATGATGTTTCGGCGGTGCTGCTTGCCTACTACCCCGGGATGGAAGGCGGCCATGCCATTGCCAGTATTCTCGTGGGAGACATCAACCCCTCGGGCAAGCTGCCGATCACCCTTCCCAGGCGCTATGAGGACAATCCCACATACACAACCTATCCTGGGACACGCGAGGCTCACTATGGAGAAGGCATCTTTGTTGGCTACCGTTACTATGATATGCGGGACATCTCACCGTTGTTCCCTTTTGGCCACGGGCTCTCCTATACGACCTTCGACTACAGTGACCTGCGTGTGCCAGACAGGGCGAGATTAGGCGAGTCGCTTGCCGTCTCCGTGGCGGTCACGAACCGGGGCACCGTTGATGGCAAGGAAGTCGTCCAACTGTATGTTCAGGACATGGTGGCAAGCCTACCCAGGCCGCCAAAGGAACTCAAGGGCTTCTGCAAACTCGACCTCAAGCCCGGTGAGACAAAGGTCGCCAGTTTCGTCCTGGACCCCAGAGCACTATCCTTCTATGATCCGTATCAGAAGCGCTGGGTACAGGAACCTGGCGAATTCACCATATTGGTTGGAAGCTCGTCCAGAGACATCAGAGCCAGGGCTACCGTTCTTGTCTCGTAGCGCGGCGCAATCCCTGTGCACCAGTTGACGTGGTCTCATCTCGTCGTCAGCTTCTGATCCGCAATCAGCTCCGCCACTAGCCGATTCACGCCCACCGGTATCAAATCGCCTGCTGCGCCACTCCCCTGCACGTCCATCCCTACCAGATAGAGGTTAGCGATGGGGGTGCGCGGTGGCAGGCGATCGTCACCCACCTGGCCGAAGGTCTGGCCTGTCTCTGCCCCCGTCCATGTCCCCGTGAAGTACATGGGTACGCAGATGTCCATGACAGAATCCAACGTGGGAAAGAGACGGCGCAGGTCTCCCATGGCCAGTGCCAGCTCCGCTTCCCGGTCCTGGCTCTCCAGCGGGAAGAAGGCGTCTATCATGTGGCGGCCCGGCGGAGCCAGAGAAGGATCGAAGAAGGTGGGGGCGAAGATCCCCACCACGCGTTGCGATCCCGGCGTCAGCAGCATGGACGTGCCCGTGAATAGCGGCTCCCGCGTGCCCGCGATGAGGGCGGCGCAATCCACTGGCCTAAGGGAACTTAGTCGCCTCGCATAACCGTGGGGCCAGTGTTCTTCGCCGACCAGTTGCCGCAGTCTCCACACCCCGCCATTGTGAATCACCACATCGGCAGAGATGGTCTGCCCAGCCACCGTGAGTCCCACGGCCGCTCCGTCCCTGATGACGATGCGCTCCACAGGTGAACGCGTATACAGCTCAGCGCCATGCGCCCGCACGACTTTCTCCAGCGCCCCGATGATCGCCCGCGGACCACCCCGTGGATAACCGAACGTGTCGCCAGCCGCCCGCACGTCCATGACGATGTGAATGTATTCGCTGGCTGGCACCATATCGGCGTGCAGGCCCGACGCCGTGCAGATGTTGGCGTCAATGGTGGCCAGTACGTCGGCGTCGTCAATGAAGCGCGCCATGAAGTCTCGCGTGCTTGCGTGTGCGGGGTGTTCTCGCCGGCCGGTGGCGAGGGCCAGGGCATAGGCT
>DAOUCN010000309.1:0-9093 GCA_034431995.1 Chloroflexota bacterium | reverse complement strand
GCTTCACCACGCCCTCGATCTTGATGTCGAAGACGCGACTGCCCGCCGAGGCATAGGGATAGATCTCGGCGAACTTGAGGAGCACGTCGTACCTGCCAGAGGCGACGGTGAACTTGTAGGTGCCCGTCCCGTTCCACCAACGCTCGGTCTGATAGAGGGGATCGTCATCGGTGTTGGCGATGGGCGTTGGATTGCTGTAGGTGAAACCGCCTACGTAGCCCCAGCCGCCAACGTGATATTCGCGATCAGCATCCCAGCCATCGTAGTCTGGCCCGCCGGAGTTGACGCGGTACATGGCAGGTCCGCCAGATGGCGTCCTCGTCGCCGTTGGTGTTGGGCCAGTTACAGTGGACGTCGCGGTCGGGCCTGGCGGCCCACCGGAATTGATGGCAATGGCGTTGATCTTGGGCGACCCCACCTTGGCCACGAAGTCTATCTGAAGGATGCCATCGGTAACGTTGATGGGGCCAAAGAAGAGGTCATCCGCCCTGTACTTACCCACAGCAGCCACGATGTCGTAGTTGGATTTGCGCACCACGCCCTCGATCCTGATGTCGAAGATGCGGGAGCCGGAGTAGGCATACGGGTAGATCTCAGCGAACTTCAAGAGCACCGTGTACGGCCCATTGGGCACCGTGAACTTGTACGTGCCTGTTCCGTTCCACCAACGCTCGGTTTGATAGAGTGGGTCGTCTGTCGTGTTGGCGATGGGGGTCGGGTTGCTGTAGGTGAAGCCGCCCACATAGCCCCAGCCTCCGGCGGAGTATGCTTGGTCAGCAGCCCACGGGCCATAGTCTGGCCCGCCGCAGTTGACAAGCAGCGAGTAGACGAAGGTGGTGGCAGTTGGTGTTGGTGTGCGTGTCTCTGTATGTGTTGGCGTCGGCGTTGCCGTGGCGGTGAAGGTCTCGGTGGGCCCTCCGGGTGTGACGGTGGCAGTAGGAGTAGCCGACTGGGTTGGCGTGGCTGTCTGCGTCGGCGTGTTCGTTCTGGTGCCTGTGGCCGTGGGCGTGGGTGTAGGCGGGGGCGGTGCCGGCAGGATAGGTTCGATCTCGATAGCATTGATCTTGGCCGCGCCCGTAATTGGCGTGAATGTGATGTTCAGCAGGCCGTCGGACACTGTCGTTGTGAACTGCTGGTCATAGGCGATGTACTTGCCGCCCGCCGCCACCAGAACGTCGAGCGCTGGCAGGACTGTCGTCCCCTCAAGGCGTACAGTGAAGACCCGCTGGCCCGGCAGGCTGTAGTACAGCTCAGCGAACTTCATGGTCACGGCGTACTGCCCGTTGGGGGCGGTGAACTGATAGCCGCTCATCCCCCAGCGTTCGGTCTGATACAAGGTGTCGTCATCGGTGTTGGCGATGGGGCCGCTTATGCCATAGGTGCCGCCGCCGCCAGTGTACCCCCAGCTTCCGGCCGCATATGCCTGATCCGCAGCCCAGTTCTTTCCCCCTGTGCCGGAGTAGAAAGGCCCGCCCGCATTCACCCGCAGGTCGAAGCCCACCGTAGTATAACCGACACGAGAGTCAACCGTGGCCGTAATGTAGGCGACACCGACGTTGGGCGCCGAGGTCAGCGGGATAATGGCCTTGCCGCTGGTCGTGGTGCGGGTGGTTGGCGGAACGAGAGCACCCAGGGAAGTCGCGAAGTTGACCGCCGTGCCGTTGGCCACAGCGTTGCCGTAGAAGTCGGCTACCGTGGCGGTGATGACGGCCTGGGACACGCCGTCGGCGGCGATGTGCTGGGGCGCGGCATCCATAGTGACGGTCCAGGGAGGGCCGGGTAGTACTGTCACGTTGGTCGTGGTCACGGCACTGCCCGCCTGGGCTGTGATGGCGGCATTGCCAGTCACGGTGCTCGTGAGCGCGGCGGTGGCGACGCCATTGGTCGTCTGTTTGACGACAGTAGGTGAGCCCACGTGGCCGAGGCTGGTTGTGAATGTGACGTCGGTGCCGTCAGTCACCAGATTGCCCAGCGAGTCGCGCACGGTCGCTGTCAGAGTCGCCGAACTGATGCCATCGGCAATGATGGTGGTGGGCGCCGCCACCAGGGTGATGCTGAACGGAGGTCCTGCTGTGAATAGTACCGTCTCCGTGTCGCTATAGATGCCAATCGTGCCCGTGACACACGAGGTGGCTACCGTGATCACGGAGGTAAGGATCGCGTTAGCCACGCCGCCGACCGTTGCTGGGCCGATGCGGAAGGCATCCACACCCACCCAGTAGCCGCTGGAGCTGGCATTCTTGGAGCCAGAGACCGTGACAGTGATCGTGTGGGAGCCTGGGCCCAAGCCGGTGGCGATGGTGCGCTGCACCTGATTCACTAACGATGGTGAGTACATATCAATCGTGGTGTTGTACGCGCCATCCACGGTAACGTTGGCGATGCCAGCGTCCGCCTCCGTCTCATAGACCAGAGCGATGGATGAACCCGTGAAGCTCCAGGCAGCCGTGTCGCCGGTTGTGTGCGACCAGTGGGTCGTGCCCTTGTAGGCATTGGGGTAGGCATACATGGCCCATGACCCGGTGTACGTCACGCCGCCATCGTTGTCGTCGTAGGTCTGGGACGCGGGCGCGAGTGTACCCAGGCATGCCTGAATGTCCACGACCTCGCCGCTGCCAACCAGGTTGCCGAACTGGTCGCGCACGGTGGCAGAGATGGTGGACGTAGATGTCCCGTTGCCCCAGATGCTGCTGGGATTGGCGGACATGGTGATCGTGTACGGTGGGCCAGGCGTGAAGATCACTTGCGTGGTGGTGAGGGCCGCACCAGACTGGGCGGTAATGGTGGCTGTTCCGGCCACAGTGCTCGTGATCGCGGCTGTGGCTATGCCCTGAGTCGTGTACTTTGTGACCGCGGACGAGCCGAGCACGCCGATGTCGGTGCTGAAGGTGACCGGCGTCGTGTCCGTCACGAACCGACCCATGCGATCGTAGACGGTTGCCGTGAGCACTGACGCCGATACACCATTGGCAGGCAGCGTGCCGGGATCGGCGACTAGGGTAATGCTGTACGGCGGTCCGGGGACGAAGACGATGCTCTCCGTGTCCGAGTACGTCCAGACCGTGCCGGTGAGATAGGCTGTTCCGGTCACAGTGCTTGTGATGAGCGCCGTGGCCACGCCATTCACTGTGGCAGGGCCGACGCGGAAGGCGTCAATGCTTACCCAGTAGCCACTGGAGCTGGGATTCTTCTGGTTGGTGACCGTCACAGTGATGTAGTGTGTGCCGCCGCCTAGCCCATTTGCAACTGTCCTCTGCTGCTGGTACAAGTTGCTCGGCGCGTACATATCAATGGTGATAGGCGTACTCGCGTCCACCTTGACGCTGGCGATGCCCGCGCCCGACCACATGCCATGAATGAGGGCGATGTTAGTGCCCGTGAAGCTCCACGAGGCGGTGTCGTTGGCAGTCTGAGACCAGTGAATCGTATCCGAGTAGTACAAGCTGGAGCTGCCGAAGTTCCAGGAACCGGTGTAGGTGATGCCGCCGGCGTCGTCATCATGGGTGAATGAGCGCGGGGCGCGGGTGCCGATGTTGCTGCTGATGTCTACGACGTGCCCGTCGGCCACCGGGTTGCCGTAGGAATCGCGCACTGTTCCCGAGATCGCGGCGGACTCGATACCGTCGGCGCCGACGACAACGGGATAGGCTGCCAAGGTAATGGTAGCCGGCATACCAGGAGTGATGACGATGCTCGCCGTGCCCAGGGCAGTGGGCATGCTGCCTGTGACGATGCCCGTCCCTGCTGTGACGCCGACCGTGGCCGTGATGACAGCCTGCCCGCCGCCATTGAGTGTGCGGGTGACAGGTGTGCCCAGGGTGAGCAGGCTGTTGGCCGTGAAGGTAATCGTTTGGCCTGTGATGGGATTACCATAGCCGTCCGTCACGGTAGCGGTGATGGTGGACGTTTGTCCGCTGCCGACGTTGAGGGTAGTGGGCACGGCCACGAGAATGACAGATGTCGCGGGACCCGGCAGAGCCGTGATCTGCGTCCACGTGATGCCCCGATCGGGCGACGTGCCCGTGATAATGAAGCTGCCGGCCACCGTGATGGCGCTGAGGGTAGCCGTGGCCACTCCGTTCTGCGTCAGCTTGGTCGTGGTCAGTGAGCCGATGGAGCCGACGGTTGTGGTGTAGCCGACGGGGGTCATGTCCAGAACGTTATTGCCGGCGCCGTCGCGCATGGTCGCCGATATGATACTGCCGGAGCCGACGGTGAAGGTCGGCGGCTGCGGATTCAATTGCAGAACAATCCATGGCGTGATGTTCACCGTGCCGGTGACATCGCGCGGTGCCGCCCCGAACCAGACGGGCGCATTGATGCCCCACCAGTTGCCCCGCGCGTCCATTGTTCCTAGGGCGCTATCATCGGCGCCGGAGTCGCCATTGCCATAGATGGTATTGCCCCGCAGGTAGGAGCTTGACGGCCAGCCATCCAAGCCCGACGCGATGCCCGAGGCGCCGTTGTACCAGATGGTATTCCTAGTGAGGGTGACTGCTGCGCCCCCCCTGATCTCCAGGCCATGGGTGGCATTGCCGCGCACGTTGCTGCGGTCCATGGCCAGTCTACCGCCCACGACCAAGACGCCGCGGTTAGTGTTCGTGAGGAACGACGACGTTATGACAAAGGTCGTGGCCGATATGGCGGCCAGGCCGTCGGCCACGTTGTCGCGCATGGTGGCGCCACTGACATGGGCGCTTGAGCCGGTGTCATGGTACAGGCCGTACCCGGTGTTGGTCATCACCTGGCTGTTGGTCAGGCGCAAAGTGGAGGAAAGACTTCCAGCCACGCCAGCGCCAACGTTAGAAGTGGCTTCACCACCCTGCATGTGGATCGTCGAAGCCCAGGCAAACACGCCGGGGCCGCCGTTAGCGAGCACCCGCGTCTCTGACAGGGTAGCGGTGGAGGTCACAGCGAGACAGCCCGCTGCGTTGCTCTGGATGAGGCCTCCCGTCATGGTCAGTCTCGAGGATGCCCACAGCCCGATGCCGCCAGAGAGATTGCCCGCGATGTAAGAGTTGACGAGGGATGCGCGCGAGGCATCCGTCTCCAGGCCCTGGTTTGTGTTGCTTGTCAAGCTGATCACGCTGCCGTTGAGCAGGGTGCCGGTCGTGAGGCTGATGCCGCTTAGGGAGTTCGCGCTCACCGTTGTGTTCGTGGCGTTGATCGTGGAGGTGAGCACACCAACGATGCCGTTGGAGCCATTGCCGGTCACCAGGCTGTTGAGCACATGGAGCGTTGAACCCGTCACCACGACCCCGTGGTCAATATTCGCGGTCACCGTCACCGTATTGAGTGTAGCAACGGAAGGGTTCATAGCAATGCCAACGGTGCCGTTGCTGAAGATCAGGTCATTGCTTGCGTTCAGGGTGGAGGTCATCACCCGTACCCCGGCCAGAGCATTACCGAACACGGTGCTGTTGGTAAGCGTCAGGGTAGAGCCGCCGGAGACGACGACGCCGTCCCCGATATTGCCGCTGACCGTGGTGCCGGTGATCGTCACCTGAGATGGGTCTATGTACACACCGGGCCCGTTGTTGCCCGAGACGAAGTTGCTCACCAGCGAGAAGGTGGAGTTGTGCAGACCGATGCCCTGGCCAGAGAGAGACAGCGCCCCGTTGGCCGTCGCCGTTACCCCTGAGATCTGTCCCGTCGAGCTGATGGCATAGATGCCCACGCCCATGCCTGCGGGCCCGCCGTCGTTGCTGGAGACCGTGCCTCCCGTAACGCTTACGTTGCTCGAGGAGACCAGGTGGACGCCGTAGCCATTGCCGCTTCCGCCGCCGTTGCCGGCGACGGTATTCGTGATGAGGTGGACGGACGAAGAGATGGCATACACGCCGTAGCCGTCTATACTGCCGCCATTGCCGGCGATGGCGTTGCCACCCAGCACGGCGTTCGAGCTGCTCACGGCGTAGACGCCATAGCCAGCCGCAGCAGATATGCCGTTGCTGGCGATGGCGTTGGCCGTGACAGTTCCCCCGGACCCGCTCATGAACAGGCCATGACTGCCATTGCTGGCAATCGCGTTGGCCGCGATGGTCGGTGAGGCAGCGTCGGCGTACACACCGGCACTGCCGTTGGACGCAATGCTGTTGCCGGTGATGATTGGTGACGCCGACTTGATGTACACGCCATAAGGCGCATTGCTACTGACTACGTTGCCCGTGAACACCAGCCCAGAGGAGAGGATGTAGGCGCCGAAGCTGCTGTTGTTGACAATGCTGTTGCGATAGATGGGGGTGCTCACGGACTTGGCATAGACACCGCCGGAGCCGTTGCCATCCACCACGTTGCCCCACAGGGCGCCCGCCGATCCCGTGTCGAGAAAGACCCCAACACCGGTGTTGCCCGTGATGATGTTGCTGGCGATATTGGCGGTTGAGGCGGTGCCCACAATGCCGAAGATGCCCGCCGTGGCGGTGTTGCCGGTGATCACGCCACCGGCGGAATGGAGATGGATGGCTTCCTGCGTTTGCCTGATCGTGTTCAAGTAGACACTAGACGCAGACGACGGGCCGAGGTAGATGCCGTAGGTTGTACCAGTAATGGCGTTATTGCTGATGAGCGGCGAGGAGCTATGAACGTACACGCCGTAGGTTGCATTGTCCAGGAAGGAGTTGCGCTGGATGTTGGATGGCGTCCCGTTGTAGACGGCAATACCTGCGCCGAGGTTGTCGTGGATGAAGCTATCATAGAGGTTGGGAGACGAGCCGCGGTACAGGAGCAGGGCCGCGCCGTAGTTGCCGCCCTGGTACGAGTAGGTCTTGCCGGCGAAGCTGAGGTCCAGGTAGTTGAGGTTGCCACCGGCGCCGGTTGTCATGTCGCCAAAGGCGATGCCTCGCCAGCGGCCAGGCACCGGTACAGGGTTCAGTGTGGTGAACAGGACGGGCGACGATGCCGTGCCGTACGTGTTGAGGCGGCCCAGAACGACCATGCCCACGTCGTCCGCAAACTGCACGAGGGCGCCAGCCTCGACGTTGAGCACGCCGGTGGGTGAGACCGTGTACGTACCGGTGACGACGTGAGGCGAGCTGCACAGCGCCCAGACGATGTTCATGTCCAGGTAGCCGGACCAGTAGGTAGGCCCGTAGCCAACGGTGGCCCTGCCTGTTCCGCTCACCGGCGTGCCACTCAGGTCTGCCGTGCCGGTGACGACGGCCGTTGCGCAGGTCCCATACGAGGTCAGTGTACTGACGGCCACGCCGCCCGTTGTGGTCGCGCTGCCAGGACTGATGGAGCCGAGGATACCGCCATCGAAGGTCACACTCGTTCCGTCAGGCGGGGTCACGGGGGACCAGTTGCGGCCGCGCACTGTGGCGGTGACCGTGGCCGTGCTGCCGCCTGGGGCAACAGCCGCCGGGCTGACGGTCATGGCCACCGACGGGCGGTAGTAGCCAATGGCTTTGTTACTGGCGACCGTGCCGCCGTAGGCCAGGCCTGCGCTGCCGTCTCGGTTCTCGATCCCAGCCGGGTAGGATGGGCTGACGTAGAGCGTCTGATACAGGACAAGGATGTCGCCGTTCTCATAGAGCATGACCTCGAAGCTGCCCGCCAGGCCCAGTCCGCCGTAGCGGTGCACATCCTTGTACTCGACGATGAACCGTTTGTTGGCCGTATCGTGCTTGTACCAGACCTTGCCTCCGCCCGCTCCGACCATGCCCAAGTCCAGGTCTGTGTAGAAGAGGGCAATGCGGTTGTTCGGATAGGCGGGGGCGGGGATAGCCACGGTGCCGGTGAAGGTGGGGCTGCCGAAGGGACTGAACCCTACCTGGCCATTAGCATCAACGTAGAGCGTGTAGTAGGACTTGCCGTAGAAGGGGAAGGGGAAGGGCAGTGGGATGGCTGCGTATCCCTCGTCATCTGCACCATACGAACCCGTTGCGATCCAGTCGCCGCCTACGAGGGCGGTCCCTGTGCCACTGATCTCGGCCCAGGCCGCGGGGGGCGGCGTCGGCCCGCTGGGCTCGGCGGAGTCCTGGTAATAGTAGCCGCCCCCGTCGGGACCGCCGGCGGTCGAGAGGCCAGGAACGGTCACCTGGGGCGGCGGTCCGCCCTTCTTGCCTCCTGTGCCGAGTGCGCCAGGTACCGCTGGTGGGTCCAGAGGTGGCAGCGCGGGCACCACGTCGGGCGGAGATGAGAGATCGGGACCGAAGCTGAGGCCAGACGTGTCGGGTAGGGAGACCGCCGGCGGGGGTTGCTCTGGGGGCAATGCATCCAGCTCGAGCAAGATCGCGCTCGTATCGGGCTGTGCGACGTCAGAGGAAACCAACTTGCCTGGCTGCGTCGCGGCAGCGAGGGTGAGGCCGCCGCTGCCAATGGCAAAGGCCAGTATGCCCACCAACAGGGTGACGCCCAGCCACAGGAATGCTCGCGCTCTCATGGGCCCTCTCCTTCTCTCAGCTTGTCCCCGGCGAGGCAGACCCCAGCGCGTGGGGTAACCGAGGACGCGTCTTAACGTAGAACGCCAGCGCAAACCAGGGGATACGCCACGGGTACGCTGCCGGCCCTATGCACTATTGTACCGCCTAAACGCGAGAAAGTCAATCCCGTGACCGCCGCAGGCACGGCGTGTGCAAAGTCGCGGGGGCGGCCGGAGAACCTCCCGCAGGTTCATTCCAACCGCAGATCACGACGGGAGTTCACGACTCCGGGCGTGCAGGGACTGAACCTGCGGGAGGTTGCGCTGACTTTGCACAGGCCCTGCGCCGCAGGTCGGTTCCGGCTGCTCCGCCAGATGTCTCCATGGCGCAATCGGAGGGCGATGGGCGAGCAAAATCCCCTGGCACGCATACGTTGCCAGGGGACCATCCGTCGTGGTGCCGAGGCAGGGACTTGAACCCTGATGGGGTTTCCCCCACTAAGTCCTGAACCTAGCGCGTCTGCCAATTCCGCCACCTCGGCTCGCCGCATAGTATACCGCATCGTCCGCCGCTCGTCAAGACCTGCCACTTGCGGCTCCAGGGCCTTTTCATTGTGTTGTCATTCTGAGCGAGTGCTCCCCAACGAGCGAAGAATCTCAGTCGTGCCGAGCGAGATCCTTCGTCGCTGAAGGGCGCTCCTCAGGATGACAGCGAGAACGAAAAGACCCTG
>DAOUCN010000308.1:0-1646 GCA_034431995.1 Chloroflexota bacterium | reverse complement strand
TGTACGGCGCTCCCGTATGCAGTAAGATGGGAGCATGAACGACGAGGCGACCGTGGAGCCGATTACGATCCTCCTGGCGGATGACCACACCCTGGTGCGTGAGGGGACGCGGGAGGTTCTCGAGCGTTACCCTGACCTGGAGGTGGTAGGTGAGGCTGCCGACGGCGAGGAAGCCGTGCGCCTGGCCTGCCAGTTGCAGCCCGACATCGTGCTCATGGACATCGGCATGCCTGGCGTGAATGGCATCGAGGCCACGCGACGTATCAAGGCCCGCTGTCCCCAGGTTGCCGTTCTCGTCCTGACCGCGTACGACGACGACCAGTATGTTTTCGCCATCCTGCAAGCCGGGGCGGCCGGCTATCTATTGAAGAGCGCGCGAGGGAGCGAGTTGGTGGAGGCTGTGCGGGCAGTCAGCAGCGGCGAATCTGTGCTGCATCCCGCCATCGCCCGCAAGGTCGTCGGCCGACTGGCCCAGCCTAGGCAGGAGGAGCCCATGCGCTCACCTACTGCTTCTCTCACGGAGCGGGAGCTGGAGGTGTTGACGTTGGCGGCTCAGGGGCGCAGCAACAAGGAGATCGCCCAGAGGCTGGTCATTAGCCCGCGCACCGTGCAGGTGCACCTGGCCAATATCTTCGCCAAGCTGCGGGTAGGATCGCGCACCGAGGCTGTCCTCTACGCCATCAAGAAGGGCTGGGTCATCCTGGAGTGACGCGCAGACGCGGGGACGCGCAGACGCGGAGCGAGATGTAGGGTCGTGCCTACGGGTTGCAGAGGTCCCAGGCGGCGCGCCAGACGCGCTTACTGCTGGCCAGCACGACTTCCGGGTCGTCGCCGGGCAGCGGCCTGACTTCGATGGCGATGATCGGGCGTTCACCTTGGGGGATCGCCTTCAGATAGCCTACCGCGAACAGGGCTTCGAGGAAAGCGGCCAACTCCGGCACGCCGTGCTCGCCCCCCGGCACCCCGAAGGGCGGGTGCTTATCCCCGTAGGCAACGTGCGCCGGGTTGCGCATCACGCAATTCCCCACATGGATGTGAGCAAGATAGTCCGCGAGCACCGCCAGAGCCTGGGTGGCTGTCTCACCCAAGAGGGGCATGTGGGCCTGGTCGTACATGACGGCGAAATTGGGGCTGTCGGTGCGTACCTGGGCCATCACAGTGGCGACCTCTCGACACGGGCCGACCAGGGCCTTGCGGTCAACCGAGCGGTCGAACGGCTCCACGAGGATCAACAATCCTCGTTCGGCAGCGTAGCCACAAATCTCCTGCGCTGCCTCCACGAATAGGCGCATCGCTTCAGGCCGCCGGGCGTCGCCAGGGTCAGGCCCGCTGACCAGCGATAGGCGGCTCGCCCCCAGTTCCAGCGCCTCGTCAATGCAGGCCCTCACCTGCTGGATGGCTGCCATCCGCCTTTCTGCATCGAGGTCATTCAGGCTCAGCTTGCGCGCCATGAGCACGACACCGGCGGCGTAGGCCACAGCCATGTGGCTGCTGGCCAGGAGCCTGGCCGCGCGCCTGCGTTCTGCTGCGTCCTTGAACCAGGAGATCTCAATCTCGTCGAAGAACTCATCGGCCAGGAGGCGGGCCAAGGTCTCGGACAATGGCCCCTCGCCGCTGACGGCCTGGGGATAGGCCATGTAGTGGAC
>DAOUCN010000307.1:0-3601 GCA_034431995.1 Chloroflexota bacterium | reverse complement strand
CTCGCGTAGGTGAGCCACAACACTACTCTGTGCGCCCCGCCAGATAGGCGCGAGGCGGCTGACGAAAAGCAGCAGCGTGGCGACAATCACGAGCCGCCCATCAATCCCCAGAATGGAGGCCGGGATCGGTGGTCGGCTGACGAAGCTGAGGAAGCTCAGACTGTACCCCATCAGGCGGGCAATGAGGTAGCCCAGGACGATGCCGGCCGGTGTTCCGATGCCTATCAAGATGAGCGTTTCAACAGCCGCCAGACCCAGCAGAATAGGCCTGCCTGCCCCGCGGCTGGCCAGAATAGTGCTTTCCTGCCGCTGGGCCAAGCTGGTGGTGACAGAGATGAGCCCCAAGAAGTAGAGGAGTAGCCCGACGGTGGGCAGTCCAAAACCCGCGAGAATGGCTTCCAGGGTCATCCGTCGCTGCTGGTAATGGATCAGCGGCTCCAGGGGCGAGTAATCCATGGTGATGCCCCGCCGCATGGTGACGAGTTGATTGGCAGCGGCCTGCAGACCGATGAGGCAGCGATCGGCACTGTGCAGCGCCAGGGCCTGTTCATCGAAGACAAGATACCAGGAATTGAACCCTGTCTGCTCCGGCAGCAGCGGCTGAATGGCGCGCTCGTAGATGCCCGCCGTCACCAGCAATGTGCCCCTCAGCGGGCCATTGGGATTGTCAAACCAGAACGGATCCTTTGGGTCTCGGGGTTGCCAGAAGCCGGCGATGTAGACCGGGATGGCCTGCCCGCCCACTACCAGCTCGTAGGCTTCATACTGATGCAGCCCCATCTCTTCCCCAAGATTGTCGTGTACCCACACGCCGATACGCTGCCCTTGTGCTGCCTCGGCAAAGGGCTCGCCTTCAATGACGATGTGCTGCTCAATCCCCTCGAGCACGCTGATGCTCACCTGCTTCAGGTCCAGATCGGCCCTGGCTCCATAGCGCTGGTCTCCGGGGACAGGGCGCAGTTGCAAGGCAAAGGTCTCGACATGGGAAATGACCTGCCGGGCAGGCAGGCCCAGGTTTCGCGATGTCACCTCGGCCACTGTGGCCGCCAGAGAGTGAGTGGTGGCCAGCGACATCGGACCGTGGATGGAAGTGTTGTAGTAGAACCGCACAGCGAAGGGCGGACGGCGGGATGCGCGGCTCAGGGTATCTAGCTCATCTAGAAGCACCTGGAAACTGACGGCCTGGCTGAAAATGGCAATGCCGGTGACCATGCCGATAGCCAGCACGACGCCCAGGAGCGATAGCAGACTGAGACCAGGCCGGCTGCACAGCCGGCGAGCGGCAAGACCAAGCAGCACTGACGGTCTCATCGCTACTGCCCCACGACGGTATCGCCTTCTTGCAGACCGGATAGGATCTCAACTTGTCGGTCGTTTTCCAAACCGGTCGTTATGTCCACGCGTCGCTGCTTTCCGCTCTCCTGACGCACCACAAAAGCCCGCCCCATGAAGTGGCGCACCGCCGGAGGCGGCAGAAAGAGCGTGTTTTCCCTGACCTTCATGACCACTTCGATCCCCACCCCGTCACCTATGGACACCGGAGGGGCATCTGGCCCCAGGGCAATGCGAACCACTGGGAGCATCGTGGGTTGTGCACCGGTGTTCAGCGTCCGCACCGGCAGCGCCGCTACCCTGCCACTGAAGGGGCGATCGGTGAGGACATGAGTGATGGTCACGGGCTGGCCTACCACGAGTTCGTCGGTCCTGCCACCGCTACCGGTGACAGCGATCTCCACACGCTCCGGCTTCGCCAGGACGATGAGGGGTGTGTAGCCAGGGATATTGTCGCCCACCTTGGGTTGTGTGGCAAGGCTCCGCAGCGGCCCCTGCACGTTGAGACCAATGGCCAACACCTTGCCATCAAAGGGCGCACGTAACCGGCGCTCCTCCATCTGCCGTTCCAGAGCCTGCACTTGTATCTTCGCCTTGTCGAGGTTGCGCTGCAATGATGGATCATGGCGCGCCTCGACTTCTTGCAGGGCGAGCTCAGCCAGCTTGACCTGGATCTCCTGCTTCGCTATCTGGATGTCGGTATCTCCCGCCACCTGCTGCTTGTAACGAGCCTCAGCGATCTGATACTCCACTGTGGCCTGCTGCAAGGCTGCTGCTTGGGGTGTTGCCCCCACGTCGCTGCGCCAGGCTACCTTATCATACTCACTCTGGGCCTGCTGCAGCTTCAGCCTCGCCCGCTCCAGTTCCTTCTCAGCCTGGACCCGCTGCGCCGGGGCAGACTCGTAGGCCAGGCGCTGGATACTCTCCAACGCTAGTTCCTGTAGGCGGAGGTTAAGCCGCGCCCGTTCCAGAGCGAAGCGCTGGGTCGCCTGCTGCTGCGCAAGCTGATCCTGCGCTTGCTCCAGGGCGAGCTGTGCCTGGGCAAGCTGTTCGCTGAGGGCTTTCATCTCCAATTCAGCAAGAATGTCTCCCTTTTTCACCTCGGAACCCTCAGCGACTCTTAGGGAGGCCAGTCTGCCGTCAACCGTGAAGTATAGGGGTTCCCATTGCGCCGGCACCACCTGCCCCGCCAGCACGAACCAGTCAACCACCGTGCCGCGCTGGACAGCATATGTTGGCTTCTCTGAGACGATCGGGGTCGGCCACGGGGTAGGCGTTGGCACGGGGCGGCTTGGCCCGCCACAGGCCGTCACCAGCCCAACGCACAAGAAGAATACCGCCAGTCCAGACCTCGAAGAGAAACGGCAACCAGAGAACATCGTACTCTCCTCACATCTCTGCAACTCCCAAGCGTCATCCTCTAACTTCAACGCCAGCCCACTTCTCAAGGAGGGTGATGATCTTTGAGTCGCCAACGTCGCCTCCCAGTTCGTGCAGGCCAACGTTGTACAGCTCCTTCAGCAGACCGCCCAGCGGGATGGGCACATCGAGCTCTTTGGCAACGGCCAAGAACGTATTGAGGTCTTTATTGAGAAGACCCAAGGCGAAAGAGGGAGGGAATGAGCGATCGAGCACCTGATTGGGAATGTTGTCCTCAACGGCCCGGTTGCGGCCGCTGGACGTAGCGAGGACCTTCTGTACCGTGCGCATGTCGAGTCCAGCCTTGGCGGCTACGACGAAGGCCTCAGACGATACCCATAGCGAGCAGGCATAGATGTAGTTGTTGATGGCCTTCAGGAAGTGGCCTGATCCCAGTGGCCCAACAATGGTGATCTTCTCTTGCGCTCCGAGAACCCGAAACAGGGGCATGGCGCGGGCAATGTGGTCTGGTGCACCCCCAATGATGATGGCCAGTGTGCCTGTTTCCGCTCCCCGCGGGCCGCCGCTGACAGGCGCGTCGAGCATGTGTGCGCCTCGCTGCGCCAGCAGTGCGCCCAGCTTGCGCGTGCTCGATGGCACCGAGCTGCCCATGTCTATGACCAAAGACCCGCTGCTTACACTGTTCAGGAGGCCGTTGTCGCCCAGCACGACCTCCTCGGTTGCCGGCGAGTTGGGCAGGGACAAGATGACAATGCTCACCTGTTTGCCCACGTCACCGGGCGATGACGCCACAGTAGCGCCGAAAGCAACCAGGCGTTCGAGCCGATCCCGCCGAACATCGTATCCCACGACCTGGTAGCCGCTCTGTAGCAGCCTTTGGGCCATGGGC
>DAOUCN010000306.1:0-5110 GCA_034431995.1 Chloroflexota bacterium | reverse complement strand
CGCTGGCAGATTGGGATCCTCAATGTCGGGCAAGCGCGGCGGCGCCTTCTGGCCAGGTTTGTCTTCGGGACCTTCCATCGTCACTGTCCAACCCGGCTTCGTCCCGTATAAGGATACGGTGAAGTTGCTGGCGTCAATCGTATCCGTCTGGACAAGGACGAAGTTGCTGGTCGAGTTGCGGAACTTCAGGTCCTTGCCCGGCTGGTAGATGGCCGCATCCAAGCCAATCGGCCCACCCTTGATCTCGTAGATGGCGAGACGGTAGCGATGGGGATTGCGCTCCACGATTGGCAGGCCGCTCCAGAAAACGGCACGAAAGGCAGTCGTGGCGACCTGGCAGACCCCACCGCCGATCTCCTGCTGAGTGAACTCGCCAACGATGGCGAAGCCTTCCTGGTAGCCCGCCTCAGCCGTGATCGGTCCTAGGGCATCGAGTAGGGAAAAGACCCCGCCTGGGGGAACGACGATGCCGTGCATTGACTGCGCTGCCAGGCGTATGTTATGGGCGCGCTGTGGACGGGATCCGGCAAACGTCGTCACCCCCTGGCCCAGCAACTCCTTGATTCCGAGCTTGTCTGCCTGATCTACTGCTACGGCCGGTTTCTTGACGGTCACCGCCAGAGGCACCGTGCGGTTGCTCGTGGTGGCCGCCGCAACGAGCCGACGGATGCTCTCTGCCGTGTCCACCGTCCGCCCTTCCTGGCTGACCTGCATCGGCGTCAGTTTGCCCGTCTTGTTGTCCCGATCAAAACGGGCATCTACTACATCTCGGTTGATCTCTTTGGCAATGCTCTTGAAGAGGGCCGAGAACCTCTCCCCATCCAATTGCGTAGCCATGACCACTTGGTCGCCTGACTTGCGTTGCTCAATCGTCACGGCGGCGGCCAATTGCTGCCTCTCTACCACCCACGTCCGCTCATTGACCTTGCTGGAGAGGACCCCATTGTCAAGGACCCAGGACTGGTCCGTGAAGGTAATGGTGAGAGGCGCGCCGATGATCTTCTCCGCCATGCCCTGCGCCTCGGCTATGCCCTGATCAGCGATCAGGGGAGGCTGCGTGACGACAGCCAGCATCACCTCGGCCCCCTGCCCCCTCGCCAGAGCCTGCATGATGCGCCCCTCTGATGCTTCGACATCCAGGCGTTGGCCAATGCGGGCCGGTGTCGTCACCACCTGCAGGTCTTGGATAGCCAGGGAAGCATTCTGCACGGGCGTGTCTATGCTGCGGGCTAGGCGGCGCAGATACTCCAGTGTGCGTACGCGATTGGTCCCAACCACCGCCTCCACCGACCGGCCGAACCGCCGCACGGCGATCTGCTCCTGGATATCCGCCAGCAGCCCCTTGCCTCTGCCCACGGCAAAGGCGCGCGCGGCCGTTGCCTCAAGATCGTAGCGGAGGCCCAACTCGGCCGCGCTCACAGTCCAGGTACGGTCGCCGTAGCGGAGCGTGAACAGCATCCCCTCGCGCTCGGCAATCGGTTGGCTCAGCGCCGCGTAGGCCTCGTCCAGCGTCAGCCCTCCCAGAGCAATGCCCAGCGCCTCGACTCCCGGGAAGACGCGCTCAGCATAGGCCTGGTCGTAGGCGATTGCCGTGGCCGCAACTGCCGCAACAGAAGCCAAGAGAACGAGGACAAGCAGGGCAATCACCATAGGAGCCCTGCTTGTCTTCCTCTCCGGATATACCCGTGTGAATCCGCCTGTGCTCTCTCTTGTCGGTGACACGCTCTCGTTCCTCAAACCTGCCGTGGGTCTTTTCCCCGTGGCTCTAGCTGGGAATCCACACCAGCGTCAGGAGCTGGACGGATGCGCTGGCAACCTTGGGAACCAAGGCGATCTTGTCCAGGCGCTCCGTCATGGGATCTATGGTGCCCTCCAGGGCCTCCACCTCGGCCTTGAACTCCGCCTCAATCCCCTTGAGTTGCTCCCGCAACGCCTCCACTGTGTCTTGAGCGCGATCTATGTCCTTGCCCTCTTTCATCGTTCGGCCGACATCGCGGGCAGCGGTTGTCGCCCGGCCAAGAGTACCGGTGATGCTTTTCCTACCCAGGAATGCCCCGACCAGGGTGGCCCCAAAGGAGACAGCGGTCTGCATCTTGCGCTGCTCTGCCTGCTCTTTCTCCCGCTGCACAGCCTGTTCCGCCCGCCGTATCCGCTCCTGCAACGTCGCCATCTTCGGTTCGTATTTCTTGCGCAGGCGGTCCGCAAGCTCATCCCGCTTCTCCCGCGAGGCCACCTGCAGCCGAATGCGGAAATCGCGTTCGGCTTCGCCCGGCTCCGAGACCACGCCAAGGCGCGGGCTACGGAAGAGCTCCAGACGCTGCGATCGCTGCAACCACTTGGCGAACTCCCGCCGCCAGGTATCGTAGCTCTGCGGCCTTGAGGCTGCCGCCGGCAAATCGCCATACGATGCCCCCGCCACCGGCTCCCGGCTCAGATCGGACGCTGTCAACTCCGTGGGTGACGCCGCATCCCAGTCCACAGGCAGCGGGCCTTCCCGCACGGGCACCACGAACGCTAGGCTGCGGGTGGCATCCACACGGAGAGTGGCATTGGTGAACTGCACATCCGCTGCTGCGAAGATAGCAGGCTCATAGTAGACCGTGCCCCTTGCGGCCTTCGGCGAGGTGACGGGCGCGAAGTACTGCGGCACCGTGGGCGGCAACACGGGTCGCCCCTGAGGGGGCGCTGGCACCTGGGCCCGCGCCGGTGCCGCTGCCGCCTCCACCTCGCGGGCGGGAGCCACCTCAGCTACGGCCGGAATGGGCTTGGCCTCGGCGGCCTTGCGCCCCGCCATCAGCATCTTGATCTGGTCGCGCGTCAATGGGCCACGCAGATAGGACATGGCCCAACGTGTCTCAAAGACCTCGGGCGATGCCTCATGCACATTGTGCAAGAGGAAGATGCGCTTGCCCAACGCCGAGAGGATCTGGTCGGTCTGGCGACGATTGAACTGCCCGCCTGCCCCGACGACAGCCCCCTCCAGGCCATCGAGCACGCGCAGCTTGTCGCGTTCGGTCTGCAAGCGCCCCAAGAACCATGTGCCAGCGTTCGACAGGCCCTTGTAGTCCAGATCAACGGGGTTCTGCGTAGCCAAGACAACGCCCAGGCCGAAGGCACGCGCTTGTTTCAGCAGCGACAGCAGCGGGCCCTTCGAGGGCGGGTTAGCCACCGGCGGGAAGTAGCCGAAGACCTCGTCCATGTACAGAATAGCGCGCAGGCTGGTCGTCCCTGACTGACTACGCATCCAACTGAGAACCTGGTTCAGCAACAGGGCAACATAGAACATGCGCTCGGCATCGCTCAAGTGGGCAACATAGTGGATCGAGATCCGCGGTTTGCCCTGCGGGGTGTAGAGGAAGCTGTCAATGTCGAGCGGAGCACCCTCGAGCCAGGTGGCGAAGCCCGGCGCGGCCAGGAGGTTGTTCAGGCGCATGGCCAGCTCGAAGCGCTGCGCCGTGGGGTAGAACGCTTCTAGTTCAAGGACGCCGATCCGCTTCATGGGTGGATTCTGTATCTGCTCAATCAATTCTGCAAGGCTGAGATCGCGCCCCGCTTGCCACGCCGAGTTCAAGATACTCGAGATCAGGATGTGCTCCCGACTGCGCACCGGGTCCGCCTCCAGGCCCAGGAGAGTGAGCAGGCTGGTCGCCATCGTGTTGATGCGTTCCCGCAGCAGCTCGCTGTCCTCTATGATGGCAGCGGGCGGAGCAGCAAAGGAATTGAGTATGGAGACGGGAAAACCCGCCGTGCTGGCCGGCGTATAGATCGCACAGTCCGCGCAGTCGCGCAGGCGTTGGATGCGCGCGCCGTCCTGACCCCAGTCCGCCAGACCCTTGCGCCACAGGTCGGCCTGGGCCTTGGCGAACTCATCTGCCGACATCCCCTTGGTGCGGGCATCGTCCTCGTTGATCCACGGACGGAAGTCCTCTGCCCGCAACTGCGGGAAGGTCAGCATCAGATTGGTCAGGTCTCCCTTCGGATCAATAGCGATGGAGGGAATGCCATCGAGGGCGGCCTCTTCCAGCAGACCGATGCACAGGCCCGTCTTGCCGCTACCCGTCATGCCGACGCACACGGCGTGGGTGACAAGGTCTTTGGCATCGTAGAGAAGCAGCCCCTCGCCTGGCTTCCTCTGGGCAAGGTCATAGGGGCGTCCAAGATAGAAGACACCAAGCTTCTCGTAATTAGACATCGCCACCAACCTCCCCGTGTGTGACTACCGGGCATGCGTCGCGGCTATGCCTAGAACAGCACGGCACAGCCAAAGAACTGCCTTCACGCCTGGCCTCTCTCGCAAAGCCCTCGGCCGGCAAGCTGCATACCGCCATCTTCGCTGCGCCGACTCCTTGCTGCGCGGCAGATGCCACGTGCAGCAGTCCCCTCGCCATACGCCCCTCTGGCCGCGCCGGCCACAGAAGCCAACCGCCTCAGTCATGCATGGCGCGAGGCAGGTCCCGATAAGTCGGCTCCAGCCGCCCGCCAGACATAACGGTCGAGGCCAGCCCCACCCAGCAGCCGGACAAGTCGCTGCCACAGCTCGCGGCTTGGGGATGCGCAAAACCTGACCGACGATGATGCGAGTCGGGTTGTCCCCGATGATGTCGCGATTGGCCTGGTAGATCCCGGCCAGCGGCTGGCGTCGCCGAAGCACTTGAGGGCGATGCGGCTGAGCGTGTCCCCTGCTCCCGCGATTTGCTCCCTGCGCCCCGGCGCCTGTCCGCCTGTGCCGTGGTAAGGGCCGGATTCCGCCAACGGAGCCCCTACCCACCATGTACAACAACGTAGAGGGCGATCACTACTACTGCCAGCAGCGCAAGGCCTAGAGCCATCAGCAGGTAACGCCTCCGTCGCCTCCGACCGCCTGCCCTTCCTGCAGGCACGCCAACGGCAGGTCTCGGCAACCCTTGATCTGCCAGGGCGAGCAAGCGTTGGACGAGGGCCATCTGGCTGAGGCCGTCCATCTCGGCAACCAGAGCCGTGCATGCAGCGCGGATGGCCTCGGCCTGGCCTTGCGCCTGGGGGTCGGCAAGGAATATGCTGGCCAGCCGCGTCTCCGCCTCCGCGCTCCCTAGTCGCTGCCTCTCGCCGACGAAGTCGTTGACCCCCTGCA
>DAOUCN010000305.1:0-2457 GCA_034431995.1 Chloroflexota bacterium | reverse complement strand
AATATGGCGCTGCTCGGGGGAGGAACCTCAGTTGACAAGGCGCTCTGGGGGCCAGATCCCTCCGCTGAGGTTGGTTTTCGGCTCCAGATGGGGAGTCCCTACCCCTGCCCGTCCCATATTTGGAATTGCTGCTCTGAGATCCGGTTGTAACGCGGTGGGGAATGATTGCCGTCCACGAATCCTCACGAATACACGAATGACGCCACGCCCTACGCAGCAATGCCGCCGAGGGTCCCAGCCTTCAAACGTGCGGCCGCTCGCGATTGATGTACTTCGTGTCCATTCTCGACCGGCGCAGCGTGCAAAGCATACGTCATCGCCGTGCAGCGGCTCGCTATTCGTGTATTCGTGGCCATTCGTGGACGGCAAGAGCTGGCCGCGCGTTACCACCGGATTTCAGAGCATCCACGTTGACATCCGCGCATGGCCGTGCTAGACTGACCGCAGCGTCAGTCTCCGCTTCAGCCGCTCTTAGGTCTGCACGCGTCTCAGTGACCAGGAAGCCATGAGAGGAAGACAGAACAAATGCGCCCACGCGAACGTGTGCTCACCGCCCTACGCCGCCAGCCGCCGGACCGTGTTCCGTACTTCATTCGATTCACGGCCCCCCAGCTGGAAAACCTGCAGCAACGGACGGGAGTGGCGGATCCCGCAGCCTACTTCGATACCGACATACGAGACGTAGCCATAGACACCAGCGAGCACCCGCCCGACTACTCCCGCTATCTGGCGGGCAAGCCAGCGGGCACTTACGTGGATGACGACGGTGTCGCCAAGTTCCAGGGGGACTTCCTTCACTACTGGCGCATCGTACCGCTACTCGACGGCGCCACCAGCGTGCAAGACATCGAGGACTACCCCATCCCTGACTTTGCTGCTCCCTATCGGTACGAGGGATTCAGAGGCCGTGTACGCTCTCTCCAGAAGGCAGGCTACGCTGTGCGCGGCCGTCCAGGGTCTCTCTTTGAATGGGCGTGGCAAGTGCGCGGCTTTGACAACCTGTTTCTCGACTTTGCCGAACGGCCAGAGCTCGCCGAGTGCCTCCTCGACCGCCGTACAGAGGTCCTCTCCGGGGCGGCGCAGCTACACGCGCAGTGCGGGGTGGATGTCCTCGGCCTCCACGACGACGTGGCCATGCAGACCGGCCCCATCATGAGCCTGAGCACGTGGCGGCGCTGGTTCAAGCCGCGCATGGCCAAGGTCATCGCTGCTGCCAAGAGGGTTCGCCCCGACATTCTCGTGTGGTATCACTGCGATGGCGATGCCACCGCCTTCCTACCGGAGTTGATTGAGATCGGGGTGGACATCATGAACCCCATCCAGCCAGAGTGCATGGACGGCGAAGAGGTGAAGCGGCAGTTCGGCGACCGCCTGGCTTTCTGGGGAGGGCTGGGCACGCAGTCCGTGCTTCCCTTCGGATCGCCGGAGGACGTGCGGAAGGAGGTCGCTCGCCTGGTGGCTACGCTGGGCAGGGGCGGAGGCCTCTTGCTGGAACCGACCCACCAGGTTCAGCCCGACGTCCCTTGGGAGAACATCGTGGCCTACGTTGAGGCAGCCCGGGCAGCGGTGTACGCGTGACGCCGGGTCACGGCTTTCCTCGATCGGGGAACACCCTCAGGTAGTCCGTACCCAGATTCGTGCGCTCCACCTGCCAGCCCGGCGTGTTCTGGGGGTCATAGGTCAGGATGGTGCGTTGGAAGGCCTGGATTAGGATGCGCCTGGCCTTCAGGCTACCCTTGTCCACCGTTGCCCACACGGGCTCGGTGAGAGGCAACCCTACGTCGTGGAGCCAGCCGCCCGGTGAGCGCGTGGGGCTGGACAGCACGATCCAGAAAATGGCGGCCACATTGTGGCCTGGCGCTCGCTTCAGATCGGCAGTGAAGGGGATGAAGACAGTACCGTCTTTGTTCTTGAACAGGCCGCCGCGCAGGCCAGGCGGCGGCGCCACGCGCTTGCTCTCCGCTGCCATCTCCCGTAGCATGGCATAGGTCACCGTTGACGCCTCGCCCCCCACCGGCAGCTTTGGCCCCGCTCGCACCAACTCCTCGCCCATCAGGCCATAGCTGAACTGCCAGGCCGGGTCCTTGTTCTCCCCGCGCTGATCCTCCAGCTTGCCCTTCTCGAAGTACTGCACCAGCCGCGCCCCTTCGCGCAGCGCCGGCGTGAGCGGCGAGCCCAGCAGACGCTGCCCATCGTGGCTCTCATAGTAGTCGAAGAAGGCCGCGTCAACCGCCACAGCCTCAGACCCGCCAGCGGCAGCAGTGAGGGCTATGGTCAGGGTGTGGATACCGCTGCCGCCCTTGACTACCATATACGAGTCGTTGCCAACCGTCTCCCTGCGCGGCGTCACCTCAACGGTGTCGAGATGGACCGACCGCGCCGTGCGCCCGCTGGGGATCAGAACGCGCAGAACCACCTCTCCGCTGCCATCTCCCGTAGCATGGCATAGGTCACCGT
>DAOUCN010000304.1:0-2694 GCA_034431995.1 Chloroflexota bacterium | reverse complement strand
GGCGAGGCGGGGTCCCCCTCTGCTCAGCGGGGAGAGGGCAGGGGTGAGGGGCGAGGCCACCCCCACGCCGCTGCTCGGTACGCTAGCAACCGCCGTCGGTCTCGCTGGCGTACTGGGCCTTGCCGTCGCGGCTGCCCGGCCCGCTTCCTTCGTCAGCCTGGCCGATGCCCTCTTGCAGCGCATAGAGACTGCCCAGGCTGCTTTTGCCAGCGGCCAGATGCTCTTCTCGTATCAGGCGCGCAACCTGTTCCTCTTCTGTACATTCCTTGCCGGCGCGGGGCTGGTGCTCCTTGCCGCCGCCAGGGGTTGGCGCTATGCGCAGGTGGCAGCAGTCGTTGTAATCGTTGCCGACTTGTTCGTTCTGGGTGTTGGCTTCAACCCCCGCAGCGATCCCGACCTCCTTGAGCAGACACCCAGGGCTGTCCAGTTCCTGCAACAGGACACGGACATCTTTCGCATCGCCACCCTCGACCGACCTAACGAAAAGCTTTTCAACGCCAACGGGCCGATGGTCTACGGCCTGCACGACATCCGCGGCTATGATTCCATCATCCCTCGCCGCTACGCCGAGTTGATGGCATTGATCGAGCCTCAGGGCGAACTGCTGTACAACCGCATTGCTCCCTTCTACAACCCTGCCTCCCTCGACTCTCGCCTCCTTGACCTGCTCAACGTGAAGTACGTGATGACGACGCAAAGGCTGAGCAACTGCAACTACACGCTGGTCTACGAGGGCGAGGTGCTCATCTACCGCAATGACGACTACCTGCCCCGCGCCTTGGTCGTGGACACGGCCAGGGTGATCGCGGACCAGGCAGCGCTCGCGGAGGCAATGCGCAGCCTTGACCCCGCGCGTGAGGTGTTGCTGGAGCAGGCAGCAACCGGCAGCGAGCAGCGAGCACTGAGCAGCAACCAGCAAGCAGCAAGCAGTAGGGGAGAGACGCAGAACACGCAACACGAAACACGTATCACGTCCTACACACCCAACCGCGTTGTAATCGCCGCGTCACTTGATCAGCCGGCCTATCTCGTGCTCAGCGACAGCTACTTCCCAGGCTGGATTGCCGAGGTCCGGCGCCCAGGCGAAGAAAACGCCACCGAAGTACCTATCTTGCGGGCCGACTACAGCTTCCGTGCCCTGGCTCTGGAGGCCGGCCAGTACCAGGTCACGTTCCGCTACAGCCCCATGTCGTTCAAGGTCGGCCTGTTGGCCAGCCTTCTCAGTGTCGTCACCCTGGTGCTGATGGCGGGGGCTGTTGGTTGGGGGCGATTCTACCGCGAGGAAACAACCGAGGCGGGGACTGTGCGCCGCGTGGCCAAGAACTCCCTCCTGCCTATGATCGCCAACCTGTCGAGCCGGCTGATTGACCTCGCCTTTGCCATCGTGGT
Organism: Chloroflexota bacterium; assembly: GCA_034431995.1. Taxonomy (GTDB): domain Bacteria; phylum Chloroflexota; class DTOL01; order DTOL01; family DAOUCN01; genus DAOUCN01. Next base: position 1,305 of record DAOUCN010000304.1, on the reverse strand, counting down.
GGTGCGCATCCTTGGCCCCGAGGGACAGGGCAGATTCGCCCTCGCCATCGCCTTCATCGGCTATTTCGACATCTTCACCAACTTCGGCCTGAACGTTCTCCTCACCCGCGAGGTGGCCCGGGACCGCAGCAGGAACAACTTCTATCTGAGCAACACTGTCGTCCTACGCCTCCTCCTCTGGCTGGTGTCACTGCCTGCGATCGCCGCCTACATCTACGCCATGGGTCTGCCCCGTGACACTGCGCTGACCATCGTGCTCTTTGCTGTCGGCCTGATTCCGTCCAACGCGGCGGCTGCCCTCAGTTCGGTCTTCTACGCCTACGAGAAGATGGAGTACCCGGCTGCGGTCACCGTGTTGACAGCGGTGCTCAAGGTGGGGTTGGGCTCAGCGGCGCTCCTGGCTGGGCTGGGCATCGTTGGCCTGGCGGGGGCCTCGGTCTTCGTCAACCTGGGCACGGCACTTATCCTCTTCTATCTCCTCTATACCCAGTTCTTTCGCCCTCGCCTTGAGTTCGATCGTAAGGCCGGCCGTGCTATGCTGGCGGAATCCTACCCCCTGATGATCAACCACTTTCTGGCCACCGTCTTTTTCCGCATTGACGCCCTGCTCATGAAGCCGCTCGTTGGTGCCTCTGCCGATGCTGCCCTGGGCTACTACAGCACAGCCTACAAGTTCATTGATGGCCTGAACATCATCCCGTCCTATCTCACCATGGCCATTTTCCCACTGATGTCACGCTATGCCCAGGAGGCCAGGGATGCCCTACGGCGAGCCTACGTCCTCTCGCTGCGCCTGCTGCTTCTGCTGGCATTCCCCCTGAGCGTGGGCACGACCCTGCTGGCCGATCGCATTATCTTCTTCTTCTTCGGGCCCAAGATGCTGCCCGGCTCTGGCCAAGCCCTGGCTGTCCTCATCTGGTTCCTGCCCTTCAGTTTCATCAATAGCGTCACCCAGTACGCCTTGATTGCCGTGAACCAGCAGCGCTTCCTGACGAAAGCTTTTCTGATCGGGGCGGCCTTCAATATCGCGGCGAACGTGGCGCTCCTGCCGCGCTACAGCTATCTCGGCGCGGCCGCTGTGACCGTGGCCTCGGAACTGGTTCTCTTTCTCCCGTTTTACTACAGTGTACGGCGCCATATTACGGTGCTACCCTTTGGCGACCTCTTCTGGCGGCCCATGCTGGCCTCCGCCGTCATGGGTGCCGCTATGTGGCTCCTCCTGCCCCACCTCAGCGCCCTGCTTGTCATCGCAGTCGCGGTCGTCGTCTATGGGGCGGGCTTGGTGGCGTTGGGCACGTTCACGGG
>DAOUCN010000303.1:0-35271 GCA_034431995.1 Chloroflexota bacterium | reverse complement strand
CGATTGATTACTACACGACCGTGGCCGACCGTTCACCCCATCCCCTGTGGCTCTACAGCAATCCCGCCCGCGCCCACCAGCCCACGGTGGAAGCGGTGCGGGTCCTCTCCCAGCATCCGAACGTGGCAGGCATGAAGGTCGGCGGCTATGACTTGTCCGTGATCGTGCCCCTGGCCATGCTGAACTCGGAGAAGTTCCAGATCCTCGGCGCCGGTGCGGGGGGCAATCTTCTGGCCTATCTCGCCCTGGGCATCCAGTGCTGCACCATGAGCACGGCTTCCTGCCTGCCCAAGCAGTGCACGGAGATCTACGAGCTATGGCAGCAGGCGAGAGTGGCCGAGGCGACACAGAAGGGCATGGCCATGGCTCGCATGTTGAGCGCCTTCCCTCCCCGCCGCAACACGGAATCAACGGCTGAAGAGAAAGCGGTGCTAGAGCTAATGGGCATCTGCCAGCGCTGGGTGTATCCCCCCTTCAAGCCGTGTACTGACGAGCAGGTGGCTCAGATACGCAGGATTCTTGTGGACAATGGGATTCTAGCCTGAAAGGACAAGCGATGCCGAATTACCGCCTCAAGATGAACGAAGGGTGGGCGATGCCCGCCAGCAATCCGTACTACCAGATGCCCTGCTACTACAAGGGGATGCGCGTCCAGTCGCTGCTGTTTCGGGCCGACGAGATTCGCATCTTCGAGCTGCTGCCCGAGCCGCTGGAGCCGGCGCCGGGAGGCATCTGCCAAGTTGACACCGTGCATGCACCGTTCACCACAGCTTACGGCGAGTTCTACGTCTCGATTCTGAGGATACAGACGGTCTTCCGCGGCACTGTCTACTCGTACATCTCCCACATCTTCGAGACCAACGTCACGGCCCTCTGCGCGGGGAGGGAGATCTGGGGCGCACCCAAGATCCTCGCCGATGTGACCCTCGAACAGCACGAGGGCACTCTGGTGGGGCGCACCCTGTTCGATGGCGTGGAGATCATTGTGGCGACCTCGCGGCTGGGCTTCCCCTGTGCAGTGGAAGACATGCCCGCAAGCCCATCACTGAGGCTGAAAATCATCCCCCGCGCAGACGGGCAGGGGCCAGCTATCAAACAACTCATCGGCTACAGCCCCAGGGATGTCGTCGTCCATACCCTGACGAAGGGGATAGGAGCCGTGCGCTTCGGGTGCACGGCCCTGGTTGACTTCACAGGTCTACAGCCAAAGGATGTCATTGCCGCGTACTATCGAGAGCAGAGCCACACCGAGTCCTACGGCGAGATCCTGTTCGATTATCTGGCCGGCTAAGGCTTGGCAGGTCTGCGCGACCTGTCAGGTCTTGTCATAACCGGAGAGCCTGACATGACCTACATACCCTACATCCTGCCCAAGATCACCCTGCGGGGCACGCCCTTCGAGATCGGCAAGGAGTACGGCGAGCTGGCGCGGGTGCGTATACTGCTCCATCTGGCCAACCAGAAGAGCATCATAGCCAATCTGCGTCCCGATGAACCGGAATGGTGGCGCGCCGAGGTGAGACGCCATCTGCCTGTGTACGAGGAGATGGCGCCTCACTTTGTGGAAGAGATGCAGGGCCTGGCTGCTGGCGCCGAGATTGACTTGGACGATGTGCTCCTGCTCAACATACGGGACGAGCTCGTCGTCGCCGGCAAGCCGGTCTTCGCCGAGCAGTGCACATCTTTCGGGTGTCGCGGTAGCGCCACCCTCGACGGTCAGCCCATCCTGGGACAGACCAAGAACACCGCCGCCATCTCCAAGGACCTATACGTGGTGATCAGCATGCGCCAGCAGGGCCGCCCCGACTTGCTACAGATGCCCTACGCTGGCGAGTTCGGCGTCTTTGGCCTGTCAAGTGCAGGCATGTCCTGCTTTGGCAATTCGCTCTACGTGCGGGGCCGGGGGAGGGGCAGGATTCCCTTCTCGCTTTTCCGACGCCTCGTCCTGGAAGCAAACAGCGTGGATGATGTGATCGCTCTCGTAGATAAGCACGGGCTAACCGCGCCCGGCAACCTCACGATGGGCGATGGCAGGGGGCGCATCGTGGCCATCGAAAGCACCGACCACGGCCATGCCATCGTCGAACCCAAGAACGACATTCTCGTTCATGCCAATCACATTGATTCGCCGTTGGCGCGCTGGGAGACATACGAGGAGCCGGAGCGCACCGGGTCGCACCGGCGTCAGCAGCGGTTGATGGAGCTATTCGAGGCCGAGCGCGGGCGGCTGACGGCTCCGATCGCCATGCGCTGCCTGATGGATCACTCCAACTATCCGCTGAGCATCTGCCGTCATCCCTTTGGCGAATCCAACGCCCAGACGACGGCGGCCCTGGTGGTGGAGCCTGCACGGGGCCTTCTGCACGCCATTCGCGGCTTGCCCTGCCGTGGCTGGCCCGCGACGTACACGTTCTAGTGGCATCGTGTCCCCTCACCCGTGCCCCTCTCCCTGTGGGAGAGAGGCGGAATGAGGGCAAAACTCGCTCTCCCTGTGGGAGAGGGGCGGGGTGAGGGCATACCTTCCGGCCTGCATCCAGACAGTGCATCACCTCCCGGTTGGCTGTCGGTGTCTCCTACTGGAGCAAGGAGTTCATGAAGCTCTTTGGCATCGTTCCACCTGTGCTCACACCCTTCAACGCCGATGAAACCCCGGACGAGGGGGCATTTCGCGCGCTCATCTCCTTTCTGATCGAGAGAGGCGTGCATGGACTGTTCCCCCTGGGGTCGGCGGGAGACGGTGTGCTCCTCACCGTGGCCGAGCGGAAACGCCTGGCGCGGGCGGCCGTTGAGGAGGCCCGAGGTCGCGTGCCGGTCATGATCAACACCAGCGCTATCACCACCGCCAAGTGCATTGACCTGACACGCCACGCCCAGGAAGCCGGCGCCGATGCGGTCAGCATCCTGCCGCCGTTCTACTACCGGTACGATGATGACGCCATCTTCGCTCACATCAAGGCGGCGGCAGAGGCTGCGCCTGACGTGGCAGTCTATGTCTACAATAACCCAAGCACCACGGGCAACCCCATCTCTACAGCTCTCATGAAACGCCTGGCGGCCGCCTGCCCCAACATGGCGGGGGCAAAGGACTCCAGTGACTCCGTGGCCCAGAGTGCGGACTACGTCCGGGCTCTCGGCGACCGCTACGCGGTCCTGACCGGCAGCAGCGTCATACCAGTGGCCAGTTTCGTTGTCGGGTGCAGCGGCGTCATTCTGGCCCTCGCCAACGCTTTCCCGGAGATGGCGGTCAGCATGTGGGACGCATATGGGGCGGGGGACGTTGCCGCCGCGCTAGGCTATCAAGACACACTGATCGCTGCCCGGGCGGCCATGCTTAAGAACGGCGGTGTGATGCCGGGCCTAAAGGCCGCGCTTCAGGCTCGTGGTCTGCCCGTCGGCGGGGCGCGCCGCCCTATGCGCGTGTGTACAGCCATAGAGCAGGCCAACGTGGAGGCCGCGTGCCGCCGGCTCGGTCTCCTCACACCAATCGCCTGACCGTGGGGCAGGTCTATCACCTGCCGCCACAACCGGAGGGCACAATGACAACTCATGCGCAGAGTCCCGTTCGCCTCGCCTCGGTCGGGGTTGGCCAGTGGGGCGTGGTTCTCGCCGACGGGGTAGTGGCCTCCAAAGCGGCGCAGATCGTCACCTGCTACGCCCGCAGCGAGGCGCACCGGCGGGAGTTTGCTGCCCGCTACGGCTGCCGCGTCGCACCCAGCTATGAGGCCCTCCTCGAGGACCCAGAGGTCGAAGGCATACTGCTGACCACGCCCAACAGCCCACATCGTGCCCAGATCGAGGCAGCAGCACGCCACGGTAAGCACGTGCTGGTGGAGAAACCCATCACGCTCACGGTGGCCGATGGCCTGGCGGCGACGCAAGCATGCAAAGAGGCGGGCGTGGTGCTGGCGGTGGGCCATCAGCAGCGGCGAGAGCCGGGTATACGCCGGCTGAAGGGCCTTATCGAGGAGAGCACGCTGGGCCAGGTCGTCGCAGTCGAGGCCAATATCAGCACCGATACCGGCATGAAGGTCACGCCCGATGCCTGGCGCTGGACCCGTGCTGAGTGCCCGGGCGGCTCGCTCATCCAGATTGGCATCCATTTGGTGGATACGCTGAGCTATCTCTTGGGGCCAATCGTGCGCGTCTTCGGTGTACAGCGGCATGTCGTCATTCCCGCTGAGATTGAGGATGTGACCGCTACGCTGTTGGAGTTCGAGAGCGGGGTGATAGGCCACCTCACGTCCTGCTACTGCACGGCGCGGGTGATGGATCTTCGGGTCATGGGCACTCTGGCGAACGCACGTTACGATAGGATGCTCGGCCTGGAGATCATCAGGGACACGCAGAATCAGGCCGTGCGCACCATTGTGCCTGTTCCTGCGGGTGACCCTATCGTGGAGGAGATTGCTGAGTTCGCCCACTGTATCCGGCACGGGGGCAGGCCGGAGGTCGGTGGGGAAGAGGCGACCTATGCCGTGGCTGTGGTGCTGGCGGCCATTGCATCGCAGCGGCGAGGGGCACCGGTCGAGGTGGCGCAGATCATGACGAGCCAGATGGACGGCGCATGATGTCTCAGTAAAGACGAACCTGGCTCTGGCGTGGCGCACGGAACGGCAGGTATCGAAACCTGCCCTACTGCCAGCCGTGGGTCGGGTTTCCACACCCGACACAGGCTGTGGCGGTCATCCAAAACACCACGGAAGAGGGTGCGTCCGAGAGTTGTGAAGCTGCTTGGCGCCGCACTGGGGTCAACCCCCGTGTTACAAGCACAAAGCTCCTTCCGGAGGCTGGCGCTGGCCTCGGCCAGCTTGGCAGAAGTAGCTCGGAGGCTTCCCTGGACGGCCGTGGGCGCAGTCCTGGGAAGGCAGCTCCGAGCGGCTCATGAAGTCACTCACCGCTCTTGGACGCACCCAGCGAATACGAGTTGTTGCGATAAGGAGAAAGATGCGCGAGAATGCTGTAAAGGCTGCATTGCAGGCGGGCAAGACGGTCGTGGGTGTGGGCATTGGCCTGGCCACCAATCCCAATATCGCACGGGTCATGGCCAACGCCGGCTATGATTTCCTGTTCATTGACACGGAGCACAATCAGATTGACCCCAGCACGCTGGCGGGGCTGGTACAGATGGCGCGGGCTGTGGGCATTTCGCCCATCATACGCCCGATGGATACCCAGTACCATCTGATTGCCAACGCCCTGGATACGGGGGCCGATGGCTTGATCGTGCCGCGTGTGGAAAGCAGGGAGCAGGCCGAACGACTGGTCTCCTACTGCTTTTTCCCGCCAAAGGGCATACGGGGCTGCGGTACCACTGCAACCCTGGACTTCAGACGTGAGGATTGGCGTCTCGCTGTGCCCTGGCTCAACGAACAGCTTCTCATCGTATGCCAGGTTGAATCGCCGACAGCTATAGACGCCCTGGATGATATCCTGCACGTGCCCGGCATTGACGCCGTACTCGTCGGCCCCCTCGACCTGTCCATTTCCCTGGGTGTGCCCGGACAGATGAATGACCCCAAGATGATCGCTGCCATTGATCGGGTCATCGCGATCTGCCGTGCCCATGATACGCCGTCGGGGATCGTTGGCGCGTCGGCGGAGGCCCTCAAGCCCTGGTGGGAGAAGGGCATGCGCTTCTTCTCGTGCGGCACTGATAGCGGCATGCTCATGAGCACTGGCATGGCCAACGTGCAGGCGCTCCGAGCCTTTGCAGGTCCGCGGTAGGTTGGGCATCTTGCCCTGGTGCCCGGTAGGTCGGGCATGTTGCCCGACAAGGACTGGGAGAAACCATGGAACCAATCGCAGTTGGCGTGATCGGCGCCGGCTACATGGGTAGCGTCTATGCCCGTGTCCTTTGCCGCCTGCCCGAAGCCCATCTGATGGGCCTCTGTGACAGCTTGGAAGACAAAGCCCGCAACCTGGCCGCGGCTCTCGGTCTGCGCGCTTATGCGGGGAGCGATGTCAGCCAGCTCTTGTCACAGCCCGGTCTACAAGCTGTGGTCATTGCCACGCCGGAATCCGAGCATACGGAGATCGCTCTGGCCGCTTTGGAGGCCGGCCTGGACATCTATGTGGAGAAACCGCTGGCTATGACCGTGGCCGAATGTCGCCTGATCGTCGAGGCGGCGGCCCGGCGGGAACGACTGATCATGGTGGGCCACACCACTCGTTTTGATCCGCGCTTTGTCGCCGCGCGCGACGCTGTTCAGCGCGGCGAGATCGGCCAGCTTGTGCACGCCTTCGTCCGCCGCAATAACCCGGCCAGCCGTCTCATCCGCCTGGGCAATCGCGTCTCCGTCGCTGGCTTCCTGGGCGTCCACGACTATGACCTGCTGCTCTGGGTGATTGGCCGGCCTGTGCGCAGCGTCTTTGCCCGGGGCGTTCGCCGTGCCCTGACCCCTATCGGCCTCGACGATTGCATCATTGCCATGCTCACCTTTGATGACGGCACATTGGCCGTGGTGGAAAACGCCTGGGGTGTGCCCGATGTCCAGGGCCGCCCTCGCAACGTCCTCTTTGAGCTGCGGGGCACCAGGGGCATCATCGAGATTGACGTGACGGAGCAAGGCTTCGGCATCTACACCCCTGAAGCGGCCCGCCATCCCGACATGTGGTTTCGGCCTGAGACGTATGGCCAGGTGGTTGGCATGTACCGCGACGCCATGGCCCACTTCCTGGAGTGCGTGCGCACGCGTCAGCAGCCGGTGATTGATGGTCGGGCGGCGATGAGTGCGGTGGAGATGCTGGAAGCCGTCCATCGCTCCATGGCCGAGGGGCGTGAGGTGACCGTGGGTGGCTGAAGCAAGGCGCATCCTCATCGCCGAGATCAAGCACGAGGCCAATACCTTCTCGCCCGTTGCCACCACCTTGAACAGCTTCCGCGATTACCATTACCTCGTGGGACCGGACGTGGAGAAGCTGCGCCGCACCGGGACGGAGGTCGGGGCTTTCCTCGATGTGGCTAGCAACGAGGGCTGGGAGGTCGTGCCTGCTCTCGCTGCCATGGCCATGTCGTCGGGCAAGGTAACAGCAGAAACCTATGCGTCGCTCAAAGCCACTCTGCTGCGGGCCGTTCGGCAGGCCAAGCACCTCGATGGGGTGCTACTGGCTCTGCATGGGGCCATGGTCGTGGAGGGCCTGGACGATGCCGAAGGGGATCTGCTTACCGCGGTGCGGTCTGCTGTGGGCAGGCTTCCCATCGTTGCCACCCTCGATTTGCATGCCAAAGTGACCCAGAACGTGGTGCAGCAGGCCGACATCCTCGTGGGTTTTGATACGTGTCCTCACACCGATCTCTACGACACGGGCGAACGTGCCGCTCGTCTCTTTGGCCGCCTGCTGCGGGGCGAGATCAGCCCGGTGATGGCTCTCCTGCGTGTGCCCCTTATCGTCCCGCCGGACACGATGGACACGGGCGATGGCCCGCTAGGCGAGATCGTGGGGCAGGCGAAGGCGATAGAAGGTCGCGATGGTGTTCTCTCAGCTTCCGTCTTCTGCGTACAGCCCTGGCTCGATGTGCCTGACCTGGCCAGCGCCGTCGTGGTGATCACAGACGGCGATGCCGACGCTGCTGAAGCTGGCGTCCGTGCTCTGGGGCAGAGCTACTGGAGCACCCGCCACCGCTTCCGGGTCGAGCTACACTCGCCAGAGCAGGCAATCCGGCTGGCCATTGCCGAAGGCAAGGGGCCTGTCGTCTTCTCGGACTCGGCAGACAGTATCGGCTCTGGGGCGACAGGCGATGCCACTGGTATCCTGCGTGCCCTCCTGGCCGCGCGCCAGCGGCTGCCAGGAGATGCCCTCACGACCGTGGTTGATCCCCAGGCGGCAGAGGAGGCGATCGCTGCCGGCGTGGGCGCAGAGGTGATGCTAACCCTGGGCGGCAAGCGGGACACGGTCTTCAACCAGCCGGTGATGCTTCGGGGACAAGTGCGTGGTATCTTCGATGGGCATTTTCGTCTCAGTGGCCCGTCCTACACTGGTCTGGAGATGAACATGGGGGGCACCGCAGTTGTGCGGTGCGATCAGGTCTTCGTGGTCATCACCAGCCTGCCTACCTGGACGCATCATCCTGACTTCTACCGCGCGGTGGGCCTGCGGCCGGAGCGCGCCCTGATCGTGGTTACCAAGTCGAATATCCTGTTCAAGGCATCGTACTGTGATCTCGCCCGGCGCATGCTTTGGATTGACGCAGCGGGCCTCAGCAGCCCGAATCTGGTTCGCCTGCCGTACAGGCGCATCACGCGGCCGCTGTTTCCCTTCGATGACATGGAGAGCTTCGATGAGCGAGTCACGCTTCACATCCGTTGACGAGTTGTATGCGTTCGCCAGCCAGTACCTACCTGCTGGCGTGGGGGCGGGAGGCCGCTTCAACGGCAGCCTGGGCCGCCCCATGTACTTTGTGCGGGGCGAAGGGGCCTGGCTCTACGGAGTGGATGGGAAGAGGTACCTGGACTTCAATCTTTCTCACGGCGCGACGATCCTCGGCTACAACCATCCCGCCACCCGTCGGGCCATTGAGCAGGCTCTGGACATGGGCGTTATGGCCGCCTGCGAGACCGAGCACGTGGCTCGACTGGCGCAGCGGGTGTGCGAGATCATCCCCTGCGCCCAGATGGTGCGCTTTGCTACCTCGGGCATGGAGGCGACGGCCCTAGCCATCCGCCTGGCCCGGGCAGCCACCGGCCGCGATCGGATCATCAAGTTCGAGGGTCACTTCCACGGCTTCCACAACGATGTCATGTTCAATACATCGGGAGCGCCTTGGGCGGGACCGTGGCCCATACCGCCTCGCCCCGAATCTGCCGGTATGCCCCCTTCAGCAGGCGAGGCCGTGATCGTCTTGCCCTGGAACGACCAGGAAGCATTGGAGCAGACCTTTGCCCGTCACGGCGACCAGATTGCTGCCGTCATCTGCGAGCCGATCAACTACAACGCCGGTTGCATCCCCGCCGACCCGGACTATCTTTCGGCCCTGAGGAAGCTTACGCGGGAGCATGGCAGCATCCTCATCTTCGACGAGGTGCTGTCGGCTTTTCGCACGGGCCCATCCTGCGCTCAGGGCTACTACGGCGTGACGCCCGATCTGTGCGCCATCGCTAAGGCGATCGCCAACGGCGTGCCCATGGCCCTGGTTGCCGGGCGGCGCGACCTCATGACCATGCTCGCCCCCCTCGGCCCGGTCGCCCACAGCGGCACGTATACGGATCATCTTTTTGGCATCCTGGCTGCCCTGGCCTGCCTGGACGAGTTGACCCGGCCTGGTCTCTATGATAACCTGTTGGCTGTGGCCAGTCGCCTCTATGCTGGCGTCAACGAGCTTTTCCAGCGGCACGGCGTCAGGGGACGGCTGCAAGGATTGGGCTGCCGTTTCGGTATCTACTTTGGGGTGGAGAACGAGGTGCGCTGCTACCGCGATGCCGCCAAGCGCGACGTGCAGATGTGGCATCGCTTTGTGCGCGGCTGCTTCGAGCGGGGCATCTACTTCCAGAGCATCGGCCACGCCATTGGCCACTCTGGTATCTGCGTCAGCCACACCGCTGCCGACATCGCCTGGGCTCTGGATCGCATGGATGATGTTTTTGGGAAGGACCTGCATGACTGAGCGCGAACGCGTACTGGCTGTCTTGCGCAGACAGCGACCTGACCGCGTGCCCTGGGTCGCCCGCCTGGAGCTGTGGTACAACGCCCGCCTGGCGACGGGCACCATGCCCGACCGCTTCAGGGGCTGGTCTCTGTGGGACATTGACCGCGCGCTGGGCATCGGCATCCGCGTGCTGGCCGAGGTCGTGCGCCTTCAGGGGCAGGGCTTCGAGACGCGGGTGACAACGAATGGGGAGGAGACCCTGACGGAGCACGTCACGCCCATCGGCGCCGTCTCCACGCGGCAGGTCTTGAACGAGACGCTGCGTCTGGCGGGAGTCACGTCCGCCTATCGTACTGAGCACCTGATCAAGCGGGTCGAAGACTACGATGTGGTTGAGTATGTCTACGAGCACACGCGACCGCAACCGTGCTATGAGAACTTCCAGCAGATTGCGGAGAGGGTCGGCGGAGACGGGTTTGTGCTCGGGGGCAAGGTGGAGTGCCCGTTTCAGCACTGGCTCGTCACCCTGACGGGCTATGACACTGCCTTCGCCCACCTCCAGGATCACACGGAGAGGGTCGAGCAATTCCTGCGCTTCCTGACGGACTGGACACGGGAGATCTGCCGCCTGATGCTTGACTCGCCGGCCGACCTGATTCTGTGCGGCGATAACCTCTCCGGCATCATCACCACTCCCCCGCTGTTCCGCACCTACTGCATTCCTTTCTATCAGGAGTTTGCGGCGGCGCTGCATCGGCGCGGCAAGTGGCTGGCCTCGCACTTCGACGGTGAACCGGCGCCGCTGCTGGACGTCTTTCCAGAGAGCGGCGTTGACGTGGCCGAATGCTTCACCCCTGCGCCCATGACCCGTGCGTCCCTCACAGATGCGCAGCACCGCTGGGGAGAACGGACTGTCATTTGGGGTGGCATTCCATCGGCTGTCTTGTGCCCCTCCACGACCGAGGACGAGTTCGAACGGTTTCTGGACATGCTGTTCGGAGAGGCCGTGCCGCGGGGTAACATCATTCTCGGCGTGGGAGACAACGTTGTGGCCGATGCGCTCCTGGAGCGTGTCATACGCATCTCGCGCATGGTTGGCTCGTAGGGCGGCTCCCGTCTCCCCGCAGGGGAGAGGGCCAGGGTGAGGGGCGATATGCATAGCGCTCTATGATTCTGAAGGGGGGAACATCGCTCATGGACGGACTATCCATGTATTACCATCACGTTATCGAATGTATCAGCCGCATTGACCGCGAGGAGCGGGCCAACATCGAGCGGGCAGCACGCCTGATGGCCGATCAGATCAAGGCGGGCAAGGTCATTCACTGCTACGGGCCGGGCGTCCACTCCTACATAGGCTGCGAGGAGATGTTCTATCGCAAGGGGGGATTGATACCCGTGAACCCCCTGCTGGCCATCGGTCTTTCCGCCAACGTGGGCGCACGCATGGCCACCATGACCGAGGGGCAGCCAGAATACGCGAACGCTATCCTGGACTACTATGGGTTGAAGGCAGGCGATCTGCTCGTCATCTTCAACGCCTATGGCTTTAATGCCTGCGCCGTGCAGGGGGCCCTGCGGGCAAAGGAGCTCGGGGTGACGGTGATTGCCCTAACTTCACCCGCCTATGCCTCTCGTGTGCCGCCCGAGCAGCCGCACCGGCATCCAAGCAAGAGGCTGCTGCATGAAATAGCTGACATCGTGCTGGACATTAAGATGCAGCCAGGTGAGACCGTGGTTCCTATCGAGCATCTTCCTGGCAGGGCGGGGGCCATGGCCACCATCCTCCACGCCTACACGATCAACTGCCTGGCCATCCGCACCGCCGAGTTGCTGGCAGCCGAGGGCACGGTGCCACCCATCTGGTGCGTGGAAGTACCGGAGCACAACCAGAAGTTCATCGCCCGGTTTGGCTCGCAGATGAGGCACTACTAATGTGACGATCCGCCAAGAGCTGGCAGGTCTTGGCGGCTAGGGTGTAGGGGAGGAGTCCACATAGGAGTGAATAGATGACCTCATACGACCGCGTACGCAAGACCCTTCATCATATGAGGCCAGACCGGCCACCGGCCGATGGCTACTTTCGTGTCCAGGTGTGGCGGAATCTTGAGGCCCATTTTGGCACGGATGATGACGACGAGGTCATGGAGCTCCTGGGCTTCGACTTCCGGCGGGCCTTCCTGGAACCTACCAAGGAGTTCGCAGCCACGGCGGTGCCCGCGCCGGTGGATGTGGGTGTGGGCGTGGGCACACAGAACCTGGTGCGCATCAATCCCAATGGCGAGTTCGAGGATGACCGCGGCATCCGTCGAGTGGTGGACAGCACCCAGTCGTACTTCAACTTCGCCTTCCATCCCCTTGCCGATGCCGACAGCGCGGACGGCTACGTGTTCCGCAATCCTGACGCCCCAGAGCGATATGCCTATCTGCGGGAGCAGGTACGCCGTTTCAAGGGGCGCTACATGATCCAGATCGAGACGGGCAACATCTTTCGCGATGCATGGGAACTGCGCGGGTTCGAGCAGTTTCTGATGGACATCTACCTGAACCCGGCTTTTGTTGGCCGTCTCCTTGACCGCGTCACCGAGCACAAGATCGCCGAGGTGCGCCACATGGTGGACGAGGGCGCCGACATCATCCAGATGGCCGGCGACATCGCCACCGAGCAGAGCATGATGATCTCGCCCGTGTGGTGGCGGGCCGAGGTCAAGCCACGCCTGGCGCAGGTGATCAGCGCCACGCGGCGGCCCGGCGTCTACTACTACTTCCATAGCGACGGGGCGATGCAGACCGTGATTCCCGACCTGATCGAGATTGGCTTCAACATCGTGGATCCCGTGCAGCCCGAGTGTATGGACATCGTGGACATCAAGCGCAGGTACGGCGACCGCATCACGCTGCACTCCACCCTCTCGTCACAACACACGCTGCCCTTCGGCACGGCAGAAGACGTGCGGGCAGAAGTGCGGGCACGCATTCGCGATTGTGGCTACAACGGCGGCCTCATCCTGGCCCCCTCCAACGTCGTCCAGCACGACGTGCCCCTGGCCAATCTGCTGGCTCTGTACCACGAGATCAGCCAATCTGGGCGGTGATGTCGTGAAAGCTGTGGTCTTTCCTGCTCCAGAAACGGTCGAAGTGACGCAGGTGCCCGATCCGACCTGCGGCCCGCGAGAGGTCATCGTGCAGGTGGCCGCCTGCGGCCTGTGCGGCACTGACTTGCACATCTACCGCAACGAGTACATGTCGCGCTTCCCAGTCATCGCCGGTCACGAGTTTGCCGGGACGATCGTTAAGGTGGGCAAGGAAGTGGCTGACTTTCGGACGGGAGACCGGGTAGCAGTAGACCCCAATCTGTACTGTGGACGCTGCTACTTCTGTCGCAATCAACAAGGCAATCACTGTCTGAACTGGGAAGGCATCGGCATTACCCGGCCCGGCGGCTTCGCCGAGTACGTCGCGGTGCCGGGCCAGGCGTGCTATCTTCTGCCCCCTGGTCTGACGGATACCCAGGCTGCCTTCGTCGAGCCTGTCTCCTGCGTGATTCATGCGCTGAACCGGCTGCGGGTCTGGCCGGGAGACGAGGTGCTGATCTTCGGCGCCGGGCCAATGGGCCTGCTCCTGGTGCAGGCTCTGCGCCACAGCGGTGCATCACAGGTTGTCGCGGTAGAACCGCACCCCGATCGTCTGGCCTTGGCACACCGCCTGGGCGCAACGGCAGTCATTCCGGCCGACGGCAGAGAGGCCCAGACCCTGCGTGACCTGGCGCCCCATGGCTTTGCTATCGTGGTAGACGCCACAGGCGTGCCAGCGGTCATCGAGCAGGCGTTTGGTTTCCTCAAGCCGCGTGGTCAGTTCTTGCAGTTTGGGGTGGCACCAAACAGCGCCAGCATCAGCCTGCGTCCGTACGACATCTTCCGTCACGATTGGACGATCATCGGCAGCTTCGCCCTGTGCTATACGTTCCAGCCCGCCATCGCCTGGCTTGCTAGCGGCGTGGTAGATGTTGCCCCCCTGGTCAGCCACAGCCTGCCCCTGGACGAGTTGCCAGCGATCCTGCCGAGCTTTGCTGCCGGCAAGACGCTGAAGGTGCATCTTCGTCCCATAGCGACGGCACGATGAAACCCGCATCGCTTGGCGGGCTCTGCGGTTGCGAGAACGCTGACAAACGCCGGCTGGGCGCATACAAACGCTGCCGAGAACTCTTTTCTGCCGGCGCCAGCGTCCTGTGAGCGTCGCCTGGGCTGCTCAGGCAGAGCAAAGTGCATTCGACGAACGTAGATTTCACCTTGCGCTTAGCTTGGAGAGCCGCAGAGACGGGCGGGGCGTTTCTACCCACATTGTCGTGGAGGATCCCTAGCCATGTTCAACGAGTGGAGGCTTCAGGACTTTGCGCCTGGCGACGGACTGCGTGCCGGGGCCGCGCAAGAGGACTTCGACGATAGCCGGTGGTTACCCGTGCCCGTTCCGGGCGACGTCCATCGAGCGTTGCTGGCTGCTGGCTGCATTGATGACCCCTTCTACGACCGCAATGAGGACAAGTGCTCCTGGATTGAGGAGCGGGAATGGTGGTATCGGCTGCGCTTCCAGGGGCCGCGCCAACCGCTCGAGGCCGACGAGCGATTGCAGCTTGTCTTCCACGGACTCGACACCTTCGCCACCATCTGGCTGAACGGCCAGGAGCTTGGCCGCCACCGCAACATGTTCCGCGAGGCCGTCTTCGACGTGACCAGGCTCCTGCGGACGGGACAGCCCAACACGCTGGCCCTCTGCTTCCACCGGCCATTGGACGAAATCGAGGGCATGGACATTCGTAGTTGGGGCAAAGACGTGCCGCGGGTCGCGATGCGCAAGGCGCAGTTTGGCTACGGCTGGGATTGGGGTCCGCGGCTGCCTACCGTGGGCATCTGGCGGCCTGTGGAGCTTCGTCGCCAGCGGCGGGCAGCTATCCATGGTCTATACTTCTACACCCTAGATATTGACCGAGGGCACAACCAGGCGCTGGTGGCCGTGCACGTGGAAGCGGAACGTTTCGCCACGCATCGGCCGTTGACCGCCCACATCAGGCTGACGCGCCCTCACCCTGACCCTCTCCCCTTGGGAGAGGGTCAGGGTGAGGGAGAGGGTCAGGGTGAGGGCCAGGCTCTTCTCTGTCTGTCTGGCGATGGCACCCAAGTCTCCGGCACGGCCTACCTCGTGGTGCCAGAGCCCCAGCTCTGGTGGTGCAACGGACTGGGGCCGCAACATCTGTATGACCTGAGTGTAGCGGTCGCGGAAGACGGACAGGAATTGGACAGGCAGCAGATGCGAGTCGGCATCCGCACCATCGCCCTCGACCAATCGCCCGACCCCGATGAGCCAGGAACGCGCTTCTTCCGCTTCGTGCTCAATGGCGTGCCCATCTTTGCCAAGGGAGCCGACTGGATTCCCGCCGACTCCTTTGTCGGCTCGATCGCACCCGAACGGTACGCCGCGCTGCTCACCGCCGCCCGTGACGCCAATATGAACATGCTACGCGTCTGGGGCGGCGGCATCTACGAGCACGACGTTTTCTACGATTTGTGCGACCGCCTGGGCATCCTCATCTGGCAAGACTTCATGTTTGCCTGTGCCATGTATCCAGAGAAGGATCCCGCGTTCGTGGCCGACGTGGAAGCCGAAGCGCGCTACCAGGTGCGGCGGCTGCGCAGCCATCCCTGCCTGGCCCTCTGGTGTGGCAACAACGAGAACCAATGGATTCATGATCGCCATCACTGGAATGTGCCAGACTATCCCGTTCCCGGCTCGCTCTACTACCACAAGATCCTGCCCCAGGTCGTCGCAGAACTCGACGGTCGCGTTCCCTACTGGCCCGGCAGCCCCTACGGAGGGAACGACCACAACAGCATGGACGACGGCGACACGCACAACTGGCATGTCTGGCATGGCCTTCTACCCCGGCGCTTTGGCGAAGAGCCACGCAGCGACGGCACGCCGGAGAATGTGTCATTCCTCAACTATGCCCAGGACAGAGGCCGTTTCATCAGCGAGTTCGGCATGCACGCCGCGCCCGTCTACGAGACCCTGCGCCGCTGTATCCCCGCCGACCAACTGCACCACCATAGCCCGGCGATGGATCACCACAACAAAGATAATCCCAAGAACAAGGGCGATAATCTGATGCTAACAGTGACGGGGCTGCCCGCTGACCTTCAGGAGTACATTGACTTCAGCATGATCGCCCAAGCCGAAGGGCTCAAGTTTGGCATCGAGCACTTCCGTCGCCGCAAGCCCCACTGTTCAGGCACCCTCTTCTGGCAGCTCAACGATTGCTGGCCGGTCTTGAGTTGGAGCGTGATTGACTACTACGGCTGCGGTAAGGCTGGCTACTACTACGCTCGACGCGCCTACGCGCCCGTTTTGGCCTCCTTCAAGGCACTCGATGACGGGGGCCTTGAGCTGTGGCTGGCAAACGATACCCAACGTTCCCTCTCAGACACCGTCTCGGTGCGCCTAGCGACCTTCGATGGCACGATCATATGGGAGGCCAGTCGGCCCATCGCAGTGCCCGCCAACAGCAGCGGGGCTGTCTGGCGCTGGCAGCCTGGCGAGATCGCTATGGGCGCCGATCGCTACATCTCTGTGCGCTCCATGGGCAACGTCTTTCCATCCAATCGCCACTTCTTCGTCCCTGTCAAGGATCTGCAGCGCCAGCCAGCAGCGCCAGAGGTGCGCATCGTTTCGGTGAACGAGCATGAAGTCCAGGTTAGTCTGCGAGCCAGCACGTACGCCTACTTTGTGCACCTCATTGTGCCGGATGAAGCTACGCGTTTCTCCGACAACTACTTCGACCTGGAACCCGACGAGAACCGCACCGTCGTCGTCACCAACGAGCGCATTCGCCTCACGCCCGACATGATTACGGTCGCCCGTCGCTAGCGCGGGTCCAACCCGCGCCTCAGTTTCCGGCAGGCCCAGCCACCCGCGGCAGGTCTTGCACCGGGCTGACGCTCGAGGAGATGGACCGTGGGCACGTTGTACGTTGTGGGCACGCCCATCGGCAACCTGGAAGACATCACCCTGCGCGGCTTGCGCGTCCTGCGGGGGGTACAGATCGTCGCGGCCGAAGATACACGCACGGCCCGGCGGCTGCTCACCCATTATGGCATCTCCACGCCCGTCACCAGCTACTTCGAGCACAACAAGCTGAGCAAGCTGAGCACAATCCTCGCCGCCCTTGAGGGGGGCGACGTGGCCTTGATCTCTGAAGCGGGCATGCCCGGCATTTCCGATCCTGGGTATGAACTTATCCGCGCTGCCCTGGAGCGGGGAGTGGCGGTCGTGCCTGTTCCTGGGCCATCGGCGGTGACCGCTGCCCTCGCCGTCTCTGGCCTCCCGACGGACTCATTCCTGTTCGTCGGGTTCCTGCCGCGCAGGCAGGGGACCCGCCGCCGCCTCCTCCGTGACCTTGCCAGCCAGCGTGCCACCTTGGTCGCTTTCGAGGCCCCACACCGGCTGACGGAGACCCTAGAGGATATGCTGGCTATCCTGGGTGACCGGCGCGTGGCCGCGGCGCGCGAGCTGACCAAGCTATTCGAGGAGGTCCAACGAGGAACGATCAGCAGCATGCTCGCTCACTTCCGTGCTACCGTTCCCCGTGGCGAATTCACCCTGGTGATAGAAGGGAGGAGCGAGGGCAAGGGTGGGGCCGAGTCTGTCTCTGAGGAGAAGGTTCGACGGCGGCTAGATGAGCTGGGGGCCCAAGGTCTATCACCAGCGCAGGCGGCGAAGGTCGTCGCTGGTGAATTGGGTCTGCCGCGGCGCGCTGTCTATGATTTGGCTAGAGGTGATCGGGGCCACCACCCATGAACTGCGGGCCAGAGCCCGCGTAGCACGGAGAGCGGAGAGGCCTTTTGCTGGGGATGGGGAGTCAGGCTACTGCCCGACGATGGTATCTATGAGGGCTACAGCATTGGCGAGGGGAACCCCTGGTAGGATGGGCTTCGCGGGGGCGACAACGTAACCGCCGCCCTTGCCCATGACCTCGATGCAGCGCCGGGTCTCGGCGCGCACCTGGTCCGGCGTGCCATAGGGCAGGGTGTGCTGCGTGCTGATGCCGCCGGCGAAGCACAGGCGGCGGCCGTACTGCTTCTTGAGGGCAAAGATGTCCATGCTCTCCGGCTGGATGGGCTGAAGCATCTGCACGCCCATGTCAATCAGCTCGCCCACAATTGGCTCAATGTGCCCGCAACTATGCAGATAGACGACCTTGCCGGCGCGGCGGATTCTCTCGTACATGCGCTGCTGGTGGGGCTTGAGGAAACGACGCCACATAGCAGGGCTGATTAACATACTGTGCTGGGCGCCCATGTCTTCGCTGAAGCCGATGGCGTCTATGCGGTGGCCGAAGTCCTGAACCAGGCGGTCAATAATCCCGTTGCAGAGGGCTTCCAGGCCGTCCAGAAGCTCGTCAACGAAGCGCGGGTGATCGTGCATATCGAGCATGATGTTTTCCATGCCGCGCATGGCCCAGGTGCGCTCCCAGAACAGCATGCCAAGCTGCACGATGGTGAAGCGGTCCGAGTAGGCATCCAGCCACTCGCCCAGCCCGGCAAAGTGAGCGTCGGTGGTGAGGTCTGGGAACGTGTAACCGGTGAGTGTGGGCTCAGACAGGGCGGGTCTCTCCACGTGGAGCTCAGCGGCTTGTCGCCATACGGTGCCGAACTCGTCCACATAGCTGTCTGGGGATACCGGTTGTGTCAGTGCCAGAATCTCGCGCATCACCTGGTGGTCGCGAATGACGGTGGACTTGACGTCGTCCACGCCGTAGTAACGAGCAAGCGGCACCATCATGTCCTGATGGACCCAGATGTAGTAGGGACAGATGTCAGGCTGCTCAAAGCGGAGGGCTTTCAGTACCCGTTCGCGGGGAGTGACGGGGGTGTGTTGCGTTGACGGCATGGTCAACACTCCTGGCCTGGGGGGCAGGCGGGATATGCTAGGTCCTTATCTTCGCTCCAGGTCGAAGAAGCCAGCCGCCCTCAAGTCTGCCTCCAGCTTGGCGGACTCGCTGTCGGTCAAGGGCCGAATCGGAGGCCGGCACTCGCCCACTTCGAAGCCCAGCAGCCGCAGGGGGGCCTTGTAGAGGGCTGCTAGCGTGGGATAGCTGAGAAGGACGCCAATCACGCGGTTGACCTGTGACTGAATGGCGAGGGCGCGTGCCATGTCGCCGCTCTGGAAGGCCGTGTAGATCTGGCGGAATTGCAGGCACATGTAGTTGAGGGTGGTGCCGATGGCGCCCGCCGCGCCGATGGACAGAGCGGGCAGGAACATCTCGTCGGTGCCCATGACGACATTCAGGCGACCGCCGTCGAGCTCAATGATCTGGCGCATGACGAAGAGGTCGGAGGCGGTGTACTTCATGCCGGCGACGGTGGGCACGTCCCGCATGAGAGCGGCGAACTGGGCTGGGGTGACCAACAGGCCGGTGGTCTGGGGGATGTTATAGACATAAAGGGGCAGACTGGTGGCCGCTCCGATCATGGCGTAATGCAGCCTGACCGCCTCGTAGTCCACGCGATAGTAGAATGGGGGGACGGCGCTGACGGCGTCGGCACCTGCCACGGCAGCGCCCTGGGCGAGGGCAACGGCGTCGGGCGTGGCGAGGGCGCCAACCTGGACCACCACAGGGACACGGCCCCGTACCTGTTTGACGACGGTCTCGACGACCGTCTGTCGTTCTGGGATGGACAGGAGGAAGCCCTCACCTGTGCTGCCGGTGAGGTAGAAGGCATCAGCTTCTTGGGTAAGCAGCCATTCAACCAGCTCGCAGAGCAGTGCGCGATTGACGTGGCCCTCTCGAGTCAAGGGCGTGATGAGGGCGGGAATGGCACCGTGGAGGAGTGGCACGGGCAATCTCCTGGGCCAGAGGCTATTGTAAGTTCGACCTGTGATGGCCCTGATTGATTCTAGCATCCCTGTCGCGCGCTGTCAAGGACGATGGACCGAGATCCGGTTGTAACGCGGTAGGGAATGATTGCCGTCCACGAATCCTCGCGCATAGACGAATGACGCCACGCCCTACGCAGCGACGCCGCCGAGGGTCCCCGCCTTCATACGTGCAGCCGCTCGCGATTGATGTATCTCGTAGGCATTCGCGACCGGCGCAGCGTGCAAACCATACGTGAGCGCCGTTCAGCGGGTCGCCATTCGTCTATTCATGGCCATTCGTGGACGGCAAGACCCGGCCGCGCGTTACCACCGGATTTCAGCGATGGAAGGCTGGTGGGCGGCGTAGGCCAGTCACATGCGGTCTCGTCTTGCATATCGCGCAAGGAGGTGAAGCGACATGAAGCAGCAAAGGATCAACCAGCTGAAGGCCCAGTACCGTGCAGCCTTGCTGGATGACATCGTGCCATTCTGGTACAAGCACGGGCTGGACCGCGAGTATGGCGGCTACCTGCATTTCCTCGACCGGGATGGGTCAGTCTACGGCACGGACAAGCAGATGTGGACACAGTGCCGTGGCGGGATCTACCTGTACGCCAAGCTCTACAACACGTTCGAGCGGCGCCCGGAATGGCTCGCCGCCGCCAGGCAAGGCTACGAGTTCGTCATGAGGCACGGCTTCGATAGCGACGGGCGCATGTTCTACTCTTTGACGCGTGACGGCCGGCCTCTGCGCAAGCGCCGCTACGTCTTCGCCGAGAGCTTCTGCGTCATCGCCTGCGCCGAGTACTTCAAGGCCACGGGGGACCAGGCTGCGCTGCAGAAGGCGAAGGACGTTTACCGGCTGATGCTTCGCTACTATCGGACGCCTGGCCTGCTGCCGCCCAAAGTCATTCCCGAAACGCGGGTGACCAAGAGCCACGCCATGCCCATGGTGCTGATCGGCACGACGCAGGAGCTGCGCACGGTGGACGCTGATCCGTTGTACAAGGAAGTCGTGGACGATGCCCTCTATCAGATCTTCAATCACTTCATGAGGCCCGACGAGCAAGCCCTGCTGGAAACCGTCGGTCCGAATGGAGAGCGTCTCGACTCGCCTGAGGGGCGGTGCATCAACCCGGGTCATGCCATTGAGTCTGCCTGGTTTATCATGCACGAAGGCATGCACCGGAAGGATCAGTCTATCATCAACCGTGCCCTGGACATTCTGGACTGGTCCCTTAGGTGGGGCTGGGATACGCAGTACGGAGGCATTCTGTACTTTGTTGACGTGGAGGGGCGGCCGCCGGAACAACTTGAGCACGACATGAAGCTCTGGTGGCCACACGCAGAGGCCCTCTATGCAACGCTGCTGGCCCATCATCTGACGGGCGAGCAGAAGTGGCTGGACTGGTTTGAGCGCGTACACGCCTACACGTTCAGCCACTTCCCCGACCCCGAGTACGGCGAGTGGTTCGGCTACCTGCACCGCGATGGGTCCGTATCGCTACCCCTGAAGGGCAACATGTTCAAGGGGCCATTCCATATCTCCAGGATGCTCTGGCTGTCGCTCGCTCTCCTGGATAAGATGGTTCCTCAGCCATAGGGAGGTGTTCCGTGCGCATCCTGGCTGTTGGTGCACACCCGGACGATCTGGAAATCGGCTGCGCCGGTACCCTGGCCCGCTTCGTGCAAGAGGGTCACCAGGTTGTGATGGCCCATGCCTGTACGGGCGACAAAGGGCATGGCGAGATTCCCCATGAGGAATTGCCTAGGATACGAGACCGCGAAGCTCAGCGGGCTGCCGAGATCATCGGCGCGCAGGCTGTATGCCTGGGCTTCCCCGACTGTGAGCTCTACGTCAACGAGGAGAGCATGATCCGCTTCGTGGACCTAATCCGCACTGCCAAACCGGACCTGATCATCACCCACCACCCCGGCGACTACCACAGCGACCATAACGCCGTGACCAAGCTCATCGTGGATGCCAGCTTCTCGGCCACGCTCGCCTACTATGTGACAGCACAGCCTCCCTATCCCGTCGCGCCCCCCGTGTTCTTCATGGATAACCTGGCTGGACTCGGTTTCGCACCGGAGGAGTATGTAGACATCTCCGCGACGATGGACATCAAGCGGCGGGCGCTGGCGCAGCACGATAGTCAAGTAACGTGGATCAGAGACCATCATTCCACAGATGTCTTTGATCTGATCGAGACCGTGGCTCGCTTTCGTGGACTGCAATGCGGCGTCCGCTATGCCGAGGGGTTCCAGGCTCTGCGCGCCTGGGGGCGGGTCTCGGCCAGGCGCCTGCTGCCCTAGCCCCCGCATTCGCATCGGCAGATGCATAATCCGAAAGGAGCGTGAAACCAATGGAACTCAATCTGGTTACGACGATTCGGGGCTCAATGCTTGAAGGTCTCTTCCCGGCCGGCTGGGACCTGGTCAAGATTGACGCCATCTGCAGCCAGTCGCCCACAAGCATCCTGAAAAGGCAACCGTGGTGGGCGAAGGACTTCGAGCCGATTCCCTGCCAGAGTCTAGCCGACTTCGAGGTGAAGATGGGCCACGAGGTGGCGATGGAGATACGCAGAAGCCGCGAGGCTGGCTGCGAGCTCATACTCATCCTGCCTGTGGGGCCCATGGGCATGTATCGGTGGGTCGTGTATTTCCTCAAGGAATGGGGGATTTCCTGTTCCCACGTCCACGGCTTCAACATGGACGAGTGGAGCGACGCCGAAGGGAACACACTACCGCCACAGACGCCAGGGGCGTTTGAGGGGGCAATGGTCGCTGCCTTCTACGGTCCGTTGGGACGGCTGACCGTGCCCAGGGAGCAACGCCACTTCGCAACCCGCGACGTTCTGCCCACGTATCCCGCCCTCATCGGTGAGCTAAGAGCGAAGGGCGCACGGTTGGTCACGGTGTACGGCATAGGCCGGGTATTCCATATTGCCTTCTGGGAGCCCCACTTCGCGGCCGAGTTCGACTCTGTGGAGGCATGGAAGGCTCAGACCTATCGCCTGGGCGCCCGGCTGCACCCCTTGACGATCGAGCAGAACGCGATCACCTCGTTCAAGAGCCGTACCACGGCCATCCCGGCCTTCGCCAACACCATTGGGCCGGGCCTCTTCCTGCAGTCGGATCGCTGCATCGGTGGCTGTGATGGTGTGCTGGGGCGCGGCATGATGTGGCAAGGGATGAGTCTGTGGGTCACCCTGCGCTATGGGCCTGACCCGTGGGTGCCTTCCAGTTGGATGCCCACGCTACCCGGGCGCCTCTTCTTCGTGCAGGAGCTGGCGGGGCCGCTCATCGCCGAGGCGAACTGACCCCCAGGAGCGGGCGTGGCCCGGAACCACCGGTGGGATGCGAGGGAGGTCACGGCGTTGGTCTTGAGCGATTGCGGATGCGCTGGAAGGCGCGGGACATGGCCTCCAGGTTAGGCGATGGTGTGCCGCCGTGGTCCCACGTACAGTCGGCGTTCCCGATGAGGCCACCTGCCGCTGTGCTAAGGGCCTCGACGACGCGTTCGGTTTCGGCTTCTACCTCTTCAGGCGTCGCCACCGGCAGCACACGCTGAGAGTCCGGATTGGTGAGGAAGCACACCTTGCCCCCGTAGGCGGCGGCCAGGCGGTCGAGACCGAAGATGCGCGGCTGCTCCACATTGAGGACATCCACGCCGATCTCGATAAGATCGCCCATAATGTCCCAGATATTGCCGCAGCTGTGGAAGACAACGTGGAGACCGAGACTGTGGGCATGCTCGAACTGCCTTCTGTAGAGCGGCTTGAAGAGCTCTCGCCACAGGGCTGGGTTGATCATCAGACCTTGTTCGGTGCCTAGGTCATCGGCGAAGGAGACAGCCTGTACGCCAATTCGGGCGAAAATCGAGACGAGGTCGCACTCATACTGCATGACCCGCTCGGCGAGATGCACCACACGATCCGGTGCGGTCAGGAGATCAACCATCAGGTTCTCAAAGCCGCGCAGGAACAGAAGCCGGTCGAAGCCAGTAAGACCAACACTGCCAACGAGATAGCGGTCGCGATACCGCTCGGCCTGGCGGATGGCTTCATCGAAGCGCCCCGGAGCGTGAGCATCTGGAAACTGGTAGCTCGCCAGATCGTCCCAGCTCCCCAGGGGGTGGCCTTTGACCTGCCCCAGGCTGGTCACCGGGTGCTGTTGCCAGAGACATCCCCATTCGTCCAAACCGGGTGCGGAGGGCGTCCAGCTTGTGGCAGGGCTGACGCGCAGGTTGATATAGTCTGAGCGTTCCGGATCACTGGCGTAGCGCAGAGGCAAGCAGTCGGGATAGCGAAACTCGATTGCCCGCGTCACTCGTTCTCGTGCGTTCATGGCTTTCCTTGCCGTTGGCAGCGTGGTCCGTATTACCAGCTGGTCAGCAGTGCCTCGATATTCTCGAGGGGGGTGTCCACGAAGGCAGTCCCCAGGCCGATCAGCCCACCGCTGGGGAGCTCCAAGTGCGCCTTAATAGTGCGACAAGCAGCCCGGACATCGTCAGGTGTGCCTCGGGCCAATACCCATTGGCGGTCTACTTCTCCCCAGAAGCAAATGCGCCCGGCAAAGCGGCGTCCCAGCTCCGCCAGGTCCATGCAGGCAAGCTGGGTGTTGAGAGCGTCTACGCCCATCTCGATCAAATCGCCGATGATTTCCATGGTGTACCCATCGCTATGGAAGAAGATCAGCTTCCCAGCCCCATGAATCATGTCAAAGAGCTCTTGATAGCACGGCCGGAAGAAGCGACGCCACAGTCTCGGGGAGATGAGAAGCTGTTCCTGGGATCCCCAATCGTCGGAAAATGTGATGGCATCTAGGTCGTGCTCTAGCCAATGCGCCAGGTGCGCGCGCAGGTAATCCAACACCATGTCGCGCAGAATGTAGACCTCCGGCCTGTCCGTGGCCAGGTCAACCAGAAGATCCTCCATCCCCCGCACCCACTGCATGCGCTCGAAGAACTGGAGGGATCCGCCTGTGATGAACTTGTCGCGATGGACTGCGATGAAGTCATCCAGGTCTTCAAAACCGTCGCCTGCTGTCCCCAGGGGGGGCCTGTAGTGAGCCAGATTAGCGTAGTCTGCCAGGGGATGAACCTTCGGTTGGCCCGCCACGCCCTCATGCACGTTCTGCCAGACGACGCCCCAGGCATCGCGGAACTCGCCCGCCCGGTACACACCTTCCGCCCAGGCCGAACAGTATCCTCCCCGGGCGATGTCCAGCGGGTGGCGCGCCAGGAGCGCAGCCAAGGCATCGCCATAGAGTCGCTCAGTGGCCGGCATGGTCCACAGATCAATGGGCGTCCGGTCTGGTTGTCCGAAGGTTACGGCCCGGCGCACGCGCTCGCGGCTAGTCATGATCTGGTCTCCTCGTAGACACATCGTCTGGCTTCATCGGCATAGGCTTGTATGAGGCTGGGATCGGCGTCGAAGAAGTGGTCGGACGGACACAGAATGTAGCCGCCATCTGCTCCCGCCGCAGCAAAACATGCCCGTACAGCGGTCCTGGTTTGCTCCGGGGTGCACTCCCAAAAGTAGTGAAATTGATCGAAGCCGCCGATCATGCACACTCTACTCCCGATGCGCCGCTTGGCCTCCGCCAGATCCACATCTCCGCCCATCTCTGCTGGCGTGAATGTCTCCATGGCGTCTGTCCCCAGATCTGCGATGCGCTCCAGAATAGGCATCATGCCGCCACAGGTGTGGTAGACGATCCTCTGGCCCACCTCGTGGGCCAGAGCGATGAGCTCGGCGTCGTAAGGCGCAACGAACTCATCGAAGAGGCGGGGTGAGATGACCGTGGACGAGGCGTCACCCCCGCCCAGCTCCAGGATGTCGTAGCGTGCCCCTTGTAGCGACTCGATGTAGACCCTCTTGCGCCGTAGCATGATGCGCAGCAACTCGTGGACCCATTGCGGATCATCGTAGGTGGCCAGGATCAGCCTCTCGGTGCCGACGAGGCAGCAGGCATCTTGCCAACAGCCCCCCTGTCCGTGTACGTCAAAGCCCACGATGCTGCCCCGCACGATGCCGCGCTCGCCGAACTCCTCGGCCAGGCTGTTCACCACATCTACATCGCAGCGGGGGTTTGTGCAATACTCAGCGATCAGATCAATGTCCCGCTTCTCCTTGACCAGAGTCTCCGACGCCCATGCTGTGTACTGATTTGCCTGGGTGACCATAGTGAGCGTGCCCTTGGGCGTGACAAACCGGTAGCGTGTCGTTGCGTATTCCTGGCTGGGTATGTCCTCGACTTCGAGACGCCAGCTTGCGGACAGAATGCGCCGGCTCTTGCGGGGTGGAAGCTCGCCCTGCAGCGGATCGAAGTACTCGCCCTTGGCGGTATCCGGCTTCACCGGCGCGAGCCACAGGATGGCATCGAGTCCAAAGTGCTCAAAGAAGTCCTGTTCAGACATGCCCCCCATATAGACGGTGAGGAAATAGGCCATCAGGTGGTGCGTGGTCGCCGGGAGGCGGTCGGGTTTGCCGCCTCTGAGGGCTGTCAGCAGGCGCTGGCGCGAGGTCATGGGTCTCATGTGCTGTGCCCCATAGCTGTGTCATACAAAGCCAACACGTTTTCCGGTGGTGTATCGGCCTGGATGGCATGGGATGGGCAGAGGATCAACCCGCCGTCTTCACCCAGGACGCGAATCCGCTCCTCGACCTCGCGCTTCACGTCATCTGCTGTACCGAAGGGCAGCGTGCGCTGCTCGTCAATGCTGCCGTGAAACGTGAGGCGATGGCCGAAGTCGCGTTTCAGTGCACTGGGCTCCATACCGGCCGCCCAGGGCTGAACCGGATCCAGAATGTCAATGCCGATCTCGATCAGATCGGGGATGATAGGACGCACGCCGCCACAGGTGTGGTACATGACTTTGACGCCATACGACCGGCACAGGGCGGCCATCTCGGCCATGCGGGGCTTGATCAGCCTGCGCCACAGGGCGGGGCTCATCATCAGACCGCCCTGGGTTCCCACGTCGTCGTTGAGCTCAAAGATGTCAATGGCACCCTGCGCTGCCTCCAGGATGCGGCGGATGCGCCCCATTAGGCAGTCCTTGATGCGGTCCATGAGAGCACATGCCAGATCGGGATTCGTGGCCAGGTCAACGAGGAATGCCTCCATGCCTCGCATGAACCAACTGATCTCAAAGAAGCCGCGACTGTGGGCCTTGACCGCATACTCGCCGTAGCGCAGGGCGTCTGGGCGCACGTTGCCGTAGTCCCAATCGTCTGGCGTCGGCCAGGGGTAGGACTCCAACTCGGCAATGGTCGTCACGCGCTCTAGGGGATGGCTGGCTAGCTGCATGTACAGGCCGGTGGGATACTCCCTGGGCACAAAGCCAACGCCCCATATGTCTTTGTACAGTCCGTCGGGCGTAACCTCGACCGTGGGGTCGGCATAGCGGAGGGGATGGACCTCGACCCGCGGGCGCGGGGCAACGGGGCGCAGGTCTATCCCCAGCCGCTGCAGAAGCTCCTCGTCCTCGGCAATGCCCAGGTATGCCTTGAGGGTGCGATGGGCCTCTTTCTTGGCCAGGTAGTCCAGCGGCACCCGGTCCGGCTGACGATGGGCCACAGCAGCGAGAACTCTTTCCCGCGGGCGCATCACCAGACCTCCTCGCCTTTCCGCGATTCATCGTGCATTGTTCGCGACCTACCGCGCCTGACAGATGGGGCGGCCATGGTGTCCACCGTGTCTCTTCACCCTCAGCATCGGCTATCATACTCGACCTACCCATTCTGCGCAAGGACTTCCATGTCGAGGGGATAGCGGCCATAGCGGTGAGCTGTGTCAATCATACGCAGGATGTTGGCCATTGGGATATCCTGATGGAGGCTATGATCCGAGGCCAGGATGTAGCCGCCGCCCGGCCCAGCGATGCGCAGGCATTCCTTAGTCTCCCGCTCCACATCCTCCACCGTTCCCATGACCAGAGTATCCTTGTTGTTGACGTTGCCGACTAGACAAATCCTGTGCCCATATCTGCGCTTCACGTCGGCCAGATCCATGTGGGCGGCCCGTTCGATGGGATGGTAGGCGTTGATACCCGTGTCCACCAGATCATCCAGCAGGATGCGGATGTCGCCATCGTTGTGCATGAGGACAGGCACACCCAGCGCGCGGAAACTGTGCACCATGCGGGCGAAGTGAGGCAGGACGAAGCGGCGGAATTGGGGCACAGAGATGAAGGGGCCAGCCACCCCGCCGTGGTCGTCGGCGATGGCCAAGGCATCTACTCCCGCCTGCACGAGAAGACGCCCACCGGCAATGGCGTAGTCGGTGACAGCCCGCAGAATGTCGTCAACGAGGTCTGGGTCATCGTACATGAGCAGGCAGAAGCGCTCCAGGCCGGTCAGGAGCCAGGCCGCCGTGAAGGGGCCATTGACCGAGCCCAGGACGGCCTGCCGCCCGTCCATGGTCATGCACACTGCTGTCTGCGCCTGCGTCAGTCGCCCAGCGCGGCGAGGGTCAGGTATGAGGTAGTTCCGCCAGTCGGCACGGCTCTTGATGGGGTGGCCGATGGGCGCATCGCCCGGCCAGGAGGCTATGACATCACGCTGGTAGGTGACGCCCCATTCATCCGTGTAGATGCCCTCAGCAATGACTGTGGCGCGCGAGCCAGACGGCCCCCCGAAGGAGACGCACACCCCGTCCAGACCGAGCCGGGTAGCGCACTCCACCAGGTCTTCCGCGTTGTGGCGCTCCACCTCGCGCCCGAGCACATGGGCGAAGATATCCCTGCTGAACAGGAAATCGAACACTGGCACGCGATCAGGCTGGCCCACGGCCAGGGCCGTCAGAAAGCGCTGGCGGGGTGTCATTGTGTTCATGGCATGAAGTTGGTTGTCTTCATCTGTGACACGGGGTCCGCATTCTTTCTGGCGCGTCAGGTGGCGCGGCTGGCGGCTCGCAGAACGGCGAGAGCCCGCCCGTGTGTCGGCTCCGTCACGGGGCCATGCAACAGAGGATCCTCGGTTGTGACCATCCAGTCCGACAGCAGAGCCAGCAGAGATCGCTGTACGTCCTGCATACCTGGCGCATCGGCCACATTGCGCTGCTCCCATGGGTCGTTCACCAAGTCGTACAACTCAACAAGCGGGTGGTATACTATCGGCGGCTTCGCCGGCACGAGCGGCTCCGTGCGCGGCCGCCAGGACTGAGAGGCGTCCATCAAGAATGGGGCTGCGCAGAAGTTCACAATCAGCTTGTGCGTCTGCGTACGGACGCAGCGCATGGGGTTGTAGTACAGATGGAACGTCATCTCCGCGAACACGGCATCACGGGGGGTGTATGACTGACCGTCGAGCAGTGGCAAGAGGCTGCATCCTTGAACGCGCGCCGGCACGGAGATGCCGGCCAGGTCGAGGAGCGTGGGGAAGATGTCTACGCCGGAGACCAGCTCGGTCTGGGTTCTGCCTCCTGTCCATCCCTGACTAGGCAAGCGCATGATGAGGGCGGTCTCTATACCAGGGTCGTAAAGGGTGCATTTGGCGCGGGGCAGGCCGATGCCGTGGTCGGTGGTGAAGAGCACGAGGGTATTGTCTTCCAGCCGTAGGTCCCGCAGGCCGGCCAGCACCCGCCCGATACAGGCATCAACATAGTGCACCGCGCCTTGGAGCTCCGCCAGCTCCTCCCTGGCCTGTGCTGTATCCCCCAGATACGGGGGCACGGTGACGCCGAGGGTGGCATCTGGCGCGATATAATCCCCAATGAACCCTAGGTAATCCGGCTCACCCCTTTCTTGCGCCAGCAGGCGATGGGGCTCGAGGTAGCCGACTTGCAGGTAGAAGGGACGCCCTTGTGCTGACAGGCTGGCCAGCACGGATAGAGCCACATCACTGATGGCGTCGCCACGGAAGGCGCGCTCGTCGTGCTTTTCCACGTGCCTGAGGCGGGGCACCCGCACCACCTGCTCCATGCCGGTGCGCCCGGCAATATCCGCGACCGTGTCGCCGCCGCCCTCGTGGTACACACCCACCAGGGCCGTGGCATAGCCAGCGGCGTGCAGGGCCTGGCCCAGGTGCTGCTCGTCGGGCTTCAGGTCCCAGTCGAAGGGTTCATTCGTCTGGCCCATCACGCCATTGCTATGGGGAAAGCGCCCCGTAAAGAGCGCCGAGCGGGCCGGGCTACACTGGGGGGCGGCGCAGAAGGCGCGCGTGAAGCGCACGCCGTCGGCAGCCAGAACATCCAGATTCGGCGTGCGCACCGTGGCCACGCCGTAGCAGCCGAGGAAGCGACCCAGGTCGTGGCAAGTGATCAGCAGGATGTTGGGACGGGTGCCACGGGAATGCACTACGCCTTCATCGCTCCTTCCGTCATGCCGTGCACGAACCGGTCTCGGAATAGCAGGAATAGAAGGATGGCAGGCATGGCGCCCAGAAGGGCAGCGGCTGTGAGCTTGCCGTATTCGATGATGAACATGTGCATGAAGTGGTAGAGACCGATCGGGAAGGTCTGCACGGACTTAGACGATGTGAAGATGACCGCGACGATGAACTCGTTCCAGGAGAAGAGGAAATTGAAGATGGCGACGGCAGCCAGCCCGGGACTGGAGATGGGGGCGATGACCTGGAAGAAGGCACTGAGGGGCGTGCACCCGTCAACCACGGCCGAGTCCTCGAGGTCCTTTGGTATGCTGTCGAAGAAGCTCTTGAGAATCCAGATGGAGAACGGCAGACATCTGGCAGAATAGATCAGGATCATGACCAGGTACGTGTCCAGAAGACGAAACCGATTCATCAGCACGTAGAGGGGGACGAGATTGGTCAGACCCGGAATCATCATGGTGGCTAGAACGATGTACAGGAGAATGTTCTTGAAGCGGAACCTGGAGCGGGAAAAGGCATAGCCAGCCAGACCGCCAAACACCACGGTGATAAGCACGGTCGCCAGCGCGACGACCAGAGAGTTGAACATGTACCGCGGCGTAGCCGTCTCAGTCAGGACAGCTCTGTAGGCCTCCGACGTGACCTGCCACGGAATCCAGTGGGGAGGTGGGCCGAAGAGCTCCTTGAAGGGTTTCAAGGAGGTCGAGAGCGTCCAGGCCACAGGAATGAGCATGGCCAGGCCCGTGCCCGTGAGGACAATGTATACTAGTAGGTGCGGAAAAGAGCGTCGCAGCCTCGTCGTCATGGGATATCCCCTGCCGCTAGTATAGTTCCTCCACGTGAAACAGCCTGATATAGGTGCCCACAAGAAGCAGGTTGATGATCAAGATGACCGTGGAGAATGACGCAGCGTAGCCCAGCTCGAAGTGGGTGAAGGCGATGCTGTAGAGCAGAAAGCCGGCCACCTCTGTTGCGTGCAGCGGGCCGCCATACGTCATGGTCATGACAAGAGTCACGCCGTTCAGGAAAGAAAGGGTAAGCAGCGTGACCGTTATCAGAATCTGCGCCCTGATCAGGGGCAGCGTGATGTGGCGCAGTAGTCCCCATCGGCTGGCGCCATCAACGCGGGCAGCATCCTCCACATCGGCGCTGATCCCCTGCAAGGCCGCCAGGAGCATGACGAAAGAGAAGCCGACGCTGCGCCAAACACTGACGACGATAGTAGCAATGAGGGCCGTGGTTTCCCCTGCCAGCCAGGCGACGCGCGGCACGCCCACGGCGGCGAGCATCTCCGTCAGGATGCCATACTTGGAGTCCAGAATCCACTCCCACATGAGTGCTGCTACCACCTCAGACATGACCCAAGGGATGAGAATGGCGATCATGAACGGCGCTTTGACCGTGATCTTCTGATTGATGAGGTAGGCGAGAATGAAACCGATGAGTGTGGTGAATACTACGCCAAAGAGAATGTACTTGCTCGACACAATCAGGCTGTTGCGTACGCGCAGGTCGCTCAGCAGGCTGGCGTAGTTTGCCAGTCCCACATAGGACATGCCGACCTGGCCCTTGCCGTACTTCTGGAAACTGATGTAGATGCCGAAGAAAGCAGGATAGATGGTCACAAAGCCGATGATGAGGAGGGCAGGTAACATGAAGAGACCGTTGATGTGCTTGTAGATCAGCCTCTTGATGCCCTCAGAGCGCTGCCTGGTAGGGAAGGCTGGGGAAATGGCTATCGTCAAGACACGTTCCTCCCGTTGTGCGAGCTGCGGGCCATAGTGGGCGTGGGCGCTCCATAACTCGGAGCGCCCACTGAAGCCTGTGACGTACTCCGGTTAAGGGAGCTTGTTGAAGGCGGCTGCCGTCCGCGTCATCGCGGTCTTGGGGTCTTCCTTGCCCGTGAGGACAGATTGGATGGCGTCGAGGAGCGCGTCTACCATGTTCTCATGCTTGATGGACTGCTCGATGGGGCGGCCATGGTTCTTGATGTGGTCAATGAAGAACAGGAAAGGCGCGTCCGTGAACGCCATCAGGGAGGAGGTCCTGGGTGGGACCGAGCCATCAGCCTTGCAGTAGAGGATCAGGCTCTCGGTGCTGATGAAATCGCGAATGACCTCCCAACCCAGGTCAGGATTCTTGGCAGCGGCCGGAATCATCCACGCCCAGGAGTTGACCCAACCGACTGACTTCTTGCCCTTGGGCGCAGGGTTCGGGCAGTAACCGATGACGGACAGGGGTAGGCCAGCCATCAACATGGGCAGGCGATAGCTGCCTTCAAACATCATAGCGATGTCGCCATTAATCATGTGCTGCGTGGTTTCACGGGCGGTCCAGCCCAGGCAGTCGGCGGGATAGACCTTGTGCTTGTCCTTGAGGTCCTTCATGAACTGCACTGCCTCGATCGCTTCCGGGCTGTCCCAGGCACCCCGGCCCTTCTCGTCGAAGTAACGGCCGCCGTTGGAGTAGATGAACTGGAAAGGCCAGCCGAGGACGTTGTACCGTTCCTTGATGCCATCGCCGAACCCCCACTGCTTGCCGGTCGTGAGTTTCTTGGCGTATTCTACAAGCTGGTCCCAGTCTGTGGGCGGCTTGGTGGGATCGAGGCCTGCCTTCTCGAAGAAGTCCTTGCGGTACCACATGAAGCGCGTATGCCAGCCATTGCCAATGGCGTACCGTTTGCCATCGAACACGTTGTAGCCGTCGTCGAGCTTCATGGCATAGAAGTCGTTAAGGTCTTCCTTGGACATGGTGGCGAAGTAGTCGTTCATGGGCTTCGCCAGCTTGGTAGTTGCGAACTCAGCCATGCGCTGGGGCATGACGATGGCTATGTCAGGGGCCACGCCTGCGAGGCCGGCGGTGATCACCTTGTTGTGGATCTGGTCCCAGGGCATGACCTCGACCTTGACCTTGACCTTGGGGTAGCGCTTGTTGAAGTTGGCGATGATGGTCCTGTACGCATACGGCATGTCCGGCTGGGCGCTGTATGAGCCGTAGACATCTATGTACGTCCACATCACCACCTCGCCCGCCTTATCGGAGGGTCGCTGGGCCGTAGCCGGGCCGGTGTAGGGCACCGGCGTGGCGGTCACCACCTTCTCCACCACTTTTTCGACCACCTGGGTCACGGGCACCTGCTTCTCCACCACCTTGGTCTCCACCTTGGTGACAACCACAGGCGTCGGTGTGGGTGCCGGCGTAGGGGTAGGCGTCGCGCCGCAAGCCGCGGCCAGGGCAGCACCAGCCGCGGTGCCGGCGATCTTGAGGAGCTGGCGGCGTGACACTCTCTTGGTAGCCATCCTTTTTTCCTCCTTCATTCGTTGTGGGCGCATCGCTGCGCCGACCGAGGGCCGTTGTGCATTTCAGGCATGAGCTCTGCGGCGTCTGATTCGCCTGGCTCATCGCGCGTTGTCCATGCTTTCTCCGGCTATCACCTCCTTTACGCCTACACAGCAGGACCAGCGCAGCTCGTGGGCTTGGTGTCGCCCCATCTGCCACTGCGCACGCTACCTACGAACCTTGACACCGAGATCTGTCAGAATGTCCCTGATGACTGCCCTCTCCGCCGCCGTTCCGGGGAGAAGGGGTAGGCGCGGCGGCCCAACCGGCCGCCAGGTCATGGATATGGCATCGCGCAAGAGTGGAATAGGATTCACACGCCCGTTCTGATTGAGGGCTTGGAAGAAACGGAACGAACCCAGGTGCAATTCGGCCGCCGCGGCGACATTGCCCGCCATATAGGAAGCGATCGCCTTCTTGACACGGTCACCAATGACCTGGGACCCGCCACTGACCACGCCGCATCCGCCCTGTGTCAGCACCTCCAGGGTCATGGTATCGTCGCCGCAGTAGATGGCGAAGTGCTGGGGGACGACCAGCGCGTACTCGGACGCCTGCGTGGGATTGATACCAGCTTCCTCTTTGATAGCCCGGATGTTGGGAATCTCGGCGAGGGCAGCCAATGTCTTGGGCTCGATATTCACCCCGCTGAAGAGGGGGATGTTGTACAGCATGATGGGCAGCTTTGTAGCCTCGGCGATCGTCTTGTAGTGCCGATACAGACCGTCCTGCGTCGGCTGAAGATAGTAAGGGGTAACAACCATGACGGCCGTGCAGCCGATCTCTTCGGCTGCCCTGGTCAGGGCCACAGCGTGCTGCGTGTACGCTGCACCTGTGCCCGCCACGACCGCCACGCGATTCGCTGCCGCTTCGTGTACCACCTGGATGAGCTTGAGTCTCTCCTCGAAGCTGAGAGAAATGAACTCCCCAGTCGTTCCCCCCACGATCACGCTGTCGCAGAACCCGCGCTCGATCACCATGTCAGTCAGATCGGCGAGAGTATCCCAGTCCACCGCGCCATCATCCTTGAAGGGTGTGACCAGGGGAATGAGAACTCGTCCCAGGACCGCGTCAAGTCGTTCCACAAGAGCACCTCCGCGTCAATGATGTCACAGAGAATGGCCTAGTTCCGCAGAGAGCTGCTCGGCATGCTGCCGCACAAGAGGGATGCATGCCAGGCGTTTGGCTTCATTGAGTTGTGCTGCCAGTGTCGTAATGCTGATGGCCGCGACGACCCGACCATCGTTCCCTCTAACAGGAGCGCCGATGCAGCGCACGCCCAACATGCTCTCTTCAATGTCTTCCGCAAAGCCCTGTCTGCGGACGGTCTCGAGTTCCTGGCGCAACCGCTCGACGGTAGTGATTGTGTGTGGCGTGCGGGCCTCGAACTGAAGGCGGTGCAGAGTCGCTTCGAGCTGGTCTGGCGGCAGCCAGGCCAGGAGCGCTTTGCCGAGGGAGGTGCAGTAAAGAGGGGCATGCTCGCCCAGCCGGGTGCGGATGGCCAGGCCCGAGGGGCCAACCCAGTGGTCAACGTAACTGGCCGTGTCTTGGGTGAGGATGGCCAGGTGTGCGGTGCAGCCGGTAGCATCGGCCAGGCTGCGCAGAATGGGGCGCGCAGCGTTGACGAGGTGCAGGTCGTCCAAGGTCAGCTCTTTCAGTTGGAGCACCTTGAGGCCGACGGCATAGGCATGGGCCCGCTCATCCTTGCGCACGTAGCCACGAGCGACCAGTGTGTTGAGGATGCGATGCACCGTGCTCTTGGGGAGATTGACTTCTTCGCTAATGCGCTGCGCCGTGACGAAGTCGCGCGCTCCGCCCAGCAGTTCGAGGATGTCCAGCGCCTTGTCCAGGACCTTGACCGGCTCTGCCATATGGTGCCCAGTCCGCACTGTGGACTTATAGTCCATATGCTGCACTCACTATGCTACACCATTCTCGTGTCCTTGTCAAGGGGGGTGACTCTGAGACAGCAATTCCAAATATGGCGCTGCTCGGGGGAGGAACCTCAGTTGACAAGGCGCTCTGGGGGCCAGATCCCTCCGCTGAGGTTGGTTTTCGGCTCCAGATGGGGAGTCCCTACCCCTGCCCGTCCCATATTTG
>DAOUCN010000302.1:0-2134 GCA_034431995.1 Chloroflexota bacterium | reverse complement strand
GTCATCATGTCGCCGACGAGCCACTGCTATCTCGACTACGACCATGCCCGCACCTCGGTGGAACAGGCATACTCGTTTGAGCCGGTACCGCCAGCCCTGCCGCCAGACAAGGCGCATCACATCCTGGGGCTGGAAGGCAACATGTGGACGGAGCACGCGCCCAGCACGGCCCGCGTCGAGCACCAGGTGTTCCCCCGCCTGTGCGCTCTAGCCGAGGTGGCCTGGTCGCCTAGAGAGGTACGCGACTGGCCGGATTTCCGACAACGCCTGCGCACCCATTGCAGGCGGCTGGACGCGCTGGGCGTGAACTACCACCGCGATCCCGACATCATGCAGTGAGCCGGGATTGGGGGATGAGGGGATTGCTTGTGAGGGATTCGCTGCATGGAAAGGATCCGCGCCTTCATCGCCATTGAGCTGCCAATCGAGATCAAAGACGCTCTGGCCGCTGCTCAGCATGAGCTGCAGCGAGCCGACGCAGGAGCGGCCCGCGGCGTCAGGTGGGTCGCCCCTGGCAGTATTCACCTGACGCTGAAGTTCCTGGGCGACACTCCAACGGACAAAGTCGAGGCCATCCGCCAGGCCATTGTGCAAGCCGCCGGCAACATGGCGCCCATCGCTTTGCGCTTGGGGGGTGTGGGCTGCTTTCCCAATCCGCGCCAGCCGCGCGTGCTGTGGGTTGGCCTCGAAGGTGACCTAGCCGCCTTGTCCAGGCTTCAGGCCGCCATCGAGTCCACTGTCTCGCCCCTGGGTTTCCCCAGCGAGAAGCGCCCCTTCTCGCCGCATCTGACCTTGGGCCGCGTGCGGGACGACGCCACGCCCGACCACCGTCGCCGCCTCGCAGCAGCCATTTCCACTCTGCGGCCATCTACCGCGCACTTCACCGCGACAGCCGTCAGCCTCATGCGCAGCGACCTGCGGCCCGAGGGTGCGGTGTACACGCGGCTGGCGGAGGTGGAGCTGAGCAGCAAGCAGTAAGCAGCAAGCAGTAAGCAGGAAGCAGGAAGCAGCAAGCAGGAAGCAGCAAGTTGACAGACGAGGCTTACCGGACTGGGTCGAGACCACCAACCTGCCGCTTCCTGCTGTCTGCTTCCTGCTGACGATTCAGGGACACGCGCATGCTGATGATCGCCGTGATCGGCGACGCAACCTGTGACGACGAGACGGCTCGCCTGGCCGAGGAAGTTGGCCGGGCGCTGGCGGCGCGGGGCGCGATCGTTGTCTGCGGGGGTCTGGGCGGGGTCATGGAGGCGGCTTGTCGGGGCGCAAAGGAGGCTGGCGGGCTGACCATCGGCATCCTGCCCGGCACCTCCCGCGCCGACGCCAACCCCTACGTGGACATTCCCATCGTCACGGGCATGGATCAGGCCCGCAACGTTATCGTTGTGCGCTCGGCCCAGGCAGTGATCGCCGTGCGCGGCCAGTTCGGCACGCTGTCGGAGATTGCCCACGCCCTCAAGCTGGGGATTCCCGTCGTGGGTCTACAGACCTGGGAATTGAGGAAGGAGGGAAAAGCTGTCCCTGGCGTTCTGTGTGCACACAGCCCGCAGGAGGCGGTAGACAGAGCACTGGCACTAGCCAAGCCGAGGTAGGTTTCGGCCTCACACCAGCAGCTTCAGGAACTCGTCCACACCGAGTCCAGCCTATCGGATGATTGCCCGCAGTGTGCTGCGGTCGAGTTCCTTGTGGTCAGGGATCACAACTTGGGCCAAGGCAACATCGCGGCCGCAGGATCAGATGACTGCCCTCCTGACGCCTAACGTAGTAGCCGGCCTTTTGCAGTGCCCGGACGCATTCTTGCCCCGAGATACCTGGCAACTTGCTCATGCGGCGACCAGGACAGCTTCGAATCGCTCTTCCGGCACAGGTAGGCCGTCCTCTTCCAGAGCCGCGATATAACCAGCGATGGCCTCTACGATGTTGCGCACAGCTTCCTCCCTGGTCCGGCTCTGGCTGATGCATGCAGGGAGGCTTGGACATTCAGTTACCCAGTAGCCATCCTCGCCGCGGTACACAAGGACTTGCGGCCCGCTTCAACCCTTTCCTTGTGACACCAGCTTCTTTCTGCTGCGGCCCGTCTCGTCGTTCGGGCCGGGCCGCTGTTCCGTGCTACTTCGGCCACACGGGTGTGCAC
>DAOUCN010000301.1:0-6953 GCA_034431995.1 Chloroflexota bacterium | reverse complement strand
TCGTAGTCGGCTGGCGCGAGAAGCAGATGGGTCTGCGGGGCGCCTCGGCCAGTACCATCTTCCTGGACGATTGCCGGGTTCCTGTCGGTAACCTGCTGGGAGGTCAGGAGGGCACCGGAATAGAGATCGCCAGGCGCGTGTGGCGCCACAGCCGCCTGGGCACGGCCTTTGCCTGCCTGGGCATCGCCGAGCGTGGCCTGGCCGACAGCGTTGAGTTCTCCAAGAACCGCCAGCAGTTCGGCGGGCCGATTGCCCTCAAGCAGCGTATCCAGGAATACCTGGGGGATATGTCCACCCAGATAGAGAGTCTGCGCTTTCTCGCGTATCACACCGCATGGCTGTTGGATCAGGAGAGGGCCCTGGAGCGCGACATCGCCATGCTGAAGCTGTGGGCAGGGCAGGTGGCCACCTGGGTGGTCAACAAGGCAGTGCAGATTCACGGCGGCATGGGATACATCAAGAGCTTCCACATGGAGCGGCTCTATCGCGATGTGAGGGCGATGACGATCTTGGATGGCACTGCAGAGACGCAACGGGTGGCGGTGGCCGCGGAGATCCTGAAAGCGGCGGGCGTAGACATCTCGCTCTGAGGGGAGACGGGGATGGACTTCACCTTCTCAAGAGAACACCAGCTTCTGCGCAAGATGATCCGGGAGTTCATACGACGAGAAATCGCGCCCGTGGCCCACGAGATTGACGAGCACGAGCGGGTTTCCTGGGAAACGATACGCAAAGCAGCGAGGCTGGGACTACTCGGCATGCCCTTTCCGCAGGAGTACGGCGGCGCGGGGGCGGGGGAAATCGGGTACTGCATCATGGCAGAGGAACTAGGTCGCACGTGTAGTTCTACCATGACGACCTTCGGTGCCCACATCGGCATCGGTGCGATGGCCATCTACCTCGACGGCACCGCGGAACAGAGGGCCAAGTATCTCCCCCCTCTATGCAAGGGTGAGAAGCTGGCTGCCTTTGCCTTGACGGAACCCCAGGCTGGTTCTGATGCGGCGCGCATCCGCACCCGAGCCGTGCGGGACGGCAACCACTTTGTTCTAAACGGTTCCAAGATATGGATCACGAATGGCAGCATCGCCGATGTCTTTAGCGTCTTCGCAGTAACCGATCCATCGCTGGGGGCACGCGGAGGCGTCACCGCCTTCATCGTTGAGAAGGACTATCCTGGCTTCAAGGTCGGCACTATAGACGAGAAGATGGGCATCCGCGGCTCGGCGACGGCGGAGATCGTGTTCGAGGACTGCCGAGTGCCCGGGGAGAACGTCCTGGGGACATTCGGGGCTGGCTTCCTCACCGCCATGAAGACCCTCGACGTGGGGCGCATCATCATCGGTGCAGCGGCTCTGGGAGGGGCCCAGGCCGCCCTTGAGGCAAGCGTCGCCTATGCTGTGGAGCGCGAGCAATTCGGCGGCCCGATTGCACATAAGCAAGCCATCCAGTTCATGATCGCGGATATGGCGGCTGAAGTTGAGGCCCTGCGCACAATGGTCTATCGTGCTGCCTGGCTGGTAGACACCCATCAGCCCTTCTCCCGGGAGGCAGCCATGCTCAAGTACTTCGGCTCAGAGGTCGGCTCGCGTTGCATCGAGCGCGCCGTCCAGATCCATGGTGGCACCGGCCTCTTGCGGGGCAACCCCATTGAGCGAGGCTACCGAGACGCCCGCATCTCCGAGATCTTTGAGGGCACCAACGAGATCAACCGTATCGTGGTCGCTACCGACATCTTCCGCAAGGCCGGCATTCGCATCAACCCGTGACGCGCCGCCACAGGTGCAAGGAGACAGATACAACATGCGCATCGTTGTCTGCATGAAGCAGATCATTGATCCGGCCACCGTCCGGCTGTCAAGCCGGGGCGAGCTGGTCACGCAGGATGCCGTGCGCACGGCCAATCCGGCTGACCTGTGTGCTCTGGAGGAAGCGCTGCGGCTCAAAGACGAGCAGGGCGCAGAGGTTATCGTCCTCTCGTTGGGCGGGCCTCAAGCGGAGGACGTGCTGCGGGAGGCCCTGGCCATGGGCGCGGATCGTGCCGTGCTGCTCAGCGATTCTGCCTTCGCCGACTCCGACGCTCACGCTGTGAGCTACGCCCTGGCGCGCGCGATTGAGACAATCGGAGGAGTTGATCTCGTGCTGGCTGGCAGCCGCTCCGCGGACGATGGGGGCGGGCAGGTGGGGTCGCAAATAGCTGAGCACCTGGGACAGCCACAGGTTACGTCGGCGTGGAAGCTGGATGTTGCGGAGGGACGCGCGTCCGCCGTGCGTGACTTCGAGGAAGGCCCTCGCCGCTTGAGCGTGCCTCTGCCTGCGGTGTTGACCATAAGAGAACAGGCAAACGTCCCCAGACTGGCGCCAGCGGATCGTATCATGAATGTGTACAAGGATGGCATGCTGGATGTGTGGGGGGCGCGT
The DNA here is from genome assembly GCA_034431995.1 of Chloroflexota bacterium. Lineage (GTDB taxonomy): Bacteria > Chloroflexota > DTOL01 > DTOL01 > DAOUCN01 > DAOUCN01. Next base: position 4,532 of record DAOUCN010000301.1, on the reverse strand, counting down.
GACATTGGCGCCGACATGAGCAGGGTCGGAGCGGCAGGCTCGGCAACCACGGTGCGAAGGATGTTCGGGCCAGAGCCCGAGGCCCGGGGCGAAATCCTCGGCGGGACGACTACCGAGGCCGTTCGCGCCGTGGTGGCGCGACTGCGCAAGCGGGGTCTGCTCGACTGATGCTGACGACCCTAGCTGAGGCTGCCGCACTTGTCCGCCCAGGGGATACGCTGGCCCTAGGCGGGATGACGCTGTACCGTCGTCCAGTGGCCTTCGTGCGCGAGCTTCTGCGACAGGGCACCCGAGACCTGACCCTGCTCGCGCTGACCGCAGGCTTCGAGAGTGACCTGCTGGTGGGAGCAGGGAGGGTCAGACGCGTACGAACCTGCTACTTCGGTCTTGAGGCGTTTGGGTTGGCACCCATGTTCACGAAGCGGGCTGGGGGCGGCGACCTCGAGATCGTAGAGGAGACCGAGGCGTCCCTTGCCTTTGGCCTCCGTGCTGCCGAAGCGGGCGTAGGCTTCATGCCCGGACGGGCGTGGCTCGGCACTGAGATGTTCAGGGCTCGGCCAGATGTGAAAATGGTCCAGGATCCGTACAGTGGGGAGATGCTGCCGGCATTTCCCGCCATCTCTCCAGACGTAGCCGTGGTGCATGTTCCCGTGGCCGACCGCCGTGGCAATGCCTGCCTCATCGGCAACCGCGCCTTTGATCAGGAGCTGGCGTTGGTGTCGCGCACGGTGATCGTCACGGCAGAGCGGATTGTTGACCGTTCCGATGATCTGCCACAGGACATCGGCGTCCTCGGTCTGCGGGTGGCGGCGCTCGTTCACGTTCCTGGCGGAGCAAAGCCGACTTCGTGCTACCCCGAGTATGCACTGGACAGCCTCGCCATTCTGGATTACATCGAGGCCTGCGACCGGGGAGAGTTCCAGCAGTACCTGGCGAGGCTTCTGGAAGAGTAGATGAGCGCTGCCACCGACTACACCATTGACGAGTTGCTGGCCGTCTGCATCTCTCGCCAGATTGAAGACGGCGAATGTCTAGCGCAGGGAATCGCCACACCCCTGGTCATTGCTGGCTACTACTTAGCCAAACTGACGCACGCGCCGAACCTGATGTTCGCCACGGCGGTGGGCAGTGTACTCACGGATCATTGGGCGCCCCTCAGTCTGGGTAGGGCGGAGTTCTTCTTGCTACGGCATGCCCTGGCTGGGCTGTCGTTCGTGCAGGCCGCGTGTGAGGTGTTGCCCACCTTCGCCTTCAAGGAGTTCCTGCGGCCGGCCCAGGTTGATCCGCACGGCAACTTCAACAATGTGGTCATCGGCGACTATCACAAGCCTCGTCTGCGCCTGCCGGGATCCGGGGGCATTCCAGACCTGACATGCTTCTCTTCACGGGTGTATCTCTATGTCCCGCGTCACGGTCGCACGAGCTTCGTGCCGCAGTTGGACTTCACCAGCGGCGTCGGTGTGCGATCGGACGAGGAGCGACGACGACTTGGCATCCGCGGGAGCGGCCCGCGTTATCTGCTGACTGATCTGGGGCAGTTCGATTTCGCTGGCGGACGGATGCGCTTGGTAACGTATCACCCGGGGGTCACCATCGAGCGTATCCAGGCACGGACTGGTTTCCCCCTGGACGTCTCGCCAGACGCAGCAGAGACCGAGCCCCCGTCGCAAGAAGACGTTCGCCTTCTCCGCGAAGTGATTGACCCCTTGGCGACCCGACGACTGGAGACGGCGAGCGGACCGGACCGCTGGGCACTCCTGCGGCGCATTGCTGAGAAAGAGCGTGAGGTGTCGGATGGAGCTTGACTATCTGCAAGCACTGATGGGCGGTACGCTTGAGGCTGAAGCGCCGGGGGCATAGTATCGCGACATCTGGGTGCTCGTCGAAGTGCGCCAGGGCGGTCTGGCCGCGATCAGCAAGGAGATGCTCGGCCGCGCCAGGGAAATGGCTGACTCGCTGGGCGTCCGTGTGGGAGCGGTCGTCTTGGGACAGAATGTGAGACCTCTGGCGACAGAGGCGATTGCCTGTGGCGCAGACATGGCCTTCGTGGCCGACGATGAGGCTCTGAGTGAGTATCGCACGGAAACGTACACGGCGGTGCTGTCCGACTTGGTGAAAGAGAAGAAGCCGGAGATCCTATTGCTGGGCGCTACGGCTCGTGGGCGAGACCTCGCCCCCCGCCTAGCTACGCGCCTTGGCACCGGGCTGATCACGGAGTGCATAGCGCTTGAGCTGGATGAGAGCGAGCGGCTGCTGCTTGGGACGCGAGCGAGCTATGGGGGTCTGCTGCTGTCGCAGATCATCTGTCGGACGGCGCGCCCGCAGATGGCAACCGTTCGCCCCGGACACTTGCGTGCCCTTGCTCGCGACGCGTACCGCGAAGGGGCCGTCGAGGACATAACGGTGTCGCTGGAGGGTGTCACTGCGACTCGGGTGGAGCCGGCTGCGGCGGAGCGACGTGAGCTACCGCTGCGCGATGCCAGGGCGGTCGTCTGTGGAGGGCGCGGCCTGGGCGGACCGGGAGGCTTCACGGTGCTGGAGGAACTCGCCGCCGTGCTGGGGGGGACGGTGGCTGCCACACGCTCGGCGGTGGAGTTCGGATGGGCAGACAGAGAGCGGATGGTTGACATAACGGGAAACCGTGTGCATCCTGACCTCTACCTTGCCGTCGCCACGTCGGGGGCCTTTCCCCATCGAGTTGCGCTGCGAGGCACTCGCTGTCTGGTCGCTATCAACAGGGACGCGCGAGCGCCCATCTTCAGGAAGGCAGACTACGGTATCGTGGGAGATTGGCAGAGTGTAATACCGGAGCTGATCGCTGAGTTGAGGCGCGTGAAGGAAAGCTAGACAGGGGAGCGGCCCGCCAAACGAGGCAAGGTGATGAGTGAGAAGCCGACAGACCGGCCTGTGGTTGAGACAACCCTGCGCGTCCGCTACGCCGAGACCGATGCAATGGGCGTGGTGTACCATACGAACTACATTGTGTGGTTCGAAGTAGGCCGCGGCGAGTACAGCCGGCAATTGGGTGCCGACTATGGGCAGTGGGAGAGGAGAGGGTTCCTACTGCCAGTGACCGAGGTGTCTTGCCGCTACCTGGCTCCCGCGCGCTATGGAGACCTGGTCGTTGTGTCCACGTGGGTCGAGGATGTGCGCAGCCGGATGGTGACATTTGGGTACCAGGTGCGCATGCAGGAGAGCGGCCAGGTGCTGGCGGATGGGAAGACTGTACACATATGCGTTAATCGCGAGGGACAGCCCAGTCAGATTCCGGCCGATTGGAGAGAGGCCCTCCTGGGCCGAGTTGTGCTGAGCCGCGGCTAGCCAGGAGCCCCGCGTCTGGCCCGTCCAGTGCCACAAGGAGGTGATGCCAGGGACAACACGACGATGTGATGACAGGCAGGACACGGTGAGGTGATCCGTGACAAGAGGACAGGCGTCCGCACTCAACCCACGAGGAGGGGGTTCAAGATGAACAAGCCATGGCTGGCTCACTATGATCCTGGCGTTCCCCATACGCTGGAGTATCCCAAAATCCCTCTGTTTCGCCTGTTGGAGCAGTCGGCAGAGCGCTTCCCCGACCGGACGGCAACGATCTTCATGGGGGGCAAGCTCACCTATCGGGAGCTAGACGCCCTGGCCAACCGGTTTGCCAATGCCCTGCTTGCCCTCGGCGTGCGCAAGGGGGATCGGGTTGCGCTCCTGATGCCCAACTGCCCGCAGTTCGTTATCTCCTACTACGGTGCAATGAAGGCAGGAGCAGTCGTCGTTGCCACGAACCCGCTGTATGTGGAGCGGGAAGTGGAGTACCAGCTCAACGATTGTGGCGCGGAGACCATCGTCACCTTCAGCCATCGCTATCCGCTGGTACAGAGCGTTCGGCCGCGCACCAAGCTCAAGAATGTCATTGTCACGAGCATCAAGGACTACTTCTCACCGGTGATCAAGCTCCTGTACACACTGGCCAAGGAGAAGAAAGACGGGGCTCGCCATCCGGCGGAGAAGCCAGACTACGACTTCCTGGCGCTCCTGAAGGGCTATCCCGATGCGCCGCCAAAGGTGGATGTGCAGACGGATGATCTTGCTCTGTTGCAGTACACCGGTGGCACCACTGGTATCTCCAAGGGGGCGATGGCAACGCACTTCAATCTCATCGCCAACACGATGCAGATCAAAGCTTGGCTGAACGTGCCCGATGGCACGACGACGTTCTTGGGCGTGATTCCCTTCTTCCATGTCTATGGCATGGTGGCCTGCATGAGTGCGGCCATTGGGACGGCCAGTACACTCGTGTTGCTGCCCCGCTTCGAGGTGCACGACGTACTGGCGGCGATTCAGAAGCAGCGACCCCAGTATTTCCCCGGCGTGCCGACCATGTACGTGGCCATCAACAACAGCCCCCTGACCCCGAAGTTCGATCTCAGTTCCATCAAGGGCTGCATCAGTGGAGCGGCACCGCTGCCACGCGAGGTCAAGCTGAAGTTCGAGGAGATCACCGGCGGGAAGCTGTGCGAGGGGTATGGCCTGTCCGAAGC